>CAZXDD010000162.1:0-13388 GCA_964639415.1 uncultured Armatimonadia bacterium
CACCCTATCCTACACTCTTTCCCTACACGACGCTCTTCCGATCTATTGAAGCTCCCCCAGCCGGGCCACAGGTCCGGTACCGGCATGGACAGGCCCGCCCACAGGGACGGGTCCTGCTCGCCGAGCGCCTCCGGATTGGGCTCCAGGCCCTGCCGAGCCATGTCCAGCAGAAGGTCGATGATGCGGTCGTAGACCCAGGTCATCTTGGAGAAGTAGGATGTGCGCATGTCCACGGTGGAGGCACCGCGCCCCCGGAGATGCTCGACGATCTTGACCGCCCGGGCCTGGTAGACATAGGCTCTCTCCAGATCGCCCTCGGCGCCCCTGTGGCGCAGGGCCTCGCCCAGTGCGGCCTGCACCTGGTACAGCTCTTCGGGCACCCAGCCCTGTCCGGGGGTCGCGACGGTCCGGGAGAGATCCACCAGCAGTTCCTCGGCCCGGTGGAGATGTGCCAGGCTCTCGGCGGTTCTCTCGGCGCTGAGGTAGGCGTTCCCCAGGTTCAGAAGGCAGCCCGCCTGCTCGCGCCGCAGGCCCAGCCATCGGTAGACCTCCAGGGCGCGGCCGGCGTAGTCGATGGCCCGGTCGACTTCTCCCAGCCTGCGGTAGGCGACTCCCAGGTCCAGCCAGCAGCCGGCCTGCTCGCGCTCCAGGCCCAGACGCAAGTAGACCTCCAGCGCCCGCTCGCGGTACTCCACCGCCTTGTGCGGGTTGTCGGCGATGGCGTACAGCATGCCGATGCTCTGCCAGCAGTCGGCCTGTTGGCGGAGCCGGTTCTTCTCGGTGTAGATTGCCAGCGCGGCCTGGTAGTGGGCGATGGCGGCGTTGTGCTGTCCCAGCTCGACGAAGGCGCCGGCGAGATTGAGGGCGCAGTCGGCCACGGCGATGGGCAATTGCAGCCTATCCGCCAGGGCGAGGGCACGACGGAGAGTCTCGACGGCGGCCTCGTACTGCCCCAGGGAGCCCTGGGACACGCCGAGGTTCTGCCAGCAGAGGGCCAGATCGCGCTCCAGTCCCAGTTCGGAGAAGATTCGGGCGGCACTGCCATAGCTCTCGACGGCCTGGTCGTAGCGGCCGGTGTGGTGCTCCACGACGCCCAGGTCGCGGTGACAGCGGGCGGTCCGGGCTTCCTCCTTGGCCTGCCGGTACCACTCCAGGGCCCGGCGCAGGTACTGCTCGGCGGCGGTGTAGCGGTTCCTGTCGGTCTCCACCACGCCGAGGTCGGCCAGGCAGGCCGCCTGCTGGGCGGCGTCATCGAGGTCTGTGTAGATGGTCAGCGCGGTCTCGTAGCACTCGGCGGCCTCGTCGTAGCGGGTCAGGGCCCTGTAGGCGGTGGCCAGGCCCTGCAGGGCCCAGGCCTGCTGCTCTCTCAGACCGAGCTCGGCGTACAGGTCCACCGCCCTGCGGTGCATCTCCACGGCCCGCTCATACCTGTCGGCACTATGGTGGGAGATGGCGATATTGGCGAGGCATTCGGCCTGCTCCTCGCGGAGGCCAAGAGCGGCGTACAGCTCCAGCGCCGCCTGATAGCTGTCGATGGCCCGGTCATGCCGGCCCAGAGCCGCCTCAGAGACGCCGATGTTATGGTGGCAGGCGGCCTGCTCCTGCTCCATCCCCAGATCGACGAAGGCCGCCAGTGCGTGGCTCAGGCGCTGCAGGGCCTGCTCGTGCTTTCCCTGGTGGGCCTGGGCCGTGCCGGCCATCAGCCAGGCGAAGGCCTTGCCCTTCTGGTTTCCCGCCCTGTCGCAGATGTCCGCCGCTCTGAGCCAGGCGGCTTCGGCCTCGGCGTAGCGCCCGTCCCGGTGGGCCTCAGCGGCGGCCTGCATCGCCGGGCCGATCTGCGCGCCGGCGTCCTGGGAACGGGCACAGAGGGGGAGCAGGAGGACGGCCAGCACCGCCTGCCAGACCGCGGCCCGGCGGCTGTGGCCGGGCCGGTCCGCTCGAGATCTGCCGCGGGCCGCCGCTTTGGGCATGTCCCGCGTTGGGGGGACGGTCATCTTGGCACCTCCCGGCGCTTGCCCTGACACGAGGCATCAAGGCTCTGGGGCCTGTGCCCGATGATACCTCCTGCAGGCCCTCAGCCGCAACAACTGGGCGTTGTCGGGGAATAACCGGCGGTAGGTGCCCACTAACTCAGCAGGTGAGCGCGAGAGCCGGCGGCGGGCCCGCGGACATCGAGACCTTGATAACCGGCGGATGGAGGATGTGACGGCCCCGCGGGGAACTGAGTCTTGGCGGGTGTTGTTAGGAGCGACCGTCAACCGTAGAACCCCAACGCACCATGGTGGGCTGTCCATGCGGATCAGAGTCGACAGTCGGGTTGTTGCCGCCGCTCAGCGGGGTGATGGCCGGGCTCGGGATGACATCGCGTGCTGCTGCACGGAGCTTTTCGAGCGCAAGCTCGCCAGGGACAGGATCTGGGGCGAGGAGCGCGAGGAGATCCTCTCGGCGGCGCTGGAGGTCGTGTTCTCGGCACTGCCACGGTTCGAGGGGCGTTCGCGTTTCGAGACGTGGGCCATCGGGATCCTCCTGCGTATCACCTGGAAGTACCGCCAGTCACAGGGGAGGCTGCGGGACAACACCGTCCTGTTCACGGACCAGGACCCGCCGGACGAGGACCGCGGCTCCTTCTCCGAGCGGATCGCCGGCAGCGACGACACCGAGCGCCAACAGGCCTGCCGCGAGTTGCGCGTGGCTCTCGGTGACTGCCTGCAGCAGGTGAAGCCGGAGATGCGCGAAGCCTGGATCCAGCACCGGCTTCAGGGGCTGAGGCATATCGACATCGCCCAGAACCTGGGGATCAAGTCGGAGACGGTGGGGACGCGGATCTTCAGGGTTGACCGCCGGATGCAGAAGTGCCTGGAGAGCAAGGGATTCACGCCAGAGCAGATAGGGGGGTGAGGTGAAACGGTGACCCAGCAGACCGCACAAGATCGCTACTTCCGGCGCATCGCTCAGTTGACGGGCGGTGAGTGCGTGGCGTACAGCACCGAGGAGTACGCCGCCTTCGTGGAGGGGAGACTGCGTCCGGGAGACGCCCGGGCCATCGAAGCTCACCTGGCCATCTGTGAGGAATGTCGCTGGCTGGTGGAGCAGCTCAGAGAAGAGGCGGCGCAGGCAGCCGGTGGGGCCCCGGTGGTGCGAGTGCGCCCGCGGTCGGCTCTGGCTGGGCGGCCGGCGTGGATCTCGGCGGCCGCGGTGGCCGTCGTGGCGGTCGCGCTTTGTGTCCACCTGCTGCGTGGCGGCTTCTCCCCGGTACAGCCCGAGGGGCGGCCCGGAGGGGTCATCATCGCCGAGGGGACGGGTACCCCGGAGCCCGCGGGAGACGCGGTGTCGGAGACCGCGCCCGAGGCCGTGCCCGAGCCCGCCGACAGCGGCGTGGCCCCGTCCTCGGTGCCTCCGAGCGCGCCGCCCGTGGTGGCTCCCGCCATGCCGCGGAGCCCGGTGCCCGACCGCAGGCCTCAGGGCCGGCGGGCGCCGGCTCAACGGCGGTCGCCGTCGCGGCCGTCGGCAAGGCCCGCGGCGCCCGTGGAGATGCTCGCCGGGCGCCCGTCGGCGCCGTCTCGGCCCGAGCCCTCGACCGTGCCCCCCGCCGTCCCGGAGGGACCGGCCGACAACTACACCCCCGCCCCCCCACCCATGGTCGTCCACGGCCGGCAGCCGGGAGTCCTGGCGCTGCAAGACGGCGATCCGAAGGCCGTCTATGCAACTCCGCAGAGCGATCCGGCGCCGCGGGCCGCGAACCCTGTGGACTCCTGGCTCACGGACGATGAGCATGCCCGGAGCATCAAGGAGCGCATGTTCTCGCCACTTTGGGAACACGCTCCCGTCAGCCGCGACGTCGGCGGGGATTAGTGGCGCGGCTCACGATGACCGCTGAAGATCGAGGAGGAGCTTGCGATGGGCAACCTGCTGCACCTGGTGGTTGTGGTTGGGCTGGTGTGCGCAAGCGCCGGGCTCGCGGGGGAGACCTCCGTGTTCGCTCCCGCCGAGGCGGATGTATCGGAGCTGCCGGCAAACCCACTGCAGAGCGCGACGCATGTGCCGGGCACCCCGACCGCTCTGCTGATCGCTCAGAGCACCTACGCGCTACCCGCGGCGGACTACGCGCCCCCGGCAGGCAGCGGTTTTGCACCTCATGTGATGGGTGCCTATCGGGTGCCGGACCGCGAGCGCGAGACGTTCTCGCTGCGCACCACGCCCACGGCGGCGGTGCTGACCCCGGAAGCCCTGGCCCTCAACGCCGAGCTTGGACACATGATCCTGAGCGCACCGGCGGACATGGGCCGCAGCACCCGAGGCACGCCGGATATGCCGCTGGGGTTCCTGCATTTCGACACGATGCCGGTCACCGACTTCAATCTCCGCGATTACCGAGACGGAATCCGGGAAGTATTGGGGCACCTGCGGTAACTAACCGGCGTGTACAGGCCCGGAGCCGATGAAGATCGGTCCGGGCTCCGAACCAGACGCCTCGCACCATACGTCTGATGACCACGGAAGTCCGTGTAGGATGAAGGGAGAGCTCCAGGTGAGGACTGTAATGCGCTACGTCCCGCTTGCTGTGGCGATGTTGATGTTGGCCGTGTCGGTGCCGTGCTCGTTGGCGGCGACAACCCATGACGCGGCCTGGTGGCAGGCCCGGGCCGAGGAGATCATCGTGCGGCAGTGGGCCGCCCTGGATGCCCCACCGGAGTGGGCGCCGGAGAGGCCGGCGGTCATTGTCAAGGACGAGCCGACACTCAATGCCTACGCCAAGCGTCTGGGCGACAGCATGGAGGTGCCGTTCAAGACCGAGATCGTCGTCTACATGGGGCTGATCGACAAGACGGTATGGGATGACGTGGACGCACTTGCCGGGATCATCGGCCATGAGCTGGGCCATATCGCCCTGGGGCATCACACTAAGGACTGGAACGACGCCACCTACAAGCTAACGCAGTCCGACAACGCCATCGGGGTTACGGCCACGCGCGAGATGGAGCATGCCTGCGACCTGTTCGGGGCCGAGATCTCGGCCAAGGCCGGCTACGACCCCAACGGTATCGTGCGCAACTTCATGCGCAGCCGCGAGGAGCTGGGCGAGACCTTCTTCTGGGAGGCCCTGGCTTACGACCACCCCAGCGCCACGGAGCGCCTGGCGGTGCTGGATCAGAACCGCGAGCAGATGTGGCAGGCCGTGATCGACTTCGAGGTCGGCGTGGAGATGCTGAAGATGGGCGACTATCCCTGCGCCCAGCAGTCCTTCCAGGGGGCCCTGGCGTACTTCCCCGACGCCCCGGAGGTGCTGGGGAATCTGGGATATGCCAAGATCATGCAGTACTACCACAGCCTCCCCCAGTGGTACTGGGACACGCACAAGGACGTGGGTCAGCCGATGCCCGTGGGTTTCTCCACCTTCCTGCCGGTGGACAGCGACCCGGCATCGCGCGATGAGCAGCAGATCAGCGCGGAGCTGCGGAAGCTATGGGCCGAGGCCACCGAGCACCTGAGCAAGGCGATCGAGCTCAAGGGCGACTACGTGCTGGGCATCGGGAACATGGCCTTCGCCAATCTCATCGCCCCCGACGGCCCCGACGCTCAGGCGGCGGCGGGCTACCTCGCCCGGGCCAAGGAGCTGGTGGGCGAGAACGAGCTGCTGGCGCTGGCCATTGCCAACAACCAGGCGATCAACGCCAACCTGCAGGGCGCGCCCCAGCAGGCCAGGGCTCTGCTCCAGGAGGCGCAGGCCGCCTTCCCGGAGGGCAGGCGCGGAGTGAACGTGCCCCAGATCAACCTGTGTGCCCTGCTGGCCGATAGTCAGGACCCGGGGGACCAGCAGACGGCCGTGGACGGTCTGGAGAAGCTCTGCAAGGGGCTGCCGCCCGGCAGCGCCCAGTGGCAGTACGTCTATCTACGCTATCAGGGGCTGTGTCACGCCACGGGCCGCACCGCACTGCCGGAGGATCAGCTCAAGACCAAGAGCCTGCAGAAGATGTCCATGCACTTCGTGCGCGGGCAGCAGAAGATCTACCTGGGCGACACTCTGTCCCGCATGGCCCGCTATCTGGGCAGCCCGGACGCCGTGATCCCCGTTGGCCCCAAGGCGCAGGTGCCCCGGACCGCCGACGAGCAGGCCCCGATCTACTGCTGGAGATATCTGGCGGCAGGCCTGGAGCTCACCTTCTTCCGCGGCCGGCTGGTGAGGGCCAAGTTCTACACCACGCCCAGCGAGCAAAGCTGCAATGCCGTCCTGGCCATCGAGGGCAAGAAGGTGGGCCAGCTCACCATTGGCGACTCCGTGGACTCGGTGGAGTCCTTGCTGCCTCCGTTCGAGGAGGCCCTCATGCTGGGCGAGGAAAAGCCGTTCCGCTACTATCCGGCGGTAGGGTTTGCGGTACAGATCGAGAATAAGCAGGTCAAGTCCATCGCGTTGGCCAGAGGCAGCACCTCGGCCTTCTGACCACCGTGCCGCTACGGCCGTGAGGAGGCCGGAGGGCGGATGGGCCGAATGGGCACTCCCGTAGGGGAGGTGACCCCTTCGGCCCTGAGCCATTGATGTCTCAGGGGACGCGGAGCCGGGGCCCCGGGGCAAGGAACTGCCCGGCAGGGCTCCGAGGCGTAGGGCGCCGGAGAGGGCCGCCGGGAGCCGCACCGGGCCGGCCTCGACCGCATCCGCATCTGAAGCGCAGCGAACCGGTGTAAGACAACCAAAGGGAGGAACACAAGTCATGCGTCGCTCGGAATTGCTCAGGGTCTGCGTCGTTGCCATCGTCGGCCTGTTGGTAGCCGGTCCCTCGTTGGCCCAGTTCGGAGCTCCGCCCGCAGGCGGCCAGCCGGCGCCCGGCCAGCCGGCGGCCGGTGGGTTCGGCGGCTTCGGCGCCGCGACACCGCCGGCGCAGCCCGCCGGAGGCGGCAAGCTGGAGCAGCTTCTGGCGGCCGCGGGGTTCCAGCAGGGACAGTACCAGGTCATGGACGCGAACACCGTTGCCTGCGGAGTGCAGATGAACGAGCAGCATGTGGTCATGGTCCGCATCGAGCAGGACAGGCTCCTGATGGCCATGACCATGGTCATGCAGCTCCCGGGGGCTCCCAGCGCGGCGATGTACAAGAAGATCAACGACATCAACGGTGGCATGCCGTTCATGCCCAAGGTCTCCGCGGGACAGATGGCTGAGAACCAGTGGATCGTCATCGCCGGATGTGGCACGTTCCTGGAAGACGTCACCCCGGCCCTGCTCAAGAGCATGATCGGCCAGTGTGCCGGAGTGGCCGAGGCCGTTGCTCCCGACCTCAAGAACCTGGCGTCCGTCGGCTAGCCTGTGGCGCGGGCTGCGGCCTGCCGAAGCTCCCCGGGTCTGAGAAATGACGGCGGCTTTCCCGTAGCGCCCGCGGCGCGAGGAAAACGCGATACGTGGCGCAAAAATGCGGGAAGAACGGGCCCGGAGCTTGCACTCACAGGGAAACACCCCCACAGGAGGGATGGATATGAGACTGCTCACAGTGGTCTGTCTGGCCTGCCTGACGCTGGTTGCGGCCATCGCGGCGGCATCGGATTTCCAGCGTGCAGAGGGCGTCGCCAATGCCAACGCCGTATCCCGCAGTGACGCCGGTCGCGCCTTCACCCTGGGCAACCAGGCTTCCGAGTTCACAAGTAACGTGAACACGGTGCCTGCCGGGGCGCTGAAGTTCACCGCCGATGCCCCCGCGGTGGGCATCGCCGCCGGCGCGTACATGAAGCTCCCCACCGACACCGCCAAGCAGTTCTCGGCCTTCGCCCAGGGCGAGTCGCTTGTGGCCAAGGTGATGGGCGCGGCGCCGCAGGACTTGAACCTGCAGCCCAAGAGGCTGCCGCGCGGCACCGCCCGCAGCCTGATGCGGTACTCGGGGGAGAGCGCCAACTGGTTCGACGCCATGGGTGTGTTCAACACTCCCGCCGCCAGGCCGCAGGCTCTGGCAAACCCGATGAAGGCCGCCTGTGTCGTGGACGACCCGTCGGCCCTGGGGCTGACCGTGATCTCCCGCGACTAAGGAAGGCCCGTGCAGTGGGCGCCCCGGGACCTGAATTGACGGGGCGCCCCGACGTTGGGCAGAGCCGCCGGCCGCCCCGGTGCCAAGCGGGGACGGGTGGCGGCTTGGTCGCGTCGGCGAGGGCCGCCGCCCTAGCCCGGCGGAACCCGCCGCCTCAAGGCCCGTCGCCGCCGGCACGGGCAACCAAACATCCAGGGAGGGGCAAGGACCATGCCATCCGCAAAGCACCTGTCGGCCTTCGTCGCGGCTCTGAGTGTGCTGTCGTTGGCCGTGCTGACCGCCACTCCGGCGGCGGCCGGCAGACTGGACGATCTCATGAAGCAGACGGGCCTGAAGTACCGGGCGCAAGATGACGCCACCTGCGTCGCCATGTACCAGGGACAGACCGGCGACACAGCCGTGATCGTCTCCGACCGCGATGCGTGGATCTGCGCCTACACGGTGCTCATGGAGCTGGAAGAGGCCCGGGTGCCGGGACAGTTCTGGAAGCTCATCGCCGACCTCGGCGCGCGGCCCTGGCTGCCTCATGTAGGGTACGTGCAGGGCGAAGACGGAAAAGGGTACCTCATCACCGTGGCGGCCTACCCCGCCGCGTCCATCACGCCGCAGGTGGTCAAAGATCTCGTCGAGAACGTCTTCGGCATGTCCGACCAATTGCTGCCTCAGCTCAGGCAGATGCTGACGGTCCAGTAGCCCGCCGTCGTGACACTCATCAGCCGCCACGAGCGCGGCAGCACACTAGGGGAGGAAACCACCATGCGCCATGCCATGACCAAGACCCCCGTCAGCGTCCTTCTGGGCGTGCTGGCTCTGGCACTGCTTCTGCCCACCATCGCCTCCGCCCAGTTCCCCTGGCCGTTCCCCGCGCCGCAGCCGCAGGGACAGCCCCAGGGACAGCCCCAACCACAGCCTCAACCACAACCACAGCCTCAACCACAACCACAACCACAGCCTCAACCGCAACCACAGCCTGCCGGCGCCGCCTGTCCACTCGCCGACATGCTCACCGGGCTCGGGTTCAAGGGCGTCGAGACGCTGGATGCCAACACCTGCACCGTGGGGATCCAGATCCAGGATTCGGGCAACGGCTTCACGATCCACGTCAAGTTCGCCGGCGATCGCGAGAAAGTCCTGGTCTACACCTTCTTGCCCTTCGAGGTGGAGCCCGGAGCCGTGCCCCAGGCGGTGTGGAAGAAGATCGTCTCCGACTACGGGACGGGCCTCAGCCCCGCCCACGTGGGCTACCTCGACGATCAGAAGAGCTTCATCGTCACCACCACCCTGATGGCCGACAAGATCACCCCGCAGCTTCTGAACGACATGGTGCTGTTCGTCACCTTCATGGCCGACGATGTCACCCAGGGCCTCAAGCAGCTCCTGGCCGTTCAGTAGAGCAGCCCGACTCCTGCCGGGCCGGCGGACATCCCACCGGCCCGGCACCGAGACAACCAACTGCCTCCCGGAGCTTGACCATGGCGTCTCTGCCTCAGACCCGACCCTCCGTCCTCATCGCCCTGGCACTTCTGACTGCCACGGCTTGTCTCGCCGCCCCGCCACCCGCCGGCCCGGCCGACCTGCTCCGCCAGGCCCAGGTGAGCTACTTCGTTCGCGATCGGGACACCTGGGAGGTCCAGGTGCAGGGCGACAATGCGCGCCATACGCTGATCGTCCGCCGGGTCGAGGGGGTGCTGGGCGTGTGGTGCACTCCTCTAGCGGTCCCCGCGGAGAAGGTGCCTGCAGCCATCTGGCGCTACCTGGCGGAGCTCAACACGCAAAGCCACATGGCCCACGTGGGGTACACCGAGGGCTACTTCGTGGTTGTGACCGGCCACGAGCTGAGCAAGATCACGCCGCAACTGCTGAAGCTGATGGTGACGGACGTGGCCCTGGTGTCCGACCAATTGCTCCCGGAGCTCAAGAAGCGGCTCGCGACGGAGTGAGGGTCAAGGCTCCGGGCCGGGAGCCGACAACGAGGGCGGCAACGGCGGCGGGCAGGAAGCCCCGCCCCACGAATGCGGCGGCGAGGGCCGTGGGCGGGATGGGCAAGATCCGGGGAGACCCGGAACGAAGGAGGATTGGTCCCGGCATGACATGGTGTCCGCGCGCGATGTGTGTCCTGTGGTTGCTGGCCCTGAGCCTGGTACCGGCGTCGGCGCAGGGGCCCGCGAGCTCCGAGCTGACCGACCTGATGGACCGCACGGCCCTCAAGTACCGGTCGCAGTCCGATGGCGCCGTGGCCCTTGCCATACAGGGACAGCAGTTGCACACCGTTTTGGTCCGCCGCCTGGAAAGCCACACGGTGACGTACTGTCTCCTCGCCCGCCCCGCGGCAACGGAGACCACCCCTCCCACGCTGCTACGCGTGGACAGACACGCCGTGCCCGCCGCGCTGTGGCGGACAATAGCCGAGCTCAATGCCAATCCCTGGCTGCCGCGCCTGGCCCATGTGGATGGCCACATCGTGGTGAGCGTCGCCCTTCCCCATGCCGTCGCGTCCCCCGAGATGCTCAAGGACAGCATCATGGCTGTGGGCACGGTGGCCGACCTGGCCCTCCCGCGCGTACTGGCGACTCTTGCGGCAGAGTGACGCCGCTGTCCCCCGGCCCGCCGCCGTTGCGTTTGGCGCCACACCTGCTCCGCGATGCCTCCCTCGATGTGATCTCCTGCAGGTCGCCGGGCGCTTGTCGGCGAATCTGCGACCGATAGCGGGCCGCACGACACCCGGCACCGCGGCCCCGGTTTCCGGGAAGGCCGGTCCTGCCCGGCTCGGGCCACCGGCTCCCGCGCCTCGCCACGAGGAGGGGTCCGATGCACCACTTCTCCCTTGCCCGCTCGCCCTACGCGATGGCGGCCCTGCTGCTGGCGCTGCCCCCGGCCGTGGCCCGGGCGCAGTTCACCTGGCCACTGCCCCCCGCGGAGACTGCGCCCCAGGCCCAACCACAACCACAACCACAACCACAGGCGGCAGGCCTCTCGGGCCGCCTCGCCGACATGCTCCTGCAGGCAGGTCTCAAGGGCGTGACCGTACGCGATGAGCGCAGTTGCCAGGTGGCCGTCGCCATCCAGGAGACCGACAACCGCTTCAGCGTGCACGTCTGGTATACCGACGACCGCTCGCGCCTCGTCGCCGGCGCGTTTCTCCCCTACAAGGTGCAGGAGGCTCAGATCACCCCGGCGGTGTGGCGCAAGCTGGGTGGCGACTGGAACTGCACGCTGGGGCCGGCGCACGCCGCCTATCTCGGCGAGAATGCCACCTTCTGCATCACTTGCGGCTGGCCGGCCGAGACCATCACCCCGGCCATCCTCGCGGAGCTGGTGTTCTCCGTCGCCGTCCTGTCGGACACCGTCACCGAGGACCTCAAGCGGCTCATGAACGTCCGGTAGCCTCCCCCCGGTCCGGCGAAGCATCCCCGGCACCGATCCCCGCCGGCCGCAGATGCAGGTGCCGGCTCGCCGACGGCGAACTGGCCGTTCCATCGTTCCTTACGCGAGATACGGCAGGCGTCGGACACACTCCGGAACCCTGCGCCCCCTGGCGCGGTGGAATCGGTGGAGACCATCCGGCGAAGCTCCGGGGACCCGGCAACGCGACATCCTGCCGGCTCGGCTCCTGCCTGCGCCCCACCCGCTCGGCACCGCGCCGCCAACTCTGAACCACAGGCATGCCTATGTCCACCGTCGACGCCACAGCAAAGCCCGGGCGTACGGCCCGCTGGCTCGGCCTCCTGCGCACCCGCGAGACCGGCATCCTCCTCAGCCTGCTGGCAATCGTGCTGGTCATCATCCTGTCCGGCCCCGGCGCCCGCGAGAGCTTCCTGAGGCCCGCGAACCTCCAGAACCTCTCCCGCCAGATCGCCCTGCTCTCCATCTTCGCCGTCGGCGAGACCTTCGTCATCATCGCCGGAGGCATCGACCTCTCGGTGGGGTCACTCATCGCCTTTAGCGGCGTGCTCACCGGCCTGCTTGTCGTGGAGGCCGGCCTCCCGCTGGCCGTGGCGCTGCCCATCGTTCTGGTCGCCTCCGCCCTCGTGGGCCTGGTCCACGCCCTCCTGATCTCCCGCCTCAGCCTCCAACCCTTCGTCGCCACCCTCGGCACCATGTGCATCCTGCGCGGCGTGGCCCTCTTGCTCACCGACTCCCTGCCTATCCCCATCGTCAATCAGAGCTTCACGCACCTGGGCAATGGCCGCCTCATGGGCGTGCCGATCCCCGTGTACATCTGCCTCGGCGTGGCGGCAATCGGCATCGCAGTCATGAAAGGCACCGTCTGGGGCAAGTACCTGTACGCCCTGGGGAGCAATGAAGAGGCCACGCGGCTCTCCGGCATCGACGTCTCGCGGATGAAGGTGGTCGCCTATAGCCTCTGCGCCCTCTTCACCGGCCTTGCAGGCATCGTCTACGCAGCCTACGACCGGCAGGGAAACCCCGCCACCGGCACCGGCTATGAGCTCAATGCCATCGCCGCGGCGGTGATCGGGGGCTGCAGCCTGGCGGGCGGCGAG
This sequence comes from uncultured Armatimonadia bacterium, assembly GCA_964639415.1. Taxonomy (GTDB): domain Bacteria; phylum Armatimonadota; class Zipacnadia; order Zipacnadales; family JABUFB01; genus CAYRFY01. The sequence goes on from CAZXDD010000162.1 coordinate 12,510, forward strand.
GGCAGTGTCGTGGGCACGATCCTCGGGGCCAGCGTCCTGAGCGTCATTCTCAATGGCCTCAACCTCGTGATCGCCAAGAACGCATCTCTTTGGGAGGGCGTCATCGTGGGCACAGTCGTGGTGGCCGCCGTAGCGGTGAACACCATTCGCCAGCGGCGCTCCGGGCAATAGGAGCCCCGGCACTGCGACCGTAGGTACACCCGGGTGGCGCCCACTGCCATTCGTGGGGCGGGCTTTCCAGCCCGCCGCCGACTGCCGTTCATGGGGGGCTTTCCAGCCCGCCAAGCCGATCCCCCTCGTAGCGCGCGACACGTCTGTGCCCGGCGCCCTCGTCTGGCGGGCGTCGCCCTTAGCCCCGCAGGGGCGGAACACAAACAGGCGGGGGCGCGAGCCCCCGTCTCCGCGGCACAGCGCACACCCGAGCCCCGGAGGGGCGACACTCAAGAAGCAGCATGGCATCGCCACGCCCACTGCCTGCGCCATCCCGGCACGTCTGACGTCACCGGCGAACGTCACCGGCGAACGTCGCGGGGCGCTGCCCCGCACCCCGCTGGGGCCTCGGGCCCCAGACCCCGTTCCTTGTGCCGCCACCGGCGCAATGCCTACGGGAGCCGCCGGTACCTCCGCGTACGCGCCGAGCTGCAGGTCGTGGCCGGAGGTCGACGTGCAAACGGCCGCACGCCGACCTCCGGCCGATCCGCGCCGCGTAGCGCATGACTCGTCACGCACTACACGGGAATACACCCCTGAGCCCGCCGCCCACTGCCGTTCGTGAGGGGCTTTCCAGCCCGCCAAGCCGATCCCCCCCACGTTGTGCGCGACACGTAAGATCGGAAGAGCGTCGTGTAGGGAAAGAGTGTAGGGTAGGGTGTGGGTGTG
>CAZXDD010000163.1:0-13387 GCA_964639415.1 uncultured Armatimonadia bacterium
AAGCTCGAGGCCCAGCGGAAGCAGGCCATCGAGGGCGGTTTCGCCGAGGCCGAACAGATCGTGCGCAGGGCCGAGGAGCGCGCCCGGCAGATCATCGCCGATCTGCAGAAGCAGACACGCCAGTCGAAGCTCACCCAGGAGCGTCGCGATGAGCTGGCCCAGATCCGGCAGGACCTCAGCGCGCAGCGCGCGCGCAAGCTCCGGGAGCAAGAACCTCCCGCCCTCGAGACCCCACAGGCGGATGACGGGCCGCAGCAGCAACCGGGCCTGGACTACGTGCTCCTGGGCGATACCGTGCACGTCCCCTCCCTGGGGCGTGACGGGACCGTCGTCGGCGTCCCGCGCCAGGGAGTGGCCGAGGTCCAGGTGGGGCCGATGCGCGTGGAGTGCAACCTCGGCGACCTGAGGCCCCCGGAGACGAAGGTCGCCGACGAGGCCGCGGCGATGGCCCGGAGGATGGAGGCCCGCAAGTCCTTCACCGTGCCCAAGGAGATCGACATCCGTGGCATGACCGTGGGCGAGGCCGTGGCGGACCTGGAGAAGTACCTGGACGACGTGGCCCTGGCCCGCTTCCCTCAGGTGCGCATCATCCACGGCAAGGGAACGGGGCTTCTGCGCAGAGGGGTGCATGAGTTCCTGCGCAAGCACAAGTCCGTGCGTGAGTTCCACATCGCCGACCACGAGCAGGGCGGCGAGGGCGCTACGGAAGTGATGCTGTGAGACGACAGTCGGCGAGTCGGCGACTCTTTGCGGAGGCAAGCAATGATGACCCTCAACGAAGCGCACGAGCTGGAGGCCGTTGTCGACGTCGCGAAGAGGATGTGCGTCGCCGCCCGTACGGCCCCCAAGGCGCGGGGCACCGACAATCTCGTGACGGCGATCGTCACCGACGGGCCGGAGAAGGAGAGCCTTGCCGAGGCGATGCTGGCCATCGCGGCGGCGGACGAGAAGGCGGGGCTGTTCTCCCGCGACGCCCAGTGCCTGCGGGATGCCCACGCCTGCGTGCTTCTGGGCACGAGGCTGCAGCGTCTGGGCATCCCCGCCTGCAATAACTGCGGCTACGAGGGCTGCCGGGCCAACGCCGCCGCGGGTGGCCGCTGCGCGTACACTATCGGCGATCTTGGCATCGCCCTGGGCAGCGCCGCCTCCATCGCCGCCGACAACCGGGTGGACAATCGCATCATGTACACGGTGGGTCTGGCCGCGGTGCGCCTGGGGCTCCTGGGACAGGACGTGGCGCTGGCGTACGCTATCGTGCTGTCGGCCAGGGGCAAGAACATCTTCTTCGACCGCAAGTAGCAGGGGCGGGGAGAAGAGCCGGCGAGGCGGTGATTGGGTTCAGCGGCCGCCGGCGACCGCGATGGGGCGTCCTCGCTGCCTCGGAGCGTGCGCGCGGGGCCGGAGCAGTACGGGGCCTCGAGGCCGAAGGTGCCGCTGCCGCCGCGCCTGCCGTGTAGGCCCCGCGGGGCGGGTACGGCTCCCGGCACCCCAATAGCCGGGCAAGTGCGTGGATTTGCGCTCACTTGACCTAAGTCAAAGACGCCCCTGGCGCCGGAGACTAAGATGTGGGCCATGTGACGTGCACTCTTGCTGCGGGAGGAAGCGCTATGTCCATGTTCTGTTTCCAGTGCGAGCAGACGGCCAAGGGTACGGGCTGCACCCAGCAGGGGGTCTGTGGCAAGGACCCCAAGACCGCCGCCTTGCAGGACGCCTTGATCTTCTCCCTCCGGGGGCTGTCGCGCTACGCGGCCGCCGCCGCGGAGCTGGGGGCGCGAGATGATGAGATGGACGCCTTCGCCGAGGAGGCCATCTTCGCCACCCTCACCAACGTCAACTTCGACCCCGAGCGGTTCGTGGAGTACATCCATCACTCGGAGCAGTTCAAGACGCAGGCGAAGGCGCTGCTGGCCGGGGCCGGGGGCACGGTTGCACCCGACCTGTCGCCTGCGGTCCCCGAGACCGACGACGTCGACGAGCTGGTGGCCCTGGGCGCCCAGGTGGGTGTTCTGAGCGACCACCCGGACCCCGACATCCGTGCGCTGCACCAGCTCATCACCTACGGCCTCAAGGGCGTCTGCGCCTACCTGCACCACGCTCGGCGCCTGGGCAAGGTGGACGCGGCGGCGGACAAGGCCGTGTACGAGGCCCTCGCGGCCACCGTGGATGAGTCCAAGGGCGTCGACGAGCTGCTGGGACTGGCGCTGGGGGTCGGTGAGGTCAACATCACGGCGATGGCGCTTCTGGATGCCGGCCACGTAGAGTACCTCGGGACCCCGGAGCCGGCCCCGGTCTATCTGGGCACCAAGGCGGGTCCGGGCATCCTGGTCTCCGGTCACGACATGACCGACCTGCTGGAGCTCCTGAAGCAGACCGAGGGCACCGGGATCAACGTCTACACCCACGGCGAGATGCTGCCGGCCTTCATGTACCCGGAGCTGCGCAAGTACCCGCATCTGGTGGGGAACTACGGCGGCGCGTGGCAGAACCAGCGCTCGGAGTTCGACGCCTTCCCCGGCCCGATCGTCATGACCACCAACTGCATCCAGAGGCCGAAGGAGAGCTACCAGGACCGCATCTTCACCCTCGGCATGGTGGGGTGGCCGGGAGTCAAGCACCTGGGCGAGAGCCAGGACTTCTCCGAGGTCATCAAGCTGGCCCGGGAGCTCCCGCCACTTGATCAGACCGAGGGCCAGACGATCCTCACCGGCTTCCATCACGCGCCGGTGCTGGCCATCGCCGACAAGGTCCTGGATGCGGTGCAGGCCGGGAAGATCAAGCACTTCTTCCTCATCGGCGGCTGCGACGGCGCCCGTCCGGGGCGTGACTACTACACCGAGTTCGCCGAGAAGGCCCCACAGGATAGCGTCATTCTCACGCTGGCCTGCGGCAAGTTCCGGTTCAACAAGCTGGACTTCGGCGAGATCGACGGCATTCCGCGCCTGCTGGATGTAGGCCAGTGCAACAACGCCTACTCGGCGGTACAGATCGCGACGGCTCTTGCAGGGGCCCTGAACGTGGGGGTCAACGATCTGCCGCTGTCGCTGATCGTTTCGTGGTACGAGCAGAAGGCCGTGGCGATCCTGCTCACGCTGCTGCACCTGGGCATCCGCAATATCCGCCTCGGGCCGACGCTGCCGGCCTTCGTCACGCCCAACATCCTCAATGTGCTGGTGGAGAAGTTCGCCATCAAGCCGATCACCGACGTCGACACCGACCTGGCGACCTGCCTCGCCGGGGAGAGCTAGTCCACCACGCCACAGGCCACGGGGCCGGGGGGCATGCCTCCGGCCCCTTGTGCCGTTCTTGGGCGGTGCACATGGAGCCGATGGCCCCGGTCCCGCCGCCGGCCGTCAGCGCAGCCCGAACTGCGCCTTGCTCACCACGCACCCGTCCTGAAACGACACGTTCATGTTCGCCCCCAGGTCGCCTCTCCCCGTCCACTGGTACATCTCCGAGGTGCCCACTCCCGGCAGGCTCACCTGCGACAGCAGCTCTCCCGGCCCCAGGATGCTCTCCACCTGGGCCCGGGTCATGCCCGCCTCGATCGCCTGGAAGTCCGCCAGGCTCGGGCCACTGGGTGTGGTCGCGACAAAGCCCGGCGCCGGGACGCTCGACACCGAGGTGGGTACGGGGGTATCGCAAAGGGCGACCAGCATGACCACGCCGAGGATCACCGCGCCGAGGCAGCCCAGGAGGATCCCCCCTGCGGACAGCGGATGGCCGGCGCTCGCCTGCGGCTTGGCAGGTGTTACGGGAGGCCGGAACGGTGCAACGGGGACTTGCGCCGGTGCCACGGGAGCTGCCTCCCGCGCCCGTGGCTCTGCCGGCTTGAGGGCGGCCATCCTCTTGCAGCGCTCACACTCCACGTCAAACGGACCCATCGCATACCCGCATTGCGGACAGTTCATGGTTGCCACCTCCGCCTGCACCATACACACGTGGCCGGCGAAGTGTGACGGGGTCCGCAGGGCGACGTTTCTGTGCGCGATGGGTCCCGGCGCGCCTCTACCCGATCTCCACCATCCTTTGCACCGCCCGCCGCGCCCTGTGCGCGATCTGGGGGTCAATCTCGATCTGGTGGACGTTCTCTTGCAGCGCGCGCTTCACACTCTCCAGCGTGGTGAGCTTCATATTGGGGCACACCGCCGCCAGAACCGGGTAGAATCGTTTGCCCGGATTCTGCTGCTGCAGCGGGTGCAGGATCCCCACCTCCGTGACGACGATGAACTCCTGCGCCTCGCTCTCCGCGGCATAGCGGAGCATCCCGCTGGTGGAACGGACGGCATCCGCCGTCTCAAGTGTGGCCTCATTGCACTCCGGATGGGCCATGACAACGGCCTGGGGATGGGCCTGTTTGATCTCCAGGACCATGTCGGGCGTGATAAGCTCGTGGGTAGGGCAAAAGCCCTGGTACAGGACGACTTCCTTGTCCGGCACCTGTCCGGCCACCCAGCGGCCGAGATTGCGGTCGGGGACGAAGAGGACCTTCTCCGCCTCCAGGGAGCGCACGACCTCGACGGCATTGGCCGAGGTGCAGCAGATGTCCGCCTCCGCCTTGACCTCGGCGGTGGTGTTGACATACGCCACCACCGGTGCTCCGGGGTGCTCGGCCTTGAACCGTCGAAGCTGCTGGGCGGTGACCATGTCCGCCATGGGGCAGCCGGCCTCCGGCACGGGCAGCAGCACGGTCTTGTCCGGGCTCAGGAGCTTGGCGGTCTGGGCCATGAAGTGCACGCCACAGAACACGATCACCTCGGCCTCGGTGGCTGCCGCCTGACGGCTGAGGCCCAGTGAATCGCCGGTGAAATCACCGATGTCCTGCACCGCGGGGCGCTGGTAGTTGTGGGACAGGATGACGGCGTTGCGCTCGCGCTTGAGGCGGAGGATGTCCTGCATCAGGGCCTGCTCATCTGACATGGTATGGCACCACCGTTGGGGGTGTGGCAAGTCTGGGGTATGGGATGCGGGCGATGCGGCGGACGGCTATGGATGGGGGCCGAAAAGCCCGGCCCCACAAGACGGGACAAGCGACGGACGGCCACGGCAGACGGCGAGGACCAACGGCATGCGGGAGAGACGCCCGCGCTCCCGGGAGCGGCGGACGACTACACGACGCCCTTCTTCTGGGCGTCCGCCCACATCGGGCTCATGTCGCGCAGCCGCTCCACAAAGCCCGGCAGTGACATCAGGAGCGCATCCACGTCGGCGTCGGTGTTCGTTCTCGAGAGGCTGATGCGCAGCGAGCCGTGGCTCACGGCGTGTGGGCGGCCCATGGCCAGCAGGACGTGGGAGGGGTCCAGCGAGCCGGAGGTACATGCCGAGCCGCTGGAAGCGCAGATGCCGTAGAGGTCCAAGGACAGCAGCATCCCCTCACCCTCGATGTAGTTGATGGTGAAGCTCGCGATATTGAGAAGGCGCCGCTCCGGATGGCCGGTGAGCTGAGTGTGTGGGATGCGCTCCAGGATACCGTCGATCACCCGGCGGCAGAGCCTCTGGATCCGCGGATTGTCTGTGGCGGCACGCTTGGCCAGGAGCTCCACCGCCTTGCCCATGCCCACGATGCCCGAGACGTTCTCCGTCCCCGCACGCTTGCCCTGCTCCTGCCCACCGCCATCGATGAGCCGGACCGGCCTGGTGCCCTTGCGGATGTACAGCGCTCCCACGCCCTTGGGCCCGTAGACCTTGTGGGCCGACATGGACAGCAAGTCTACGTTCAGCTCATCCACGTTGAGATCGACCTTGCCCAGCGACTGTACCGCATCGGTGTGCATCACCACACCGCGCTCCCTGCACAGCGCCCCGATCTGCGCGATCGGCTGCACAGTGCCAACCTCGTTGTTGGAGTGCATGATGGTGCACAGGATCGTGTCCTCGCGGACTGCCTCGGCCACCTGCTCGGGGTGAATGACGCCATCGGTGTCGGGGGGCAGCACGGTCACTTCGAAGCCCTGCTTCTGTAAAGCGAGGCAGGCATCGAGCACCGCGTGGTGCTCGATGCCTGAGGTGATGATGTGCTTGCCCTTGTGAGCCAGGGCCCACGCAGTGCCCTTGATGGCGTAGTTGTCGGCTTCAGAGCCGCAGCCGGTGAACACGATCTCCCGAGCGGAGGCGCCGATGTACCGGGCCACGTGCTCCCGGGCCTCCTCCACCGCGGCCCGGGAACGGGCCGCAAGCTGGTAGACACTGCTGGGGTTGCCGAACTCATCCTGCAGAAACGGCATCATCGCCCCGAGCACCTCGGGGTCGACACGGGTCGTCGCGGCATTGTCGAAGTAAATCAACCCATCCACTCCCATCCGAGCAGGGCCCGGGAAGCTCCGGGGGATTGTGGTAAGTCCAGTTACCAAGTTACTTGCACATTAGTCCTCGAGACGGCCCGAGTCAAGGGGTGTCGCAAGACCGGGTCCGCCGCCATCCGCCGGAGAGCCGCCGCGCCCGGGGGAGCCTGCTTTGCCCCCGGAACCGGCGCTGCAGAACGCGAAACGGGCGGCCGTGTGAGGGCCGCCCGTTGGTGTCATACCGGAACTTCGGTCTAGGCCTGGCACGGCACGGTGGGCTGGACGAACTCGAAGGTGACATTGCCCTCGTCGTCCATGTCGGCCACGATCTCTCCGTGCTCCTCGGCGCCCATGGCGAGGATATGCTCGGCCAGCGCGTCCTCTATCCGATTGCGCACCGCGCGGCGCAGGGGCCGGGCGCCCATGGACGGATCGAAGCCCTCGCGGATGAGAAGCTCGCGGACCGGGTCGGTGACGGTCAAAGTCAGGCCGCGGGCGGCGAGATTGGTCTTCACGTCCTGCAGTTGCAGGTCGACGATCAGCCGGATCTCTTCCTCTCCCAGGGCGTGGAAGACCACGACGTCGTCGAGGCGGTTGAGGAACTCCGGGCTGAAGGTCTTCTTCAGCTCGTCCACGACCTTCTGCTTCATGCGCTCATAGTCGCGTCCGGCGTCGTCCCTGGTCCGTGGCCGCTCGCCCTGCGAGAAGCCCATCGTCCGCCCCTCGGAGATCAGACGCGCGCCCACATTGCTGGTCATGATGACGATGGCGTTCTTGAAGTCCACCACTCGCCCCTGGCTATCGGTTAGCCGCCCGTCCTCCATGATCTGCAGCAGGATGTGGAAGACCTCAGGATGGGCCTTCTCGATCTCGTCGAACAGCACCACGCTGTAGGGCCGGCGACGTACGGCTTCGGAGAGCTGGCCGCTTTCCTCGTAACCGACGTAGCCCGGAGGCGCTCCGATGAGCCGGGAGACGGCGAACTTCTCCATGTACTCGGACATGTCGATGCGGATCAGGGCATCCTCGTCGCCGAATAGGAAGCGGGCGAGAATGCGGGCGAGATAAGTCTTGCCCACACCGGTGGGCCCGAGGAACATGAACGAGCCTGTGGGGCGCTTGGGGTCCTTGATGCCCGCCCGGGCCCGGCGCACGGCCTTGCAGACCGTCTTGATCGCGTCCTGCTGACCGACGATGTCCTCATGCAGCGCGTCTTCCATGCGCAGCAGACGCTGAGATTCCTCTTCCGACAGCGCGGTGACCGGTATCCCCGTCCAGATGGACACGACCTCCGCGATGTCCTCGCGAAACACGTGGGGGAGTTCCTCGGTCTGAGGGCGCCACTCGCCGGCCATGGCGGTGAGAGTGGTGCTCTCGAACAGATCGCCGTCGGAGGTATCGACGTCGTCCTCCGCCACCGCGGCCGGAACGTCGCCCAGCGAGCGGGAGAGCTTGCGCTCCGCCGATTGCTGGCTGTGGCGGCGCAGCTTCACGCGCGAGCCGGCCTCATCCAGCAGGTCGATGGCCTTGTCCGGCAGCGAGCGGTCGCTGATGTAGCGCAGCGAGAGGTCCACCGCCGCGTCCACGGCCTGCTCGTCGTAGATCACATCGTGGAACGCGGCGTAGCGCTCGAGGATGCCGTGGAGGATATCCAGCGACTCCTCGCGAGTGGGCTCGCCGACCATGACGGGCTGGAACCGGCGCTCCAGGGAGGGCGTCTTCTCGATGTGCTTGCGGTACTCGTCCAGGGTGGTGGCGCCGATGCACTGCATCTCCCCGCGGGCCAGGGCGGGCTTGAGGATATTGGAAGCATCCATCGCACCCTCCGCCGCGCCGGTGCCGACGATGGTGTGCAACTCATCGAGGAACACGATGACCTGGTTGTTGGCGGCGCGCAACTCCTCCATCACGCGCTTCATGCGCTCCTCGAACTCGCCGCGGTACTTGGTGCCGGCCACGAGGCTTGCCAGGTCCAGGGCGACGAGACGGCGGTTGAGAAGCAGGTCCGGCACGTCGCGGTCGGCGATGCGCTGCGACAGCCCCTCGGCGATGGCGGTCTTGCCCACGCCGGCCTCACCGATGAGACAGGCGTTGTTCTTGGTCCGCCGGCACAGGATCTGGATCACCCGCTCCATCTCCGCCTCGCGGCCGACCACGGGGTCGAGCTGCCCCTCACGGGCGAGCTGGGTGAGGTCGCGGCTGTAGTGATCCAGGTTGGGGGTCTTGCTCTTCTTGCTGGGCGTACTGGGGGCCTGAGGCTCGGCGGCCTGCTTCTGAGCGGGGCCGGCCGCCCGGGCACTGGCCATGTCGGCCACGATGTGCCGCACCTGGCCCACGTCCGCGCCGTAGTTGCGCAGGAGACGATAGGCCGGACCCTTGCCCAGCCGGAGCAGGCCCAGGAGGATATGCTCGGTCCCGATGTAAGGGTCGCCGAGCGTGCGGGCCTCGGTGTAGGCCAACTGCAGGGCACTTTGTGCCTCAGGGGTGAAGAACAACTCGTTGTTGGGCTCAGAACCCCGCCCCGATTCAACCTGCTGGTCCAGGTCGGCGCGCAGTCGGTCCACATTGGCACCCAGGTGCCCGAGCACCTCGATGGCGGCACCCTCGCCCAGCCTCAAGAGGCCGAGCAACAGGTGTTCCGTGCCGATCAGCGGGACGCGGGTTCGGGTCGCCTCGGAATGGGCCAGCAAGACTGCCCTGCGAGCGCGACTCGTGAAGCGCTGCCACAATTCCATGGGACGGATTGTCCTCCTATTGCCACTGCCCCCGAGCCCCCACGCAGGGGGGGTGTCCGGTGTGCAGAATAACTGCAACCACGTTATCCATGTAGGTATAGAACGCGCGACCGCCGGAGGAAGTTCACGCCACTAAATACGTGTCGGCTCGGTGCCTCGTTGCGCCTGGGCCTGGGCCGGGCGCCGCGCGGGTCCGCTACCTCCAGGCTCCGGGCACGGCAAACCGCCGCGTCCATCGAGCCGACGTGCCGGTGCCGGCGGCATCCTCCTGCGTGCGTACTCACTATAAGGGACATTCGGGCCGCCGGCTTAAGGTTGTTTTACCCACCGACACCCACAGTTTACCCCTCTATCGGCTCACCATCGTGGGTCGTAAGCTCCGTGAACAGGTGCCACAGCTTCCCGGTCAGCGGACCCGGCCTGCCGTCGCCGATGGACCGGCCGTCCACCCTCACTACCGGTACCACCTCCGCCGCGGTGCCGGTCAGGAATACCTCGTCCGCGTTGTACACCCGGTGCATCCGGAACAGGTCCTCATGCACCGCTATCCCCTGCTCGCGGGCAACGTCGATGATCGCCTGTCGCGTGATCCCCGCCAGATTGCCGATGTACAGCGGTGGCGTGAGCAGCTCGCCCTTCTCCACCAGAAACAGGTTGTCACCCGTGCACTCGCTCACATAGCCCTCGGAACTGAGCATGATGCCCTCGGGCACCCCGGCCTGAGTCGTCTCGATCTTGGCCATGATGTTGTTCAGGTAGTTCAGCGGCTTGAGGGCGGGGTCCAGCGCCTGGGGCGAGACCCGCCGCGTCGCGCAGGTGATGACATTCAGCCCATTGTCATAGTACTCCGGAGGGTACAGAGTGATCTGATCGGCGATGATAATCACCGTCGGCACCGGGCACTTCCGCGGGTCCAGGCCGAGGTCGCCGATGCCGCGGGTGACCACCAGCCGGCAGTAACCGTCGGAGAGCCCGTTGACCCGAAAGCAATCGCAGACCGCCGCGATCATCTCCTCCTGGCTCAGCGGGATATCCAGCATGATCGTCTTGGCGCCGGAGTAGAGCCGGGCAACGTGCTCCTTGAGCCGGAAGACCCGGCCGCCGTACGCCCGGATACCCTCGAAGACGCCGTCGCCATAGAGTAGCCCGTGGTCGAACACGGACACCTTTGCTTCCTCTTTGGGGTAAAACTGGCCGTCGATGTAGATCAACTGGGAAGCCATGCCAAATTCACCTGTAGCGGCCCCGGCCGCTTCGCAACGCTCGACCCCATCCGCAGTCCCCTGATACCGGAAGTATACCACAGCCTCTGGGGCCCAGCAACGTGACACCGGGTCGCCGGTCTTGCCGTATCGCCCGGTGCGAAGCTCCCGATAAGGGGAGAGAAGGCCGGATGCACAACGGTGCGGAGGTGAGGTTGGGCCGCCCGGCCCTTACTCCCTCGCTCCTCGGCGTGCGCCGCCCGCAAGCCCGTCCCCAGGGCCGTCCGCACGCCCGGGGCTTCCTGCCCGCGGCGACACTACGCACCGGTGGTCTCCAGCAAGAGGGCCACGATATCCGCGGCCTCCAGGCCATTGGCCGCCGTGAAGCCCACGGTTCCGGGCTCGATGATCTCAACTCCGGGCACCAGCGCGGCGGCCTCGGCCTGCTCCACCCGGGCCAGCTCCATGCGGCACGAGATCGGGCCGGTCGGCACGAAGGCGGGGATCTGCTTCCTGTGCGCCACCGCCCTCGCCACCCCGGCGCGGATCTGCTCCCGGCACGCCTCCACCGGGTACAGCCGGGCACACTCCCGGGTGTAGGCCTGTTTGACGGCTACCGTCTCCACCTCGGGGCCCAGGACCTGGGCGATCTCGCGCCCCAGCGCCTCGCAGCCCGAGACGAACACCAGCGGCACCCCGAAATGCCCGGCATGGGCGGCGCTGATGCCACTCTCTCCCACCTCCACGTCGTTGTACCAGAGCCGTCGCACTCTGAACAGCATCGTGTGAGAGATGACGCCGTCGGGGGTCATGGCCCGGGCGTGGTAGCCCACCAGTACGGCCGCATCGAAGGTGTCGTCGATACCCTCCATCATCCGCGAGCCGGCGGTCCAGCCCTGGATCAGATGGGCGCGGGGGTCCAGCTTCTCGATGAGGATGTTGTCCGCCGGGCCGTGGGAGTCCTTGACCCACACCTCCGTGGCCCCGGCGTCGAAGGCCCCCTGCACCGCGGCATTGACGTCGGCGGTCATGAACTCACGCGCCCGGCCGTAGTCCCTGTGCTCGCTCTCCGTCATCGCCGAACGGCCGACGCCGCTTATCCCCTCCATGTCCGCCGAGATGAAGACCCTCAGCGAGGGGGCGGCCGGCTCCACTACCTGTGTCTGCGTCTCTGTCTGTGTCATCTGCGTCACCATTGACCTCAGCGTTGGTGTGTCGACGTTGTGCCGCGCAAGCAGCTCTGCAACGAAGCCCTCCTGCCCCCGAAGCAGGCCCAGCAGGATGTGCTCTGTGCCCACATGTGACGAGCCCGCCGTTCGCGATTCGGTGTAGGCCGACTGCAGGACGCTCTGGGCGGCGGGAGTGAAGAACAGCTCCGTGGGCGTGTCCTCCGTGCCCTGCTCTTGCTCCACGTACCGCTCGCTCTCGCCGAGCAGAGCATCCAGAGCGGCGCCGCCGGCGGCCAGGAACCGGTACGCGTTGCCGTCCTCAACGTGCAGGAGCCCGATCAGCAGGTGCTCGGGCCCCACGAGCGGTGTGTGCCAGCGTGTCGCCTCGTTGTGTGCCCGCAATACGGCCCTGCGCGCCCGGGGAGTAAACCGTTGCCAAAGCTCCATCTCACTGCCTCCTCATCGCCGACCTGATGTGAGCGCGTTGCCGCCGGTCGGGCAGACAATGCGTCACGGTCGGAGGGACCGCAGCCATCGCCTCTGCCCTCGCCCCCCGCGGACGCCGTCGCTCCCGCCCTGCGAGACCGCTTCCGCTGACGCCGTTGCCGTAGCCGTCGGCTCGCGACTCGCCGACTCCCCCCGCAGGTCGCCGGCCTTGGCCCGGCGAATTGCTTCGCGAACGCCAGCGTCGCCCCGGCCCCCGGGGAGTATGCCTCTACTCAGGCCTATTCCACTCCCGGCCGCCCCGCTCCTGCTGCGTTCCCCGGCCTGCCTACACGTCGCGGGCCGTCTGTTGCCTGATGGCCGGCCGATGTTGGCGGCCTGCGACTGCTCTTGCCCCGGTGGTTCGCGTACCGGCACGTGGGGCAAAGGGACCGCGGAGTGGCTGCGGGTACGGGGTGCTCGGAGGTGTGTGGGGCCGCGTCGCCGCGGGCTGCGGCCGGCCTTGACGCCGGCCGAATACCGTCTGTACAATCCGCCGGGGGGTCTCAGCGCCCCGTGGGTGTTGTTGTCTTCGGGCATGTCCGGTGGCCGCGCCATCGGGCTTCACCGCCAATGGATGAGGGTGTGTCTATGAACGAGATCGTGTTCAAGGAAGAGATCGCGGCCAACACCTATCGGTACAAGATCAGCCATCCGAAGATCGCCAGGAAGCGCAAGGCCGGGCAGTTCGTGATCCTCCGCACGCACGAGGGCGGCGAGCGCGTGCCCCTGACCATCGTGGATTCCGATCCTCAGGAGGGCACCGTCACGCTCATCTTCCAGGCCGTGGGGCATTCGACTCGCGAGCTGGCCGAGATGCAAGTGGGCGACGCCTTGATGGATCTTGCAGGACCGCTGGGCAAGCCCACGCACATCGAGCACTTCGGCACCTGCTGCGTGATAGGCGGCGGGTACGGCACCGCCCCGGTCCTGCCCATCGCCGCCGCGCTGAAGGAAGCCGGCAACGACATCGTCGGCATCGTCGGCGCCCGCACCAAGGACCTCGTCATCCTCGAGCAGGAGCTGGGCCAGATCTGCTCGCGGCTCGAGGTGGCCACCGATGACGGCTCCTACGGGCACAAGGGCTTCGTCACGGACGTGCTGGGAGGTCTCCTCGCCGAGGGCGTGAAGATCGACTTCGTCCTGGCGGTCGGCCCCACACCCATGATGCGGGCCGTGTCGAACCTCACCCGGGAGCACGCGATCCCGACGATGGTGAGCCTGAACCCGATCATGGTCGACGGCACGGGCATGTGCGGGGGCTGCCGGGTGGAGGTGGGTGGAGAGACCAAGTTCGCCTGCGTGGACGGCCCGGAGTTCGACGGGCACCAGGTCAACTTCGACCTGCTCATGAAGCGCCAGGGCACTTACAAGGCGGAAGAGGCCGAGGCCGCCCAGCACGGGTCGCACTGCAAGATCGGGCTGGACAAGTAGGGCGGGGGGTGAGGCGCCGTTGACGTTGTAGGGCGGCGACCTGTGCGCCGCCGCCGTTGGGCGGCCCCCTCGGCGCGGTACAGGCC
>CAZXDD010000164.1:0-13387 GCA_964639415.1 uncultured Armatimonadia bacterium
TGTGTGGCCCGGCCGGCAGCGGCAAGACCACCCGGCTGTTGGCCGAGTACCGGCGATGTGCCGCCACCCATGGCGACGACGGCGTGGCGCTGATAGTGTCCACGGGCACGGCGGCGGCGCGGGCCATGGATGCGCTGGCCTTCGCCGAGCCGCGGCACGGGCTGTTTGATCCCCGAGTCTTCACCTTCCCCACCCTTGCCGAGGCGCTCCTGGACGCCAACCACCGTCCCGTGCGTCGCGTCTCTCGCGCCCAGCGTCAACTCCTCCTCACCCACGCGGTTGGCACACTGGCGCGGGCGGGGAAGCTCTCCTACCTGGCCCGAGTCGCCGATCTCGCCGGCTTCGCCGGAGCCGTCGGAGAGATCATCGAGGAGCTCAAGCGCGCGGCCGTGGACCCACCGGCTTTCGCGGCCATTGCCGGAGCGCAGCTTTCCACCCATCCGGCCAATGACGACCTCACCGCCATCTACGCGCTGTACCAGTCCATCCTGCTGGACCGCGGGCTGTATGATGACGCCGGGGCCTTCTGGGAGGCGCGAGATCTCCTGCGCCAGGGCAAACTGCGCCCCCTGGACCGCACGCGCCTGCTGCTCATCGACGGATTCTCGGAGTTCACCATCACGCAGCTTGAGATGCTGCAGTTGCTCAGTGGGCATGTGGAGCGGATACTGGTGAGCCTGTGTATCGGTCCGGACCGGCAGGACGGGCTGTTCTCGCGCAGCCGCCAGACCCTGGACCAACTCATGGCGTCGCTCCCCGGCACGGCCCAGCAGTGGTTGACGGCACCGGACCCTACCTCCGCTCTGCGGGCCCTGGGCGACAGAGTCTTCTCCCAGAGCACTGCGGCGAGTCTGCCGGATGACGGCAGCCTGCGGCTCATCGGCGCCCCCGGGGTCCGCGGGGAGGTGCGCCTCATCGCGCGGCGTGTCAAGGAGCTGCTCCTGCAGGGGACGCCACCGGGACGCATCGGCGTCCTGGTGCGCTCCCTGGACGGGTACGAGGCGGCCTTTGCCCAGGTCTTCGCGGAGTTCGGCATTCCCCTGGAGATCAGCCGGGGCCAACCGCTCTCCCGCTGCCCGGCGGTGCAGGCCGTCTTGGATATCCTGGACATCGTCTCCGGCGACTGGCGCCGGGACGATGTGGTCAAGCTCGTGAACAGCAACTACGTCGACCTGGGCCGCCGAGGCGACGTGGATGGGTTCGAGGCCCTGGCGCTGCAGGCACGCATCATCGGCGGTCGCGACAACTGGCTGCCACAACTGGAGGTCCTCTTTCAGCGGCTCCAACGGCGACTGGAGCGTGCCGCCGAGGCCGGCGCGGAGGATGAGGACCAGGAGCCCACGCAGAGCCCGGCTCAACTACGGCATACCATCGACGCTCTCGAGGGCGCCAGGGCGCTGTTCATCCGTCTGACCGAGATACTCGACCCGCTGGCCGCCGCCGGTACTCTCACCGACGGCATTGCCGCCCTGTCCCGGGCCGTGGGCGAGCTTGGCATTCTCGCGCGTGCGGTCAAAGAGGGCCCCTCGGTTGCCGGCACGGCCCGAGACCTGGCCGGCCTGCAGGAGCTGTGCGAGTTGCTGCGGGAAGCCGGGGAGGCCCCGGCGGTGCTCGGGATCGCCGATGAGCCCGGGCCGGCGGGCCTCAGCGGCTACATCAGGGACCTGTGCACCCGGGAGAGACTCCCGGCGCGCCGCGGGACGGGCACCTCCGTGCAGGTGATGGAGATCCTCCAGGCCCGGGAGCTTGCCTTTGACGAGGTCTTCATCGCCGGACTGTGCGAGGGTTCCTTCCCCCGCGGGCGACGCCAGGACCCCTTCTACCACGATGAGCACCGCCGCCACCTAAACGCCGCTCGCCCCGTGCTCTCCGAGCGCCTCCCGCAGCAGGCACACGAGAGCTTCCTGTTCTACGTGGCCCTCACTCGCGCCGCCCGCAGAGTCACCCTGAGCTACCCCACCAGCGACGCCGCCGGCTCACCCATCCTGCGCTCGTACTATGTGGACGAGGTGCTGGCGCAGTACGCCGACCCACCGCGGTTGGAGGCGGTCGCGCTCTCGCAGACCACCCCCGAGCCGCAGGAGGCCTGTGCGCCCCGGGAGCTGCTGGAAGCCACGGCCGCCGCCCACCGACGCGCAAAGCCCGACCCCGCGGCATTGGCGGTGGCGCGCCGTGTGGCCGGGCAACTCCTGGGGCACATCGGTCATGGGGTCCGAGTGGCCCGGACGCGGGACTCGTTTACTCCCCCCGATCGCTACGACGGTGTCATCTCCGCTCCCACCGCCCTGGCCCTGCTCCGCGCACGCTTCGGCCCCGAGCATCACTTCAGCGCCGGGCAGTTTGGCGAGTACGGCACCTGTCCGCTGTCCTTCTTCTTCGGCCGCGTCCTGCGTCTGGAGCCCTCCGAGGAGCCCTCCGAGGAGATCAGCCATCTGGACCTGGGCTCTATCCTCCACCACATCCTCAGGGACTTCTACAAGGAGCGCCTGGCACGAGACGGCGGCCGCCCGCTCTCCGCCGGCGAGCTGGATGAGGAGACACTGCGCCTCATTGGCCTGACCGCCGAGGAGTTCAAGCGCTGGCGGCGCTCGCTGGGGATCTCGGTGCACCGCAAGCTGTGGCAGCTCACCGCCGCCGGCGTCCGCGACGATCTGCAGGCTCTCCTGCAGTTCGAGGTCGCCGAGGGCGAGAAGAACCCCAGAGCGGTGTGGGGCTGTGAGATCCCCTACGGGATGGAGGGCGAGTTCGACGTGGGAGAGGGCCACGAGCCCGTCCTCGTCGAGGGGCGCATCGACCGCGTGGACATCCTTCACGGCACCGACCCGCTTGCCTTCGTGGTCATCGACTACAAGACGGGGGCAGGCAAGTCCCGGCGAGAGGTCATTCACGGCCGGGACTTCCAACTGCCCCTGTATTGCCTGGCGGCCGCGGAGCTGGTGTTCGCCGACACCGAGGCGCAGCCGGCCTGGTGGGGCTATCAACGGGTGAGACGACCCATCAAGCTCGATGGCCGCGCCTATGCCGAGGACAAGAACGAGCAGGTCAGTCTGGAGACCCTGATGGAGGTGGCCCTGGGCTACATGCGGCAGTACGCCGAGCAGATGCGCAGCGGGCGCTTTCCCCTGCCCGTGGAGAGATGCCGGGCCACCTACTGTCCCTTCAGAGCCATCTGCCGGTACGACGCCCAGCGCGTGGCGCGAAGGACCGCCGGGGAGGGAGCCAGGTGACCGGAGAGCCCCGGCGGCCGGCGGATCAGGCCGCCCGCGATCAGGCCGTCAACACCGTGGACGCCCACCAGTTCCTGGACGCCGGCGCCGGCTGCGGCAAGACCCGGGTCCTGGTGGACCACTACCTCAAGATCATCGAGCAGACGCCGGGCATCGGGCTGCAGCAGATCATCGCCGTGACCTTCACCAACAAGGCCGCCACGGAGATGAAGGACCGCGTCCGCCGGGAGTGCCTCACGCGCGCCGTCCGCCCCGACGGGAAGCGCTGGGAGCAGGTGGCCCGCGACCTCGAGGCCGCTCCCATCGATACCATCCACGGTCTGTGCAGTCGTATCCTGCGCGAGAACGCCGTGCCCGCCGGAGTGGACCCCGCCTTCTCCGTCCTCGAGCCCGTCGCCGCCTCCCTCCTCCTCGAGGATGTCGTGCGCCGCAGTCTCCTCGACCGCCTGGACGCCGAGGTTGACAGCGCTTCGCGCCTGGTCTTCACCTACGGACTGCGCGCCACCTGCGCCGCGGTCGCGAGTATGATCGGCGACCGCGCCCGCATGCCGAAGGCCTTCCTCACCCCCCCCGGGCCCTCCGCCGAGGAGGTACAGGCCGACTGGGACAAGCGCGCCGCGGACGCCGTGAGGCTGCTTGTGCATCTGCTCGTGCGCCGCCCCTCCTGGACGGCCGCCGTAGCCACGCTCAGTAGCCACTCCTCCACCAATCCCGACTGCTTGCTGGACAAGCTCCGCCAGTTCCGTCTGGCCCAGTGCTCGCGGATTGCCGACGAGACCCGCGTCCTGGGCGACCGCCTCCAGGCGCTGAGCGTGCTCTCCCACGGAACGGTCAAGACCAAGGGCGCCCAGGGCTGGTCCACCGACGACGAGATCGAGGCCGTCGCCGACGCCCTGCGCAGCTTCAGCGTGAAGACCGGGGTCAATCACCCGCTGATCCTGCGGGTCATCGCCGCCGCGCAGGGCGACCCGTCCCCCGAGTTGGCTCAGCTCACCAGCGCCCTGGGCCAGGAGGTCGGCGCCGCCCTCGAGGCCTACGAGGCCGCCAAGCGTCGTACCGGTGGGCTTGACTTCGAGGACCTCCAGCTCAGGGTCGCGGACCTGTGGGAGCAGCGCCCCGAGGTGCTCGCCCAGTACCGCGCCCGCGTGCGCCACGTGCTCATCGACGAGTTCCAGGATACAGATTCCCTGCAGACCAAGATCCTGTGGCCTCTGCGCGATGACGGAGCGAAGCTCTTCGTGGTGGGTGATGTCAAGCAGTCCATCTACCGCTTCCGCAACGCCGACGTGACCGTGTTCAACGCCACCAGGGAGAAGATGGCCGCGGACCCATCCAGCCAGGTGCTGCGGCTCGCGGTGAACTTCCGCTCCACCCCGGCGCTCACGGGCCTTTACAACTCCCTGTTCTCCCACCCGGCCGTGATGGGCGCCGAGGCGCAGGAGCCGTTCGAGGCCCGCTACGAGCCGATCTCCTCCTTCCGCCGTGACGGCGCCGCCCGGGCCCTGGAGATGCACGTGGTCCTGGCCGAGGACGGGCAGGAGGCCGACGAGGAATCCCTGTCGCTGCAGCGGTTGCGCGAGACCGAGGCGCGCCTGCTGGCCCGCAGAATCGTGGAGTTGGTGGCCGAGCCCGACGAGATCACCGTCGGCGAGGACGGCCGCTCCCGGCGACCCCGCTACGGCGACGTGGCCATGCTGTTTCGCTCCACCCCGGACATGCCGGTGTACGAGAGGGCCCTCAGAGACGCCGGGGTGCCGTACTACGTCATCGCCGGCCGGGGTTTCTACGGGCGCCAGGAAGTCCGGGATGTGATGAGCTGCCTCAGCGCGCTGGAAAACCGCTGCGACGATGTGGCGCTGGTGGGCACGCTCAGGTCGCCGCTGTTCTCGGTCTCCGACGAGGGGCTTGTGTGGCTGGGGCAGATGCCGGGGAGCTGGTGGCAGCGCCTGCAGGCCATGCGCGAGCCACCGGCGGACGGGCCGGCGGCGGGCCTCTCTCCGGAGGATGCGCGGCAACTGCGCTTCGCCGCCGAGGTACTGGACCGGTTGCGGGCCGAGAAGAACCGCATGACGCTGTCGCAGCTCGTGGATGAGATCATCCACCGCACCGGCCTGGCCGCCATCCTGGCCTCCCAGTTCGGCGGCGATCAGATGGTCTCGAACCTGCGCAAGCTCTCGGACATCGCCGCCGAGTTCGAGCACTCCGGCAACTACAGCCTGCGCGGGCTGCTCAACTGGCTGCGCGACCTGGTGGTTCGCGAGGAGCGCGAGGGCCAGGCGGCCGTGCGAGAAGAGAGCAGCGACGTGGTCAAGCTGCTCACCATCCACGCGGCCAAGGGCCTCGAGTGGCCGATCGTCATCGTCCCCGACCTTTCCCGCGGCTCCCGGGGCACGGGCGGAGGGGTGTACATCTCACATCCGAGATGGGGCGCCGTGGCCCGGCCCAGGGGCGAGGAGAGCCCGATCCAGCCCGCGGTGGCCGAGGCCATCGTGCTCCTGGAGGAGGCCGAGGCGCTGGCCGAGGCCCGACGCGTGTTCTATGTGGCCTGCACCCGCGCCCGTGACCTGCTTGTCCTCTCATCGCCACGGGCTCACTCCCGCCGTGGGGCCGCCTCGCCCCTGGACTGGCTGGCCCAGGCCTTTGGCCTCGACCTTTCCCAGCCCGGGGAATCGACCCTCGGCGAGGGCTCCTGGACCGGCACGGCCAGGATCGTGGCCGGGGCCGAGGTCCCGGCCCTCACGCCTGACTCGGGGCCACGGCCGGACGAGGCCGCCTCCTCCGGCGCCCCCGACCCTGAGACCATCGAGGCACTTGCCCGCCGGGTCGGCCCGCTCCCGGCGCACACCGCCGCCCGTGTCCGCTTCAATGCCACGGAGTTGGCCGTCTACCTCCAGTGTCCGCGACGCTACGAGCTCCGCTACCTGCGGGGCGCGCCCGAGACGGCCCCCACCTTGCCGTCTCTGGACCCCAATGAGCCCCTGAGCCCCACCGAGCTGGGTGACGTCGTGCACCGACTGCTGCGCATCGTGGGTACCGGCGGGTCGCCCCGCCTGCGCGAAGCGCTGGAGCAAAACCTCGGCCTGGACGTGCAGGCGGCCCGCAGGCTCGTGGCCGCCGGCGAACGCGTGCGCGCCATGCTCGAGGCGTATGTGCAAAGCCCCCTGTACCTGGAGCTGGTCGCCCCCTGCAGCCGGCTGCGCACGGAGATGACTGTGCTGACCGCGGTGGACGACGTGCTCTTGGAGGGCAAGATCGACGCCCTGGTGGAGGACCGGGCCGGAGCTTTGCATGTCCTGGACTACAAGACCGGCCGCGAGCGCCCTCAGACGGCGGCTACCTACGAGTTCCAGCTCGGACTGTATTGCGCCGCGCTACAGCGCCTCACCGCCGGCCCCCCGGCCTCGGCCCGAGTCCTGTACCTCGACACCGAGGGAGTCACCATCGCGGAGAAGGACCCGGTGCTCTGTGCGCGGAAAGCACTTGAGGCCGCGCTGGCGGCGGTCCGGGGTATCCGCGAGGGGCGTTTCGACGACGCCGCGGGCCCGCAGTGTCGGCACTGCCCCCTGGGCTGGGCCTGCCGGTAGGCTTCCGGCGGCCCGCGGCGCCGCCGGCCGTTGCCGTCGCCCGCAGCGCGCACGTCTCTCCCACGCCCGCCATGGCGATCGGGCGCCCGTCTCGGTCCGCCGCCGTCTGTCGCAGCCCAAAGAGGCGAGCACCGAAGGCCGAGCACCGCGTTGCACTCATCCGCAGAGCGTACCGACTATCTGGAGGTGTGGACATGGCAAAGCACCGCCTGGCATGGAGAACGGTCGCCGTCGTCCTGCTCTTGGTCGCGCTCCTGGGCTTCGCCGCATGCGCACCGAAGAAGGCTCCCGAGGCCGTGACCGATGCGCCGCGACTGGCGCAGAAGCCGGCGGCCGCGGCCGACACCGCGCAAAGCGCCGTCAACGGCGAGCTCAGTACCATCGGGGAGGGCGAGGACGCCATCACCGTCCTCAAGCTGTGGGGGACGCCCTACGAGATGGGCTATGCCCACGGCAAGCTGTGTGCCGACAAGATCAGGGGCTTCTACTCCCGCCTTCTCGGCGCCATGACCGTCGGCATGGGCGTGCAGCCCGAGGTAGTCGACGCCGCCTGGGCACAAATGGAGCCCTATGTTGGCGTGGACATCAGGGAAGAGATGCGCGGCCTGGCCGAAGGCGCCGGGGTCGACCTCAAGCTGGTCCAGCGGGCCCACGCCGTGCCCGACCTGTCCGAGTTCCACTGCACCTTCTTCGCCGCCTGGGGTAAGGCCACTAAGGACGGCCATCTCCACCAGATCCGCGCCCTGGACTACGAGACCAAGGCCGGTATCCAGGACGAGCCCGCCCTGATCGTCTTCAAGCCCGAGGGCCAGAACGCCTTCGTCGAGATCGGCTGGGTCGGGTTCATCGGCTGCATCTCCGGCATGAACGACAAGCACATCGCCCTCAGCGAGATCGGCGAGCATTTCAGCGACGAGGTGGAAACCCTCGCCGGCGAGCCCATGCCTCTTCTGATGCGCCGTGTGCTGCAGCAGGCCGGTACGCTGGACGAGGCCATTGCCATCTTCAAGGAGGCCCACCGCACCAGCTCCTATCTCTACTGCGTGAGTGACGCCAAGATCCCCGACGCCCGAGCCCTCCGTACCTCCAGGGACTTCTGCGAGGTCTTCGCTCCCGGCGATCACGGCGAGCTGAGCCTGGACAACGTGGTCTACTGGTCCATGGGCTGCGACAGCGGCTGGAACAAGAAGGTCTACGACGTCCTCAAGCCCAGGCTGGGCGAGATCGACGAGAACGTGGGGATGCAGGATGTGATGAAGGGACTCGGCACCGGCGATCTGCACGCCGTCCACTACGATGTGACTGATCTCGAGTTGTGGGTCGCCAACGCCACTCCGGCGCCCGAGAACGCCCCGGCCTTCAACCAGAACTTCCTGCACTTCAGTCTGGCCGAGGCGTTGAAGTAGGCGTGACGGCAGGGCTGACGGCGGGGGGGATGCCGTGGGCCGTGCCGTTGTCGTCTGCCCCGGAGGGGCAATGCACAATGGCCACGGGTGAAACCCGTGGGGTGTTGCGGGGAGAGCCGGGGTGTGGTGTCGCTGCCCGTCCTCCCGCGCGCGACCCGTGGAAACGACGACTACCACGCTACCGGGAGACACCACTTTGCATCTACTGTACCTTTCGCGCGCCGATGTGGAGAGTCTGGCCGTGTCCATGACGCAGGTCATCGCAGCCGTGGAGGAGGGCTTCCGCCTCAAGGGTCTGGGTCAGACTCAGATGCCCCCGAAGATCGCCATCCATCCACGGGGCAGCGGCACCTTCCTCCACGCCATGCCGGCCTATGTGGGCGGGGAGATAGACGCGGCCTCCGTCAAGTGGGTGGGCGGAGCCGATGACAACCCCTCCCGCGGCCTGCCCACGATCAGCGGCCTTCTCGTGGTCAATGACCCCCAGACCATGTTCCCCCTCTGCGTCATGGACTGCATCTGGGTCACGGCCATGCGCACCGGCGCCGCGAACGCCGTGGCCATGAAGTACCTGGGACCCGAGACCGCCGAGGAGGTGGCCGTTCTGGGCTGCGGCGTGCAGGGGCGCAGCAACCTGCTGGGCATGTGTGCCCACTATGGGGGCATCACCCGCTGCCGCGTCTGGGACCCGAACCCGGCCGCTGTGGAAGCCTATGTCGCCGAGATGAGCCCGCAGGTGCCCTGCCTGGTGGACCCCGTCTCCGACCCGGAGACCGCCGTGCGTGGCGCCGACGTCGTGGTCACCGCAGGCCCCAGCCCCCGAGACCCGGAGCCGTACATCCACCTGGACTGGCTGAAGCCCGGCGCTATGGCCGCACCCGTGGACTACAATGGCGCCTGGTGTGAGGACGCCCTCCGCGGGGTCGATCGGCTTGTCACCGACGACCACGCCCAGATGGACTACTACCGGCAGAAGGGGTTCTTTGGCAACACCCCACTCCCGTACGCCGATCTTGGCGAGGTGGTGGCCGGCGTCAAACCCGGCCGGCAGAGCGACGACGAGCGCACCATGTCCATCTGTCTGGGGATCGCGGTGGACGACTGCGTGACGGCGAGCCTGCTGTACAGGATAGCCAGGGACAAGGGCATCGGCACGGAGCTCCCGCTGTAGGGCGGTGGGGGGACAACTGCCGCTCCCCTGCCGTGCCTGTCACCCGTTTCCTATCACCTGCCGTTCCGCCTGCATGGGGTGGCAGACTTCTGCCCCATCGCCGGCGCCCCAGAGACCACGAGCCGTTACCACCAGACTGGAGCCTCCGAAGGCATGAGCATCCAAGACAGCACAGCACGCAGCGGCGGCCAGAGCGGCGCCGCAGACATCATCCTGCAGGACTCGACGGGCCTCGTTGTGGAGTTCTCGGCCGAAGGGCAACTGGTATCCGTTCAGCGAGCGGGAGCCCGCTTTGGCGTTGTCGCCCCCTGTTTCGGCTGGTCCCTGCGTACCGGTTGGGAGGACGGCGCACCCGAGCCGCTCCGGCCCTGCGCGGCCGCCGCGGTCTCCCGGCCCGATGCCACCCACCTGCAACTGAAGTTCGACCGCATGCAGTACGAAGACGGTCGAGAGGTCAAGGTCGCCGTCGAGCTGACGTGGGAGCTCGCCGATGGCGTGCTGCAGGGGCGACTGGACCGCGTCGAGCTGCCCGAAGACCTCCGGCCCGCCGCCCTGGCCTTCCCCGAGGTCCGCGTGCCGTACGAGGGAGACGCCCAATGGCTGATCCCCATGGACCTGGGCATGCTGGTTGACAACCCGCTGCGCGACGCGGTGGACGCGCCCGACATGAGCGCCTACCGCCGCGGCTGGGCGTCCCACATGCAGCTCACGGCCTGGCTGGCCGGGGGTCTGGGCCTCCTCTTGCACTCCCGCGATACCGAGGGCTGGATCAAGTCCATGCTCCTGCGGGTCGGTCGGGGCGCCGCGCAGCTCTGCATCGAGCACATCCTCCCCCAGCCGGTCGAGGGCCCCCAGCAGTTCCCCGCCTACCCCGTGGTGGTGGCGCCCTTCGTCGGCGGCTGGTTCGAGGCCGCCCAGGTCTACAAGCCCTGGGCGCTGCAGCAGAAGTGGGCCTCCCGCGGCCCGGAGCAGCGGCGCCAAAGCTACGTGGCCGAGCTGGCCTGCTGGCTGTGGCTCCGCGGCCGCATCAGCAACGTCTCCCCCGCGGCCAAGGAGATCGCCCGCCGCCTGGGCCTGCCCATCGCTTTGGACTGGTACTGGTGGCACAAGCACCCTTACGACACCAGCTACCCGGACTACTTCCCGCCCCGCGAGGGCACCGAGGCCTTCAAGGCCGCAGTCGCCGACCTGCAGGCCCACGGTGTCAGCGTGCAGGTCTACAGCAACGGCATGTCCTGGGACAAGGACGAGCCCCGCTGGGAGACCGAGGGCCGCAAATGCACCACCGTGCTGCGGAACGGCGACTACTGGGGGAACGTGTACAATACGTGGATGAACCGCAAGCTGATGCACACCTGCGGCGCCGCGGAGGGCTGGCACCGGCAGGCGCTGATCACCGCCGAGGGCGCCGCCGCTCTGGGGCTCGACGGCCTATACATGGATCAGATCGCCATCTGCGGCGGCAACACCATTCCCTGTTTCAGCACCGAGCACGGTCATGTCCCCGGTGGCGGCTGCTACGGCGTGCAGGGCTTCCGCGAGCTCTTCGAAAAGGTCCACCGGGCCCATCCCAACCTCGTCATCAGCAGCGAGAGCGTCTCCGAGGTCTATCAGGATCTGCTGGAGTGCTGCATCACGCTGCAGACGAGTTGGGAGGCCTCCCACGGCGTGGCGGCACAGACCTCGGACCTCGTCCCGCTTTTCCACGCCATCTACCACGGCCGCGCAGTGGTGTTCGGCAACTACTGCCACATCGACGGCATCACGCCGTGGGACGAGCTTTGGCCCCAGGAGGCCCGCCCGGCCCCGGAGGAGGAGAAGGACTGGCACGGCCTGTGCCCGGACCAGTTCGCGCTGGACATGGCCCGTACCGTGGCCTGCGGCTGCCAGCCCCTGGCAACAAACCTTACCATGGCCCACCTGGAAAACCCGGAGTTGGCCGCGGACATCGCCTTCTTCCTCGATCTGAGCCGCTTCTACCACCAGAACCGCGAGTGGCTCTTGTGGGGTGAGATGCTCCACCCCGGCACGGTGGACTGCGAGACGCTGGAGGTGTCGGCGATCTGCCGCACCATCTTCACCCCTCCCGCGACCATCGAGCCCTTCACCGTTCGGCGGCCGGCGGTCCTCAGCAGCGCCTGGCGCAGCCCGGACGGAGCCCCGGCGCTGTTCCTGTTCAACTACTCCCGGGCGGAGCAGACGGTGACGATCGGTCGCCCCGACGGCCTTGTTCCGCAGGACGGGCAGACCACGCTGACCCTGCCTGCAAGAAGCGTGCGGAAGGTGGAGTTGGTCGAGGGGTAGGGCGCGGCGGTCCTGTCGTTCGGCGGCGTCTCGCCACTCCGGGATCACTGTGGCGACTCCAGAGGGCCCTGCGACCGTGGTGGTGGGCGGTGCCTGTTCGGCAGTTCCGCGAACGGTCTCCTGCGGCCCCCATCCGAACTCGGTCACGCCACAGACAGGTTGTGCGCGCACACGCCGTTGTGCGAGAGTCCCATCTGTATCGAACCACAGAGTTCCGCAGGAAATCCATACAAAAGCTCATTGCGACGTTACAGAAGGAACATTAGTCTCTTTGCTTGACAAGAGTGTCTCCGGAGGGTTAGCCTATGTGGCGTGTTGACCCCGGCCTGAAGCCCCCACGAGCGAGTTCGTGGAGACTGCAGACGGATCCTGCCGACGGCGACCACATTCCACGGAGCGGAGCAGACTGGAAATGTTCCTGCACAAGAGCAAGCTCACCTTAGGGCACCTGCTGTTGGTCCTCGCCGCAGCCGCCATGATCGCCGGATGCGAGAGTAGTGACGATGATGGGGAGGGAAACGGGGATGTGGTGCAACTGGGAGATCAGCGCCAGATCGAGCCCGGCGACACGTGGACATACAGCGTCAGCGGCACCGGGGTAGCGCCCAACGGGGGCGTCGTGAGTCTGACGCCCGGCAACGGTACGTGGACGTACTCGACAGGCACCATCGATCTCCCCGGACATCCAGGTCTACACACCCTGACTCTCACCTGGCCCGTGGCCTTCACCGGCGTGCAGTACACGGAGACGCTGACCTTCGCCTTCGGGCAGGGCGAGGACGGGGCGTTCTCGCTGTATGGACTCAGCCCGGGTGAGGGTGTGGAGATCGGCGCCGTCACCAGCAACGGTGGCGTCATGCCCTGGCCCCTGTTCACCAACGTACCGGGGCTGGGATTCTGGCAGGGCAGCGCCGAGATCGACGGGTGTGGAACGCTGGGCATCGACATCGAGCACGACACTGTGGAGGACGTCACCGTTGGCGGGAGGACCTACCGCTGCTACCGCTGGGACGTAGTGCTCGATCTGGGCCTCGAGGTACCCATGACCTTCTGGTACAACCCGCAGGTGGGTTGTGTGAAGCTCACCGAGAGCTACCCCGACCAGTACGGCACAACCAACGTGACGCTGGAGCTGCAAAGCACGCAGTTCGCGGACTAGCGCGGTGCGGCCGGCGCGCCATCGCGCGAAGCGGGAAGATGCAGAGGGCGCCGAGCAGGCCCGCCGGTACCTGCCGCGGCTCTCCGAGCCCCGGCAACTGCCGGCGGGCCTGCTCATGGTGGTCTGGGGCCTCAGGTGGCTGGCCGGACCGACGGTGTTCGCGCTACAGCACAGAGCACTCGAGGCGATGGCCGGGGGCTCAGACTGGGGACCGACCGGGATCAGGCTACAGGGCGCCACGGCCGCGGTGAGTTTCGGCCTCGCACTGGGGACGATCGCGGTCGGCCTCGCGCTCGCACTGGGCAGACGGGCGATATGCCCGGCGATCGCCCTGCTGCTTGTGGGCGCGGCCCACCGGGTCCTTGCAGTCATGCTACCGATGACCCTGGAGTTGTGGCTGGTGCGCGACAGCCCCCTGGACTATGCCCGGAGGCTGCCGCCTGCGCTGGTGACGACCTCGGCCCTGGTCCCGGACATCGGCTGTGCTCTGGCCGTGGCCTGGTTCCTCCATGGCCTCCGCAGGGCGTTGCCGCACC
>CAZXDD010000165.1:0-13381 GCA_964639415.1 uncultured Armatimonadia bacterium
GCAGACGGCGGCGGCGCACAGGTCGCCGCCCTACAGAGGCAGACGGCGGCGGCGCTGCCGTTCTGTAGGGCGCGGGCCTGTACCGCGCTGGGAGACCCGGTAACGCCGACACAAGGAACCAGATACCATATGCCGCTGATTACCGACCGCCGGGAAGTGCTCGACACCTACCGCCGGGCCGCGGAGTTGGGCATTGCGCTGCCCAACTTCTGCGCCGAGGACCGCGAGACGCTGGAGGCCATTCTCGCCTCGGCACTGGAGCTCGGGCAGGAGATCGGGGTGGATGACCTCCCCATCGTCCCGGCCTGGACCAGCCGCTATCCCGGGCGCAGTCAGATGAAGCTGCTTAGCGCCTGCGAGGATCCGGTGATCGGCACGCGGCTGATGCTCTCGGACCTGCAGGTGCTGTGTAGCGAGGACAGCCCCTACGGCCGCCTGCGCGTCATGCCCCACCTGGACCATGCCTGGCCCTGGCTGGATGGCGATGTGATGGAGCGCTTCGCCGATCATTTCGCCTCCATCATGTGCGATGCCAGCGAGAAGCCCTTGGAGGAGAACATCCGTCTCACATCGGACTACGTGCGTCGCCTGGGCGACAGGGTTGTCATCGAGGGCGCCGTGGATGAGGTCTACTCGGCCGATGGTGCCGAGGAGAGAAACGAGCCCACCACGGTTGAGCAGGCCCGGCGGTTCGTGACGGAGACCGGGGCCGACCTGATCGTGCCCAATGTGGGCACCGAGCATCGCTCCACGGGCAGGGAGGTCGTCTACCAACGGCAGCGGGCCCGGGAGCTGCGGGACGCGGTGGGCAGCGTCTTGTGCATCCACGGCACCTCGTCTCTGCAGGCCGCGGACCTGGCCGGTCTGCCGGAAGACGGGTTTGTGAAGATCAATATCTTCACGACCCTGGCCGTGCACGGGGGCCAGGCCGTGGCCCGGCAGGTGCTCGCGGACCTGGGGAGCCTCCTCCATCCGGATGAGGTCGCCGAATTGGTGGCACGCGGCGTGCTGGGCCCCGCGGCGGTACCGGCGGAGGCCCGGCTGGGACCGAAGCTGGCGGCGGTGGCCACCTCCGCGCGCCGCGATCCCTGGTTCGGTGCCGTCAAGGCGAGGTGCCGTGATTTCCTGTGCGCGCTGGGATACCGGAAATTCGGCGGATAACCCAATGGTGCCCTAAGGGGGCACCTACCCGGACGAGACAGCAGGCGGGCGACCACCGCCCGGGCGGGCGGCACTCCCCGCACCATCTCCGACCCGGAAGGGTCTGATGCTCTCAGGAGGCAGACTGATGCGCAGAGCTCTGGGACTTGTGGTCCTCATCGTGATGACGGTCGGTCTGAGCGCGTACGCTCAGGATGACGCAGGGGTGCTGAAGAAGTGGGACTTCGAGGACGGCCTGCAGGGCTGGCAGACCCTGGATCCCCAGGCGAAGCTGGCGGTGACCGCCGAGGAGGATGCCGTCTACGCGGGAAAGCAGTCGCTGGAGCTGATGTACCGGCAACGGCTGCCCAAGTCGGCCAAGCCCGAGGACATCCCCGGCGTGGCCATTGTGGAGCTGGAGGGGCTGCCGGAGGGGACCAAGAGCCTCCGCTTCACCGTGGCAACCGGCTACTCGGTACCCGTCATCGTGGCCCTGAGGGAACGCACCGAGGCGTTGTACATCGCTCCGGTCTGGTCTGAGGTGGGCGACTGGAACCCCGTGCAGCTCAGCCTTGCCGACTTCACGCTGTCCGGTGACGGCCCCAAGGACGACAACAACCAACTGGACCCGGATCAGGTACAGTACATCGCCATCGCGGACGGGAGCTTGTTTGGGCGCGCCCTGGCCCAGCAGGGCATCCCCATCCGCGTGCCGGAGGCCGCGGAAGTCGGGATCTGGCTGGACGAGGTGATCCTCAGCTCCGAGGAGCCCGACGATGGCGCCGACCCGCTGCCCGAGGAGGGCGCCGAGGAATTCGCCATCGACTCAGGCAGCAGCAAGACGATCCATTGGCTCCCCCTGGGTGGCGACAATGTCTCGCTGCTATCGACCGACGCGAACGGGGACAGCCTGGGGTACCTGGATGTCTCGTTCGTCAATCCCGCCCGGACGATCTTCGCCATCATGCGCAACGTGTCGCCCGGCATGCTGGACGGCTGCAAGAAGCTCTCCTTTGAAGTCAACAGCGAGCTTCCGGCCATGGTCGCGGTGGCCCTGCAACAGGCCGATCAGAGCCGGTTCATGGTCCTCAAACAGCTCACGGGCGGGCACGAGTGGCAGCAGATCGAGGTCGCTTTCTCCGAGTTCACTGCGCAGCCGGGACAGCAGGGCGGCGGGCGCCCCGATCCGGCGCAGACCACCCAGATCGGCTTTGCGGACGTGCTGGGCATGATGCAGAACGTGATGTCCGCCAATACGTGGCAGATCCGCAAGATCAAGGCCCACAGATAGCCCCAAGAGGTGAGTACCATGGCAGGCAGGGCTCTGAGACTGGTCCTGTTCCTCGTTCTCGTTGTCCTGCCTGCCCTCCTGGGGCTGCTGTTGTTCGGCTACCTCACCGGACTGGACATCGGCAGGCTGGTGGAGGCCCGCGACGCTCTGGGCCGACTGGTCAGCTCGGACGGCAGCCCCATCGCTGTGTACGCGGCCTCGGCCTTCGAGACGATCCATCGCGTCAATGCCTTCGCCGACGGCACCTGGACCTTGCTGTGCGCCATGATCCTGGGTATCGGCGCCCACGGCCTGCTGGGCCGGAAGGCGCCCGGAGACCGGGCGGCCTCGGCGGTGCTGTGGCGCGCGGCGGGGTTCTGCGTCCTGCTCGTGCTCCCCGGCCTCGCCGGGATGGGGCTGTTTGGGAGAATGGCCTTCACGGACTACCACGAGCTGATCGGGGCCTACGAGCGGTTCCAGACGGTGGCGAGAGCCGCCGACCCCACGCTGGAGAGCGTCATCGTCGCCAATGCCATCCAGCACGGCCATCGGCTGAACGTGTTCGCCGCCGGTACCTGGTCTTTGCTGTGCGCCATCGTGGCCACGCTGGGCATCCACGGCCTGCTTGGCCTGTGGCGCGAGGAGACCTGGCCGGACAGAGAGTTGTAGGGCGCCGCCGTCTTTCGGCCTGCCTCTGGAGCCATGCCCTGCGTCGGCCGCCGAGCGCGCCCCCATCCCGGCGCCTCAGCCTCCATGCACCAGCCTCGCCGCCAGCCGCTCCGCCGCGCGGGCCAGGCGTCCCTCCGGCGCCAGCAAGACCAGCTCCAGACACGTCTCCGGGCCGCAATCCACCGCCACCCCACCGTCGACCTCCCGCACCACCACCGCATCCTCGTAGACCAGCCACCTGCCGCCTTCAATGCGCCCGACCTGTGCCACCAGGGGCCCCGCAGCGTCGCGGCTGAGTGTCACCATGCCCGCCTCGAAGGGGAGCAGGGCCACCGCCTCGGAGCGGGCGAGGGGTTCATCGTCCAGCGAGACGGCGGCCGCATGGGCCGCAGAGTGCATCACGCGCGCCCCATCGACGGCAACCGCGCCCTGCGCCTCGGCCTGCAGGGCCCGGCCGGCGGCGTCCAGCACGCACAGGCCGGGAAGGCCGGAGGCCAGCTCCAGCGACATGTCATGACTGCCCCGCACCGTCACGGAGGCCCGCTCCCCGGCATTGTGGGCCACCACGACCTCTCCGCCTTCCGCCGTGGCGAGTGTGAAGGCGTGGATGTCGGGGCGATCGGGCTCCACGGGCAGACGCGGCGCCGCCGCCGACTGCAAGAACGCCCGGTAGACGTCGCGCAGGGGCACGTCCCGCTCGATCTCCAGCGGCTCGCCGTAGAACATGATAGTGCCTTCGCCCCGCACCAGCCGGGTCGCGATGGCGCCCTGCTCGGTGCCCGCCAGCACCTCGGCGGCCGGGGAGGTCAAACTCACCGCGGGCCGGCCGTGATAGGAGGAGATGTGGGAGAAGGCGCCGGTAGGGGCGACGGCCGCGGGCTCAGAGCGGCTCGGGTCGAGACCCACCCTGTGTCTGCGCAGCCCGGTCGCCCCGGTGATCTGCAGGACGCGGTCATCCAGCGTGGGTCTGCGGTCGCGGTCGTAGCCCACGTCGCCGGTGATGAGCAGGTGTCCGCCGCGTTCGACGAAGGCCAGGGCGGCCCGCCAGCTCTCCTCGGACGGGCAATAGGGCAGCGGCCAGACGATCGTCCTGCAGTTGGCGGGCAGCGTCGGCAGATCGGCCTCGCAGAGGCTCTCGAAGGGTACGTGGAGCCCCAGGAGCGTGTCCACGGCCTGCCCTATCCCTTCCACCACCCGGCTGTTGTCGCCTCCGAGACGGTGGTCGTCGGGGAGCAGGAGATAGGTGCTCGAGGGCGTGTATGTGGGGTGCAGGCCGGTGAACAGCAGGGCCTGATTGCGCTCAACCAAAGCGGCCTGTCGCAGGGAGAAGTCGGCGTGGACCTTGCCGAAGGGGAAGATCCCGGCCATGGGGTCGCGCCAGTGCCAGGTGGCGGTGAAGGCCATGCCCATGCCGAAGGCGTGGTGGTGGAGGTACAAGAAGCGGCGGTTGTACTGCTCCTCGGTCTCCCCGCCGTCGAAGGACGGGTGCTGTCGGGCGCCGCACTCGCCCACCGACCACGGCTGCCCGGCCCAGCGGCGGTCGAGGGTCTTGAGGGTCACGGGGAAGCCGGACAGGGCGCCGTAGTAGTGCTGGTTGGTGAAGTCCTGCTCGCGACCGGCCAAAGGGGGATCGAACATGCGCTCAGCCCAGCCGAAGCCCTGCCCCCAGCCGGGAGTGACGGCGAGGTCCGGCCGCTCGCTGCGGAAGGCTGCGCGCGTCGCCACCGCCCACCGGCACAGGGCCTCGATGGCAAACCGGCGCACGTCCCGGGCGCGCAGGCCGTCCCAGGCCTGACGAGGATAGCCGAAGGGCACCCCGGGCATGGCCTGCTCCGGAGCGTCCTGTCCCCAGGCCTCGCGCAGGGCCTCGTCGGTGCCGTAGAGCTCCTGCAGGTAGGTGTTGAACGCGGCCCGCTGGCCCGGGGAATCGTCGGAGACGACGCCGGTCTCATTGCAGGTGTCCACGATCAGGCCCGGCACGTTCCGATAGCGTGCGGCAATCTCACGGGCCGAGGCAAGCTGGCCGGCAAGCACCTCCGGGTCGGCGGTGGCCATGAAGTTGGGGGTGTGGAACATCACGATCCCGTGCTTCTGGGCCAGGTAGACCCAGGCGTCGCTGGCGCGCTTGTCGGTCTCGTCGCGCCAGTTGAGGAAGCAGCGAGAAATGGTGAGCCCCAGGTCCTGCATGGTGGCGAAGTCGCGCTCGTAGTCCGCGGGGCGCCGCTGACTGATGGAGCCTTTGGTGCCCCACCAGTTCTGGGACCCGATCATGTACATCGGCGTGCCGTCAATCCGGAAGTAGTTGTCCTGTATCTCCACGCGGGGGCCGCGGGCGGCAATCTCATCGCGCCAGACCACCACGGAGTTGGTGTCGGCGATTAGCTCGATGTCATCCGCGATGGCCGTGGCCCGGAGGTCATACAGGTCCGGGCCCTCCCGCGGGGCCTCCCAGGCGAACCGCAAGACCTCCACCGTCTCGGGTCGGACGGTTACCTCCTGCTCGAACGTGGCGGCCGGCTCGACGCTCCCGCGCGGGGTGACGGTAAGCGTAACGTGCATCCCGGAGGAGGTGGCGCCGAAGTTGGCCACATGGGTGAGCAGCTCCACCGGCTCTCCGGGGCGATAGCAGTTGTACTGCGCCTCGGTGCCGTACAGGAAGCGGCGGTCCAGGAGGCGGTCCACCACCCGGGTGAGAAGCCCGAGCATCTGCGGTTTGTCCGCGGAGAACAGGTCCTGGTTCTCCACACCGAAGAAGCCCCAGGCCGAGCCCATGAAGTTCCCGCCATAGTGCAGCATCATACTCCCCAGCGCCCCGCGGGGCCGACCGCGGCGGTCGTAGGCCTCCAGGAGGGGGACGAGCCGCGAATTGTCGGGGCCAAAGCCGTGGCCCTGGATGGACAGCACTCCCACCGCCGCGGCGCCCTCGAAGGGGCCCTCAAGCTGCATGCTCTCCCCGAGCCAGGGGGCGGCGGTGGCAAAGGCGGCGTCACGCAGCGGATGGGAGGGGTCGAAGACCCCGATCTGCTCGGGCTCCGGCCACATGGCGTCCTGCACCCGGCAGAACCGGGTGTTCATGTGCCGAGTATCGCGGCGGAACTCGGCCAGAGGATCGTCGGCGATACGGATGTCGTCCAGCCAGAGCGTGTAGTCGCCGTCATTGGGGACGCACTCGGTGGAGAGCCCGATGAGGATCTGCGACATGCTGTCCAGATCGGGGGCATCTCCCGGCCCCCCGCGCCCCTTCGAGGGGCTGTCGTGCCAGTAGGTGAAGTCCGAGGGGACCAGGACGAACTGTTGCCATCGGGTTGTGAGGTCGACGGAGGTCTTCCACCGCGTGCCGTCGGCCTCGTGCCACTCGATGATGAACCGGGGCGTATTGCCGTCGCCACGGGCGCGGAAGACCAGCTCGCTCCAGCCCTGGAAGAAGCGTTCGGACGGGATCTGAGGTGTGGTGGCGGTGGCCCAGTGGCGCATGCCCTTGACGGAGAAGCGCAGAGCGCCGGTGCCCTGGGCGGGCTGCTCGCGGTCGATGGAGAGCTGCGGCGCCGGTCCTCCCGGTCCGCCTCCGGCCGGCCAGGTCGAGGGGTCGCCGGAATCGAAGTCAAGCAGCGAGACCGACCGGGGCCCCACTTCGCGGGGGAGCGCGGCCGGCTCCGCCCAGCCCTGCGGCGTGTTCACAAGCTGGGTGTCGAAGGCATAGCCGCCGGTGGAAACAAAGCACCCACCCTCGGCCAGATAGCTCTGAAACGTCTCGCGGGCAGCGGCGGGGAAGGCCCGGCCGTAGGGCAGAAGGATGAGATCGAACCGCTCGCGGGCAAGGATGGCCGGATTGGCCAACTGCTCACCGTCCAGGAAGTCCACCCGGTAGCCCGCCCGGCGCAGCACGTCGGCGAGGGTCTCCGGGTCCGAGGGGCAGCCAAGGGCGGGAAGGTCGTCTCGCAGGAGGCCCAGGTTCTTGCCGGGTAGCCGGCGGTAGCCTACATCGCGGAAGTAGCTTTCCGCGGCGTCGCGGGCCGCGGCGTCCGCGGCGGCGGAGGCCGAGTCGGCCCGGGAGGGCCGATAGTCGCCGGCCTGCTCACCGGCCTGTAGCTGCACGTCATCGAAATGCGCCGTGCCGTGCCCGTGCAGGAGCAGAAGGGCCCGCATGTCCACGGCCTCGGCGGGCGGCGTGGCCGTCACGCTCAGGCGGTGCCATTCGCCGGTACCCACCAGATGCTCGGTGCTGTCGCTGTAGGCCACCCGCTCTCCGCCGGTCTTGTAGAAGTTCAAGGACACATAGGCCCCGGCCCCGTCGGCTACGTCCTCTGTTTTGACCCAGGCGCTCAGCGTATACGGCTGCCCACGTTTGAAGGCGGTGAGCTTCTGGGCGAGCTGGTAGAAGCCCACCTCCGTGCCCGGCTCCACGGTGAGCCGGGCACTGTGCTCCCCGGAATGGGCCTGCTCGGCGGTGCGGATGCACTCGGCGCCCACGCCCGGAATCTGGGTCGTCCAGTGCCGCAGTTTGACCGAACCGGGGCGCCCGAGCTCGAAGCCGGAATTGAGCAGGAGGTTGGGAGACAGATCCTGGGCCACCGCAGCGAGAGGCAGCAGGGCCAACAGGGAAAGAGCGGTCCGCATGACAAGCACCTCCGGGAGGTTGTGGAAGGCCGGTTCGCCGGGACGGGCAGCGGCGCCTCCGTGCGGGCAGGCGTCGGCCGGGCGTCATCCGGCCCACAGGCACAGACTACCGAGAGCCACCGTTCCGGCGGGGGTCCAGGCCCGCCGGCCGTTGTCGTCTGTCATTGGCCGTTGGCCGTCCGCCGTCGCCGGTGGAGGTATTGCCACTCAGGGGGCGAATAGGGCGCCGACGCCGCCCCCGGAGGTGCCGCAGTGAGCCGGCTTCGCGTCCTGGCCGTCGTCCCCCACCCCGATGACGAATCCTGGTGCTCCGGGCTTCTGGCCGCCCAGGTCGACGCCGGGATGGACGTCCACCTCGCCGTGGCCTGCAACGGCGACCTGGGCGGCATGCCGGACAAGACGCCCTCAGAACGCGGGGGCGTGCGCCATGCGGAGATGACCCGCGCCGCCGAGATCATCGGCTGCGCCCTGCACTGGATGGACATCGGCGACAGCCGCCTGATGGAGGAGTACACCAACTACTACGCCGACCTGGAGTGGCGCTTCCGCGACCTGATCCGCGAGGTCGACCCCCAACTGCTGATCCTGACGGCACCGGACGACTACCACCATCACCACCGCGCCGTCTCCGAGGTGGCGCTGAACGCCTCGGTCAATGCCGGCAACCCCAGCCTCATCAGCCCACTTCCGGCCTCCACCGGAGTGCCGATCACCATCTACTATCAGCCCCTGCCGCCTGCTCCCTTTGTCCCCGACATCTATGCCGACATCTCCGCCACTTTCGACCGCAAGCTTCAGGCCCTCCGCTGCCACGAGAGCCAGCACCCTTTCCTTGCCGGCCACCACGGCACCGACTTCATCGGCCTGGTCGGCATGACCGCCGGGCTTCACGGCGCGGTCTGCGGGGTGCCCTACGCCGAGGCCTATGGCCTGTGCCGGCGTTTCAACCGCATGTCCACGATCCAGGCGTTGGCCCGGTTCTTCCCGAAGGGCCAAAGATGAGGGAGCGAGCATGAGTACCTTCAAGGGTGTTGTGTTCCTCGGCGACCGCAGGCTCAAGGTCCGCGACTTCCCGCTCCCTGAGCCCGAGCACGGCGAGGTCTTGCTGCGCATCATGGCCAGCGGCATCTGCGGCTCCGACCTGCATGTCTACCGGTCGTCCTCGGTACCGGGGCAGATCGCAGGCCACGAACCGGCCGGGGTCGTCGAGAAGCTGGGGCCGGGGATCAGGAGACTCAAGGTGGGCGACCGCGTATCGGTGCACCACCACAGCGGCTGCGGGGTCTGCCAAAACTGCGCCCGGGGCGAGGTGGTGGCCTGTCCGAGCAATCGTGTCTACGGTGTGGGACGTCCCGGCTCCTTTGCCCAGTACATGACGGCCAATGAGGCCAACTGCATCCCGCTCCCCGACGGCCTGAGCTTCATCGACGGCGCCTTCATGGCCTGTGTCGGCACCACCGCCTACGGCGCTTTGCGCCGGCTGGAGGCCCGGGCCCACGAGAGCCTGGCCGTCTACGGCCTGGGCCCGGTGGGCCTGAGTTGCATCATCGTGGCGAAGGCCATGGGCCTGCGGGTCGTGGGGAGCGACATCAACGCCGAGCGCGTGGAGCTGGCCTGCAAGTGCGGCGCCGATCTGGCGATCGACAGCGCGGAGCAGGACCCCGTGGCCGCTGTGCGCGAATTCGCCAGGATCCCCGGAGTGCCCTGGGTCGAGGGGATTGACTATGTGATCGAGACCTCCGGCAGCACCGCCGCACGCGAGTGCATCATCCCCTCACTCCGGCGTCTGGGGAAGGCGGCAATCGTCGGGGTGGGAAGCACCGAGAGGGTCCTCAACCCGAGTGATATCCACGGCCGCGCGGTGACCCTGATTGGCTCGGTCGTCTTCCCGCTGGGCTGGAGCTGGGACTTCGCGGCCTTCCTCGCCGCCGGCGGCATCGGTTTCGAGCCCGCGGTCACTCACCGCTTCGCCATCGAGGAGGCTCAGGAGGCCCTGCGGCTCGCCGATGAGGGCATCGGCGGCAAGATCGTGTTCACCCCGCACGGGTAGGGCGGGAGGGGATGGGGGTTGGGGGGCGGGGGGTGGGGGAACGGCGACGGCCGGGTACGGCGGGACGACGAACGGCGTCGCGGCTGACGGCGGGGTACGGCGGGACGACCAACGGCTTCGCGGCTGACGGCCGGGAACGGCGGACCGGCAAACGACGGTCACTCGACTTCGAGGTGCTTCCATGCTCCGCAAGACAGAAGCCTACGTGCAGGCGGCCATGAAGGGAGCCGAATGGCTCCTGCGGCAGCAGAACGCCGACGGGTCGTTCATCACGCCCGAGGTGCAGGGCGACGTGTACCACAAAGCCGTGCTCGCGCTGAGTGTCTCCGGGCATCCGATCGAGGCCAACCGGCTGGTGAACTGGATCGCGGCCACCGACCTGCAGCCCTCAGGGCGGCTCCGCCGCTTCGATGAGGGCCTCGGGCTGTACAAGACAAGCTGGATCTGTCAGGGCGCTCATCGCCTGGGGCGGTTTGATGTCTCCTTCCCGGTGATGCAGTTCATCCTGTCTCTGCAGGCGCCCTGTGGCGGCTTCTTCCAGTCTCCGGAGATCACCACCCACATCGAGCCGGTGTCCTCGGCCTGGGCGGCCACGGCGGCCCTGTACACGGGCCACACGGCCGCCGTCCGGCGCGCTGCGGAGTGCTTCTCCGAGATGGTCCGGCAGCAGCCGGACCCGCTGCGGTTCTACGTGAATATGTCCCCCGACGGCCGGCTGCTGTCCCGAGACGATGATCCCTTCGTGGATGCCACGAAGACCCAGCAGGCCTACTACTCCCCCGGCATCGCCATGCTGTTCCTCGCCCGCCTACACACCGCCACCGGCTCGGCGCAGGCCCTGTCCACCGCCGTGGACCTGCTGGAGTTCAGCATGCGCTGCGCTGAAGACCGTTACGCCTATCCGGCCTCGGGTAAGTCAGCCGTGGGAGCGGCGGTGCTGTACAGGATCACCGGGGATCGCAGAGCCGCCAAGGCGGCCCTGCAGTTCGGCGACTACCTGCTCGCCGAGCAGAGCACCGAGGGCTGGTGGTGCAATCCCCATGCGGACAATATGGTCATCCGTCTGGACCATACCGCCGAGTTCATCCTGTGGCTGACGGACATCGCCGGGGTGCTGGGGGCCATGGCGAACGGCTGAGACCCACTACACCTCACCACGGCGACATAGAGAGCACGGAGTTCCACGGAGAACGGCCGAACACAGAGACACTGAGAGCGACGAAGAACACCGGGAACGGCAATCGCTCAAGGAGAGAGAAGGCCGGCCAAGGAGTATTCAGGATGACCTCACAGCCCATGGGCGAGGACCTGATGTCGATGATTCCCTTCCGCGATGAGGCGGCGTGCGCCGCGGCACGCGGCATCGCGAAGGCCGATGTGACGCGGCGTGAGAGCCACCACCACCCGCAGTTCTCCATCCGCGTGATCGAGCAGCCGGCGGACCTGTACGACGCCCTGGCAACGGATATGCTGCAGCGGATCGTGACGGCCGCCGAGCAGGGGCGGAGGTTCACGGGCGTCTTTCCCGTTGGGCCCGTCGGCCAGTACCCGCGGCTGGCGGAGAAGATCGTCGCCACCGGCACGCGCCTGGACCACTGCAGCCTGTTCTTCCTGGATGAGTACGCTCAGCAGGACGGCACACCCATCGCCAAGGGCTCGCCGTGGTGCTTCGAGGCCACGGCCCGCGCGGCCCTGCTGGACCGCATCGCGGGAAACGGCCTTGACACGGCGCGCGTGCACTTCCCCGGTCCGGGGAACATCGATCGCTATGACGAGATGGTGCTCGAGGCCTCCGACGGTCGCGGGGCGGATGTGGTCTACGGAGGCATCGGCTGGTCCGGGCACTTCGCCTTCTGGGAGCCGCATCTGGCCGAGGAGTTCGCCACCGAGGAGCAGTGGCGCGGTGCCCATGCGGCTTTCGTCCGCCTCCACCCGATGAGCGTGCTGCACAACTCGCTCCGCGCCGGCGGGGACTGGTCCTCGGTCCTCCCCTGCGCCTACACGGTGGGCCCGGGCGTGATCCTGGGTGCCCGTTACCGGAGTTTCTGGCTGGATGCCTACATGGGCGGGGGCATGAGCTGGCAAAGGTTCATCGGCCGCCTGGCAACCCACGGGCCGGTGACGCCCCTCGTCCCGGCCTCATACTTGCAGACACTCCCCGGAGAGGTTGTCTTCATGGGAGCGGTCGCCGAGGACATAGGGGGCCCGAGGACCTCCTGGCAGTGAGAGAACGGCCGAGAACGGGCAACGAGAGACGGCGAACGGCAACACCTTACCACGCAGATCGGGCGGGCACGCCCGATCTTCATGACACAGAGAGCACGGAGTTCCACGGAGAACGGCACACGTCTGGATGAAACGACTTCGCGGCGGCGGCGGAGTGCGCTCCCGGCCGTGCCCCACCTGGCCCCGACGACTCCCATCACTCGCTTCGCCGTGTCTCCGTGGTGAGACGTTTGCCGTTCTCAACCGTGCCACTCGCCTCGCCGTACTCCGTGAGACTCTGTGCTCTCCGTGTCTCCGTGGTGAGACGTCTGCCGTTTTCAGCCGTGTCTCCGTGGTGAGGCGTCTCGCTCTTCTCTCCTCGCCCGCTCACTGCGCGGTATAGCCCCCGTCCACCACCATCGTCTCCCCGTGCATCAGGCTACTGGCGTCCGAGGCCAGGAACAGGATGGCCCCCGAGACCTCCACAGGCATCCCGAACCGGCCGGCCGGGATCTTGGCGATCATCGGGTCCCGCTTCTCCGGCGCTCCCCAGACCTGCTGCCCCATGGGCGTCAGGATCACCGTGGGGGCGATGGCGTTGACGTTGATCCCATGCCGCGCCCACTCGATGGCCAACACCTTGGTGAGCTGGATCATCCCGCCCTTAGAGGCGCAGTAGGCCGCATGATCGGCGAGCCCCACCAGTCCCGCGTTCGAGCAGATCATGATGATCTTGCCGGCGCCCCGCCGGATCATCCCCGGCGCGATCTGCTGACTGATGAACAGCGGCGCCTTGAGATTGACATCCAAAGTGGTGTCCCAGTGCGTCTCGGTGGTCTCCAGAGCGCTCTCCGGATAGGACAGGCCTGCATTGTTGACCAGGATGTCCACACCGTCCAGGAGTCTTTCCGCCTCCCGGGCCATGCCGACGGCGGCCGCGGTGTCGGCGAGGTCGGCCGTCAGCACGTGGACGGGGCGGCCGAGATCGCGGATTCCGGCCGCCACCTGGGCCAGGCCCTCTTCGTCGCGACCGGTGACGGCCAGGTCGCACCCGGCGTGAGCCAGCGACAGCGCGGCGTGAAGGCCGATCCCCTTGCTGGCACCGGTGACGAGAGCCCTCTTGCCCGTCAGATCGAAGCTGGGGTAGTCCATGGATGGCCTCCTGTGGGTCGGCGGGGGGTGCGGCAACATCAACGACGCCTCACCCCCCTGTCCCGCCTCTCGGCGTCTCTTCGAGCCGCCTGTAATCGCCGATACGACCGGCGAGACGGGAAGAGGGGGAGTACGGCAGACGATGCTGTGCCTCAGCCCGCCCACGGCGCAAATGCGGGGCCCCCGGCGCGCCGTGCCCTCACCCGTCAGCGGTCGGCACGACCGCCCGACTCTCCCGCACGCCCGCCAGTAGTACAACCGTGCTTGTGCGTTGCGCC
>CAZXDD010000166.1:0-13364 GCA_964639415.1 uncultured Armatimonadia bacterium
ACCCTATCCTACACTCTTTCCCTACACGACGCTCTTCCGATCTGCAGGAGGTGGAGAACGCCGAGCGGACCACCGCGGACGCTCAGGACCGCTACACCCAGGCCCAGGCCGCTTTGGATAGTCTCAGCGAGCGGCAGGCCGCCGAGATCAGCGAGGCCCAGGCGGTCATCGAGCAGGCCCAGGCGGCGCTGGACAAGGCCAATGCAGGCCGCAGCGATGTGGTTGTCGCCAGGGAGGAACTGGCCGCCGCCAGGGCGTCGCTGAAAGAGGCGGAGGCCGCACTGGAGGCGGCCGTGGCCGGGAAGGCCCAGGACGCGATGAAGGTCGAGGACCTCAGGGCCGCCGAGGCCGGTGTGGGCGAGGCCCGGGCCCAGACGCAGGTCGCCCGCGCCAACGCGGCCCAGATCCGCGCCAGCGCTCAGCAGGTTGCACAGGCGCGGGCCGCCGCCAGGAAGAG
This sequence comes from uncultured Armatimonadia bacterium, assembly GCA_964639415.1. Taxonomy (GTDB): domain Bacteria; phylum Armatimonadota; class Zipacnadia; order Zipacnadales; family JABUFB01; genus CAYRFY01. The sequence continues at coordinate 458 of CAZXDD010000166.1, forward strand.
CGAAGCGGCGCTGGACAACGCCCGCAAGAACCTGGCCTACACCACCGTCGTCGCTCCGCGCGACGGCGTGGTCATCGACAGGTTCGTGGAGGAGGGCACCGTCGTCACCTCCGGCCGCTCCTCCGTTGCTCAGGGCATCAACATCGTCACCCTCGCCGACGAGAGCCGGATGTTCGTGCTCGCCGAGGTGGACGAGGCCGATATCGGCCAGGTCAAGGTCGGTCAGGACGCGGAGATCGAGATCGAGACCTTCCGTGACCGCAAGTTCAAGGGCCGTGTGATGGAGGTCTACCCCAAGGGCGAGGAGATCGACAACGTCACCATCTTCCGCGTCCGGGTCGAAGTCCTCCAACAGGACCCCGCCCTGCGTACCGGGATGACGGCGGAGGTCAATATCATCATCGCCCGCAAGGACGGGGTCCTCGTGGTGCCGACCGACGCGATCTTCGAGCAGGATGGGCAGACCGTGGTCGAGGTGCCCAAGGGCGAGGGTACCGAGCAGATCAGGGTCGACAAGGGCCTGTCGAACTTCGAGTGGACCGAAGTCGGGCCTCCGCTGAAGGAGGGCGACGAGATCGTGCCCGGAACCGGCGGCGGAGGGTCTCCCTTCGGTGGCAAGAACGACTCCAAGCGGACCATGCAGAAGATGATGAAGATGGGGGGCGGAAAGCGCTAACCCATGGCGGTCATCGAGCTGGAGGACATCGTCAAGGTCTATACCACCGGCGATATAGAGTACACGGCACTCAAGGGCATCAGCCTGAGCGTGGAAGAGGGCGAGTACGTCAGCATCATGGGGCCATCGGGGTCCGGCAAGTCGACGCTGATGCACAGTCTGGGCTGCCTGGACCGTCCCACTTCCGGGAAGTACATCCTCGATGGGGTGGATGTGTCGCAGCTCTCGGACGGCCAACTGGCCACCGTGCGCAACCAGAAGCTGGGCTTCGTTTTTCAGGCCTATAACCTCTTGCGCCGGACGTCCGCGCTTGCCAATGTCGAGCTGCCCATGCTGTACTCCCGGAACGGGCACGACCGCCACCGCAGGGCGCTGGAGGCCCTCAAGACCGTGGGTCTGGAGCACCGTGCCCACAATATGCCCAACCAGATGTCCGGCGGTGAGCAGCAGCGGGTGGCCATCGCCCGCGCGCTGGTGAACAACCCCCGCATCATCATGGCGGATGAGCCCACGGGCAACCTGGACACCAGGACCGGCATCGGGATCCTCAAGCTGCTGCAGGACCTCAACGACAGCGGGGTGACGATCGTGATGGTCACGCACGGGGAGGAAGTGGCCATGCACACGCGACGCATCGTGTTCCTGCGGGACGGGATCGTCGAGAGCGATCGGCCCGTGACAGACCGCCTCACCATCGGTGAGCCGGAGGCCGGCCAATGAGCGTGTTTGAGTCCATCATCGTCGCGCTGGTCGCCATCAGGGCCAACAAGATGCGCTCCGTGCTGACGATGCTCGGCGTCATCATCGGCGTCGGCTCGGTCATCGCGATGATCGCCATGGGGCGGGGGGCCAGTGCGGATGTGGAGGAGCGCATCAAGTCGATGGGGACGGACCTGCTCACCGTCTGGCCCGGAGAGGCCAGGGCGGGCAGGATGTTCGGCGGCGTGGGCAGCCGCGACGCGCTGAAGCTCCCGGACGCCTACGCGATCCTCGACAAGTGCGAGGACGTGCTCGCGGTCGCTCCCCAGGTCAGTGGCACGGCCCAGGCCAAGTGGTCCAATCGCAGTGGTGATCCCCAGGTTGTGGGCACTACCGCCAGCTATCCGACGGTGAACAACCATGCCGTGGAGAGCGGCCGGTTCTTCTCGGAGCGCGAGGCCCGCGGCTCGGCGGCGGTGTGCCTGCTGGGAACCACTACCCGTGACAACCTCCTGGGACGCAATGACCCCATCGGCCAGAGAGTCCGCGTCAAGAACATCCCCTTTGATGTCATCGGGGTCCTGCAGTCCAAGGGCGACGGCAGTGGCTTCCGCGATCCGGACGACATCATCGTCATCCCCATCGGCGTCGCGATGCGACGCGTCTTCGGGCAGACCTATGTCGACCGCATCTTCGTGCAGGGCAAGAACGGCAGGCTCGATGAGGCCACCAGACAGATCGAGAAACTGCTGAGAACCAGGCACAGAATCCGCCCCGGCAAGCCGGACGACTTCAATGTCAGGGCGCAGACTGAGATCCTCAGCACCTTCAGCGAGACTTCGGCCACCTTCACCAAGCTCCTGGCCAGCATCGCCGCCATGTCGCTCCTGGTGGGCGGGATCGGTGTGATGAACATCATGCTGGTCTCGGTCACCGAGCGCACCCGGGAGATCGGGATCAGGAAGGCCGTCGGAGCGACCCGGCGGGACATCCTGATGCAGTTCGTCATCGAGTCGCTGACCCTTTGCCTCGTCGGAGGCCTCCTTGGGACCGCCATGGGGATTGGGGCGGCGGTGGTGATCTCCAAGCTCGCGGGCTGGCGCACCATGGTCACCGGTGGCTCTATCCTTTTGGCCTTCGCCTTCTCCGCGGCGGTGGGCATCGGCTTCGGGATCTACCCGGCCCAGAAGGCGGCGCTCCTGCACCCCATCGAGGCTCTGAGGTACGAATAGAGCCCTGACCCACAACCGTGAGTCCGGGCACCCCCCGCCGGTGCTCCGCCGCCCCGGTTACTCGCCGCAGGTGAACGCCTGATGACCGCTCCCGCGCGCCTCCTGGCCGCACTCTCCGGCGACACGGTGATCCCCCCGCCCGCGGCGCCGATCTACCTGCAGCTCTACCTGGAGCCACGCCGGCGCCGCCATCTGGCCCGGATCTACTCAGAGATGGCCGCGGGCGAGACCGAGCTGCGGCCGACCTTCGAGCAGGAGATCGAGGCACGCCTGGAGGCGCTGGACAGGTCGCTGTCGGTCTTTCATCATCCCCCGGCCTGGCTGCCCATCGAGCTGGGTCCCGGCCGTGCCGCCGTCGACGGCTGCAGGGCGCGGCCGGGACCGCACCAATGCCTGTGGTACCCTCCCGACGGTGGCGAACCCACCGACCTCCTGGCCCCCTTCGACAACCGTCACGGCGACCTGTGGGAGTGCGAAGGGGAGCCGCCCGACCCCGGGCTTTCGCCGGCCGCTGAGCCACCTCCCTCGGTGGCCGCCATCGCCGACAGCGGCGCCCTGGAGTACACCACCCGGGCCATGTCGCGCTTCGCCGACCGCTTCCTGCTGTACGGCTCCACGGGCGCACCCTTCTGGCACTGCTACTCGCGTCTGGGGTTCGTCGGCCTCATGACGGGGCTGCGCGAGCGCCCCGACCTCGTGGATGCCTGGGCGCAGGCCGACCTGCAGCGTCTGCTGGCCGTCGCCGCTGCGCTCCGCCACGCGGGAGTATCCTGCATGTTCGTCGAGGAATGCCTCTCCGGGGCGGACCTGATCTCGGTCCCCCACTACCGTCGACACGCCCTGCCTCCAACCCGCGACCTGCTGGCGGGCCTCAAGGGCATGGGCTTCCGGGTGGTCTACTACTACTGCGGGAGCGTCGAGGGACGGCTCGAGTACCTGGCCCAACTGCCCGCGGACGCCCTGGCCTTCGAGGAATCAAAGAAGGGCTTCACCATCGATCTGGGGCAGATCCGCGAGACCCTCGGGCCCGACAGACTGCTGTTTGGGAACACCGACGCGGTCCTGCTGCGCGACGGCTCCGAGGCGCAGATTGCCGCCGACGTGGCCCGTCAGTACGCCGCCGCCGGGCCGCGCTTCGTGGTCAGCCAGGGCAGCCCGGCCACGCTGGATACGGCACCTGAGAAGCTGGACGTGCTGGGGAGAGTCGGCGAGTCTGCGGGTCGCGAGTCGCGAGTCAGCGGCTGACGGCGTCAACGGCCAACGGCGCCTCACCCCCCGACCCCCTCTCCCTTACCGCGCCAGACGGCGGCGCGGACGGGAGGAGGGGGAGTACGGCGGACACGCCACCTGAGAAGCCGGATGTGCCGGGGAGAGTCTGCGGGTCTGCGAGTCAAGGGCCAACGGCGCCTCACCCCCCGACCCCCTCTCCCTTACCGCGCCAGACGGCGGCGCGGACGGGAGGAGGGGGAGTACGGCGGACACGCCACCTGAGAAGCCGGATGTGCCGGGGAGAGTCTGCGGGTCTGCGAGTCAAGGGCCAACGGCGCCTCACCCCCCGACCCCCTCTCCCTTACCGCGCCAGACGGCGGCGCGGACGGGAGGAGGGGGAGTACGGAAGACGGCATCAATGGCCAGACGGCGCCTGACCCAAGCCCATCCTCTGGGCTGTTCGCCGTGTGACTTTGTGCTCTCCCTGTCCTGCGGAGCGCCCGCGCCGATCTACGTGGTGAGACGTTGCCCTTGCCGCTCCCGGCCCGTCTCACTTCCCGAGCACCAGCTCATTGCCCGTGTGCCGCAACCTCGGGACCCCCAGCGAGGCCTCCCACGGCACCACGTACTCCACCCCCGGCAGCAGGTCGAAGGCGTCGTCGGCCACGGGCGACTCTCCGTCCAGGTCCAGGCAGAGACCCCAGACGAAGACGTCCGAGCGAAACCGGGCCTCGCCGGCAATCACCTCTACCTTCACCTCGGCATCCTTCAGTCTCAGGTTAGAGAAGCGTTCCAGCAAGAGCCGGTGCTGCGCCACCGGCCGCCCATCCGCCAGCAGCACCCCGAACGCCCCATGGGTCTCGAGGCCCAGCTTGCGCCAGCGCTCGAGGGGGAGCCGAGCCAGTAGCGTCGAGCTGTTGGCCGAAAGCCGCACCACTGTGGTCTCCTCCAGCGGGGTGCCGCCGGCGAAAGCAAAGACGCCGAAACGCAGCACACCCTCCCAGTCCTGCGGACCGTCGTTGACCCCGTAGACCCCAACCTCATCGCCATCCCGCGCCACCACGACGGTCACCGGCCGGAAAGCACGCCGCACCGGGTGGTACGAGAGCTTCTTCCGCAGATAGTAGTCCACGATGGTCCAGCCGTGCGTGACGGGCCAGGAGTCGTTGTACATCCAGAAGATCGCCGAGGAGCAGGTGTACATCCGCCTCCGGTAGTTGTCGATGTACTCGCGGAGCCCCTCCGCCTGCAGAAGAGCGCTGGCGAACACGTATTGCTCCAGCTCCATCTGCGCCGCGTCCAGGCCGAGCCAGAAACGCACCGCCTCGTAGGTGATGCACTGCTCGCCGCGCCAGAAGTTGGCGGCATTGTCGTGGTGCTCCCAGGCCAAGGACCTGAACGCGTAGGCGTCGCCCAGACACTGTCGCAATGTAGCCGGGGAGCTGGCCCCCAGCACGCCGCCCTCATTGGGGAAGCGGTCCACGAAGTCGCGGTAGTGCCAGAAGTCCACCCCGAACTCGCCCAGCGTGACCGACCACGGGTGCTGGTCGCCTACGGTGGGGTCATTGGGGAAGACGTGGTCGGGCGAGTGGGGTGAGCTGGGCCAGTACGGCCGGGAGGGGTCCTCCTGCTTGAGAATCACCGGGATCACGTGGTGGTACAGACTGTAGTCGGGCAGGGCCCGACCGGACTGGTCGTAGCCCCACGCCCAGGCACCCCACTCCAGCTCGTTATTGCCGCACCACACCACCAGCGAGGGGTGGCTCGCCATGTCCCGGACGTTCCAGGTGATCTCACGACGCACCTCGGCCATGAACGCCGGATCGTCGGCGGGGTACTTGGAGCAGGCGAAGGCCAGGTCGTGCCAGACGAGGACACCGGCCTCGTCGCACCACGAAAGCAGGTCATCACCCACATAGACCCCGCCGCCCCAGGCGCGGAGCATGTTGAAGTTGGCGTCCACGGCGAGCTTGACCAGGTCGCGGTAGCGCTCGCCGGGGATGCCCGCCACCATCATGTCCGCAGGGACCCAGTTGCCGCCCTTGCAGAAGATCCGGCGCCCGTTGACCACGATGATGAAGTGCTCGCCCGTCTCCGGGTGGGGGCTGCGGTCGATCTTGACGCTGCGAATGCCGGTGCGGGTCTTGCGCTCTGCCACCATCTCGCCCTCTATCTGCAGCAACGCAGCCACGCTGTACAGCGTCTGCGAGCCGTGGCCGACGGGCCACCACAGTTGCGGGTCGGACACCTCGATGGTCGCCTCCGCGCAGGTCTCGCCGGGCGGGAGGGTGACCTCCGTCTCTGCCCGATGCACGTGCCCCTCCTCGGCCACCGCGGCCACCGCCTGGAAGGTGGCGCTCCACTCGCGCTCCGCCGGGTTCACCACGAAAGCGCGCACCAGCAGGCGGGCGCTCCCGTGGTCGGCGCTGAGTGTGGGGAGCACCACGAGCTGATCGATCCAGGGCTCATCGCCGTACTCCAGGCGCACATCCCCGGTGATGCCGACATTGATCAGCCGCGGGTTCCAGTCCCAGCCCGCCTGATACTGGGCCTTGCGCATCCACTGCCGCTTGTTGAGCAGGGTCTCGATAGCCGTGTTGTAGGCCTTGCCCTCCCTCTCGGCGGTGTCATAAAGGCCGCTTTCGATGCACACGGTGAGCAGGTTTCTGCCGGGCCTGAGCCGTCCGGTAACGTCGATCCGACAGGGGCGATGGGCGGTGCTATGGCGGCCGATCTCTTCGCCATTGAGGAGGATGGTGCAGCCCAAGTCAAGCCGGTCGAAGCACAGTGATGCCGGCCGGGAGAGCGCCTCGGCGGGGGCCTCGAACTCCGTGCGGTACGACCAGAGCTGCTCTTCGACCCAGCGAGCGCTGAGGCTTCCGGTCCCGACGTTGGGGTCGGCGATGATGCCCTGATCGGTCAGGGCGCGGTGCAGCTCGCAGGGCACGGGGACGTCGATGTACCGGGCGTCATCGGTGACCTCGGCGGCGGCGTGCTCGGGTCGGCCGTGCAGGCCTTCGGTCCAGGTAACCCGCCAGGTGCCGGACAGGTTCAGTGAGCTTCTCATGCAGGACACCACCTTCTGCGATGCATAGGGTACTGAACCATTCGACCAGGCGGGCAGGGGAACCTGCAGAGGGCGTGGGTCGGGCATTCCGGGAGTAGGGGGGGAACCGTACCCGGCTCCGCCGAGCGCAAGGACGCTACGCGTTGTCCAAAAACCACCTCGCCGCCTCCTGGTGTATCGCGCGGAGCTCCCGGACGATGTCCTCGGGGTGGCCGGCGGGTTCGTACGCCTTCAGAGTCTCGAGGTACTGCTCGTGACAGGCCTCGAGGATGGCGGCTTCATCGGCCGTCGCCGCGTCGCGAGTGAAGTACCTGGGCTCCCAGGCTTCCTCCCGGAACTGCTGCAACGTATGGCACATGCCCAGGAAGTCTCCGCCCTCGTCCAGCACACCCTCACGGATGCGCTCCGGGGTGTCGTCGTCTGATCGGTCGACCGGGCTGCTCCAGAGCTGGTCCAGGCCCTCCATGATCTCCAGATCCAGGAGGTACTGTTCCGGGCTCATGGCGCCGCCGTTGTCGAGGTTGCCGGTGCCGGGATAGCTGAGCAGGCCGCGGTCCACGAAGGCTGCGTAGCCCGCCGCTTTGGCAAAGCGCTCGAAGACCGCCTGCAGGCCGGGGCGTTTGGCACCGACGTACCCGCGGCCGCCCACGGCGGTGCCGCCGCCGAAGTGCCGCGCGATGAGCTGACAGATCCCGGCATCGACCTGGGTGGTTTGGGGCGTGGACCCACTGACCCCGCCGCTGCGCATGTCCAGTTGCGTGCTCGCCGCGTACCCCAGGAGCCCGGCCTCCTGATCGATGATCCCGGCAATGATCTGCCCGGCCACGATCTCGGCGGCCCCCAAGACCACACAGCCCCAGACGTCCACCGGGCCCGTTCCGGCGATGCGGGTCAGCGTGGTCATCATCGCGGGGGCATGGTAGGCCGCACGCCGGAGCATGATCTCGGCCGTGCGGGCCTCCAGACGCAGGGGCGGGTTGATGCAGTTGCAGTGGCCCACGAAGAGCCCCGGCTGGTGCCCAAGCACCTCGCCCATGCGGGCAAGGAAGGGCACGGCCTCCGCGTCCATTGCATCCACCGGGCCGATGGGCTTGTCGGTGAGCTCGGCGATCTGGGCGACGGCGTCGAGCTGCTCCAGCTCCGGCGCCACATCGTTGCGCGCGAGTGGAATGGAGATGGCGCTCACCCGCGGCTCGGAGTGTGCGAAGCGCACCAGGCGCCGGAAGGCGCCGGTGTCGCCGGCCACGGCGCGGCGCGAAGAGTAGTCGTGGATGTTGGGGACGAGATTGCCGAAGGCCGTCTGGAACGGCCCTCTGGGGTGCAGGGAGGCCGGCTGCGCGGCGGAAGGGTCATGCGTCTCACGAAGCCGGGCGGTATTGCCCTGAATCTGCGGGGGCGAAAACAGGGTGCGGCCCTGCGCCGACTCATGACAGCCGGCCTCGCGTGCCATGATGCGTACGGTCTCATGGCCGACGAGCAGCCCCACCGTGCCCAGCACCTCCACGACCTGCTGCGCGAGCTTCTCGAACTGCTCCGGGGTGAAAAGACTGACCTGCATGGGCTGTGGGCCTCCTCTTCGCCGGAAGTGGCCCGGTCGAGTGGGTTCTTGGCCTCTTGCGCAATCCCAAGATTCCCCCACAATGCCGTACAGTCCTGCCTCCGCGGCAATTGTTGCACGAAGGGGGCTCGTGGCGCAGTGCCGAAGTATCCTCCATGGCGGACGGCTATGCCACTTTGGGAGGCGATGGATGAAGCGCGCGCACCCGTTCCTCGCGGCCGTTGTGGCCGTACTCGTGGCCTGCTCCGGGGCCACCGGACAGCAGACCGAGCCCGGTGTGACACTGGTGTCGCCCGGTGGGCGAGATGTGTGGGCCGAAGGCAGCCTGCACCGCGTCGTGTGGCGCGCCGCGCCTGAGGTGGCCGAGTTGGACCTGGTTGTGTCGGTGGATGGTCGACGGACCTGGCACGAGGCCTCGACCCACGCCCTACCATCGGCGCCGGACCTGCTCCACAGCTACGTGCTGAAGGTCCCGCCGGCGCCGAACGGAGAGTGCACCATTGCAGTCGCCGCCAGGGAGGACCCGAAGATGAAAGCCGAAGCGACGGTGAAGGTCACCGGATCGCAGGAAGCGCGGTACCGATGGACGTGCGTGACTGAGAAGGCGGCGTTCGCCGGTCGGGACGGGGCCGGTGCGCTCAGCTTCAACGGCCGCATGTGGCTGCTGGGTGGCTGGAACCCCGGGGACAAGGTGAACTTCCCCGCCATCTGCAATAGCGAGGTGTGGTCTTCCACAGACGGTCTGGAGTGGACCGAGGAGGTGGCCCAGGCCCCGTGGGAGGGTCGGCACACCGCCGGTTACGTGGTGCACGACGGCCGCATGTGGGTCGTGGGCGGCGACTGCATCGGCCGGCACTATCAGAACGATGTCTGGAGCAGCGCCGACGGTGTCAACTGGGACCTCGTCTGCGAGCGCGTGCCATGGGCCGAGAGGGTCCTGCACCATACGGTGGCCTTCGCGGGCAAGATCTGGGTCATGGGCGGACAGACGCTGCCACAGTTTGCTCCCGCCGAGCAGGTGTACTACGACGACGTGTGGTGCTCGGCGGACGGAGCCAACTGGACGCGGGTGACCGAGCATGCCGGCTGGCCGCAGCGGGGGATGATCGGGGGCAGCGTGGTGCACCACGACCGCATGTGGGTGCTCGGAGGCGGGACGTATGATACTCCGACCCGGCCGGAGCGGTTGTTCTACAATGATGTGTGGAGCTCGGCGGACGGGGTCCACTGGGACTGCGTCTCGCAGGCGGCACCGTGGCACCCCCGGCAGTACCACGATGTGGCCGCATTCGATGATCGCATGTGGGTGCTGGAGGGTTGGAACCAGGCGAACCGAAATGACGTGTGGTACAGCGCCGACGGGGTGAACTGGTACGAGCTTGCCGACACGCCGTGGGCGGTGCGGCACGCCGCCAGCGTGTTCGTCCACGACGGGGCGCTGTGGATGGTGGCGGGGAACAACATGTTCCCGGATGTGTGGAAACTGACGAGGGAGTGAGGGCGACCGCCATGCCCGCTGCCGAGATGAAGTACGAGCCGAGGTTCTCGTACACTCACGAGATGGTCGGGCATCTCATGCAGATCGAGGGTGCGTGTCGGCTGGTGGACGTGCTGCCGCTGCCACCCGCCGCTGCCTTCGTGCTCAAGCACGATGCACAACGACGCTCGACGCGTTTCTCCACGGCCATCGAGGGCAACACGGTGCGTCTGGAGACTGTAGCTCACGGCATCGCGCTGGCAGACCGGACGGGGCGGCAGCAACTTCAGGAGGTGCGCAACTACTGGACGGCGCTGGAGTGGCTGGAAAGGCAGACGGCCGAGGGCTCCGGGATCAGCGAGGAGTTCCTGCGGCGCCTGCACCGGATCATCATCGTCCGAGGTCGCGGGCGGCGTGGCGAGATGAGTGACTACCGGACTGAGGAGTGTCCGGTAGTGGACGCGGCGACAGGGGCCATCGACTACGGCCCTCCGGCACCCGCCGACGTACCGGAGCTGATGGCCGCCCTTGCCGCCTGGCGTGGGTCGACCGCGGCCGCGCAACTTCCGGGGCCGATCCGCGCCGGCATTCTGGCGTATCGGCTCGTCACGATCCACCCCTTCGCCGACGGCAATGGGCGCACGGCGCGTGCGTTGGCCACGGCCGAGCTATGGCTCAGCGGCTACCGGATGCGGGGGTTCCTCTCGATGGAAGAAGAGTACTTCAGCGACCTGCGACGCTACTACGAGAGCCTGCGGATGGGGTTGGACGCCGACTACTACCTTGGCCGCAACGATCCCGACCTCACCCCCTGGTTGTCATACTTCGTGGAGACCATGTCCACGGCTGCGATGCGTGTTTCCAAGCGAGCCGAGCGGCTGCGTTCCGCGGTGCCGCGGGCCCGCGCCCCGTGGGAGGAGTTAGGGCGACGGGAGCAGCAGGTGCTGAGCCGCCTGGTGCTCGCAGAGCCTGATGCGGGCCAGACGCTCTGCTTCACCCCCGGCGATGTCTCCGTGTGGTTTGGGGTATCGGCGCGCACGGCCCGTCAGTGGCTGAGACAATGGCAGGCGCAGGGATTCGTGCTCCCTGCGAGCGGGCAGGAGCGTGTCCGACAGTGGATGGTCGCGCCGGAGCACGCCGAGCTTGTCGCTCAGGCCAAAGCGGCAATGCTCAACGGGCAATAGCGGAAGTCAATCGGGCGGGTCCGGCCCTCCGTTTGGCCCTGTGACTCCCGCAAAAGCCCGGTGATATCAAGGCCTGTCCCCGCCGGAGCGCGCCCCAATAGCGGAAGTCACCCGGAGGCAATAGCGCCAATTCGGCGCCCCCGATGGGGGGAGGCCCATCGTCAGGGACAGGCCTCCCGCCCTGCAGCCCCCTCACGGACGCCGCAAACACAGACGCACGACGCCTACTTTGCCGCCCGGTACCTCAGCAGCAGACTGCTCCCCTTCTTGGCCAGGCGTAGCTCGTAGTCGGACATCAACTCCTGCCCCGAGAGCTCCCGGGTGACGGTATTGCGCTCGTCGTCGATGAACTGCACCTCATAGCGTCCCTCGGCCCTCAGCGCCCGGAGACCGACGGCGATGGCCGGGTAGGCCGATTGGCTCCGGCGGAAGGCCAGGACGATACCGGCGTCCAGGTCCGGGCGATGGAACTGATAGGCGATCCAGTGGTCCGGAGTGGTGGAGCAGTTCATCAGCGGGTAGAAGTCGCCGTACCAGTAGGCCTGGCTGTCCTTGGCCTCGGCGATGGTGGCTTTGGCCAGCTCGGTGGGGAAGGCGGGGTTCATGTAGTCCCACTGGCAGATGGCGCCCCCGGTGGCGGAGCTGCGGAAGTCATACGGCTCCGGGGTCCAGCCGCAGGCGGTGTGCAGGGGGATGTAGAGGCTCAGGCCGTAGGTCTGCGACTGATTCCAGTCCGGGTGGCCGGGCGAGCAGCTTGTGTCGCTGCGCCACAGGGGCACGGAGCGCGAGCAGGTTTCGATGTCGATGCGACGGCCGCCGCTGGCGCAGTTGTCGATCAGCAGGCCCGGATGCCGGGCGCGCAGCTCGTCCCACATTTCGTAGTGGCCCTCGACGTAGCGGATCTCCGTCATCCCCTGACGGTCGGGTTCATCGTTGGCGCGCCAGAACCCCAGCGGGTCGATGTTGAAGTCATTGCGGTAGATGCCGATCCCGAACTGCTCGATCTGCTCCGACAGAAGCTCGGTGAGCCAGCGGCGTGCGGCCGGATCGTTGAGCCGAAACAGGCCGCCCTGCTCGCCGCCGAAGACAAACTCGGGATGCTCGCGGGCGATCTGGGTTCCGGGCGCTACGCGCTCAGGCTCATACCACAGGACGAACTTAAGCCCGCGGTCCTTGCAGGCCTGTCCGACCGGAGCAAGGCCATTGGGGAACTCCTCGGGCTTCGGGCTCCAGTTGCCGACGCCGTTGGGGAAGGCCCCCGGGAACCAGGCGGCATCCAGCCAGTGGGTGTCGCAGCCGAACTCGGCGGCGCGCCGGACGGCCTCGATCTGCCCCGCCTCCGTGGCCCACTGCGGCACCGTCCAGCTATAGCGGTCGAAGCACTGGGAGGCGATGGGCAGGCGGGCCGGTCGACCGTCGATCTGGGGAACATAGTGGTGAAGTAGCAGCCGCCGGAGCTGATTGTGGGCGGCGAGGCGGTCGCCGCGCCAGGAGAGCAGGAGCATCCTGGGCGACCGGATCGACTCACCGGGATGCAGCTTCAGATGCGTCAGCTCCATGCCGGCCTGCAGGCGCGTGGGACCCGCGGCGCTGCGGTCCAGATTGCTTTGCCACTGACCGGACCAGCCGATGGCGACGAGGAGCCCCTCCTCATCATACTCCAGGTTGTAAAACGGCCACGCCCCATTGGACGAGCGGCCGCCGACGGGGGCGGTGTGGATGCTCTGGCCGGCCTCCAGGGCCTGCTCGAAGGGAGTGAAGGTCTGCTCGCCGCACACGTCGCCGCGCAGTTGATGCACGGCGGC
>CAZXDD010000167.1:0-5146 GCA_964639415.1 uncultured Armatimonadia bacterium
GCGGCGGGATGTGGCATCAATGCGTTCATGCATAATCTGAGTCTCCAGCCCGCCGACGTTGGCCGCTCGGACGGCGTCAACGAGGGACGCGAACGACATCGACGGCGCCCCAGCCCCGTAGGGCCGGGGCGCCGTTGACCGCTCCCCGCCGTTGCCGTCCTCCTGCCTTCGGCGCTACTGTACCCCGAACACACCTACTCCCAGCGCGTCGAGCCGACCCTTCAGCCTTCCGCCTGCCAGCTCGGCCTCGCCCGGAGTGGGGAAGAGGGCCTCCATGCCATCGCCCGCCGTCTCCAGGTCAAACGCCCTGGCCTCCGAGGCGCCGTTGGCCACCACCACGTACTTATCGCCCTGGTAGTCCCAGCTTCCCGCGTAGATGTCGCCTTCGCCCTCGGAGAGCAACTGGAACTCGCCGTCCATCAGCGCGGGTGCCAGGAGCTCGATCTCCGGTACCAGAGCCTTGGACGCCTCCCACTGCTCCGGATTGTCGGTCACCAGCCAGCCGCCATCGCCGTAGGTGTAGTAGATGATTCCCCGGACCCGTGCCAGCAAAGCGAGGTAGGTCATGGACCGCAGCTCCAGGGCGTTGGGCGCCCGCTTCCAGCCGCCGTAGCCGCCGAAGCACTGCAAGACGCCCAGCAGGCTGGTGTCGTACTTAGCCGCCTCGATCCCGGCCTGCTTGAGGAGCTTGTAGACGTCCGTGACGGGGCCGTTGGGGATCGGATAGGGGTCGGGGGCGAGGATGTCCGTGCCCCGGGCGTAGTCCTTGTAGCGCGCGGGCACGCAGCTCACCGTGTACACGAGATGGTCCGGGTCAAGCTGTTTGAAGCGGTCGTACAGGTCGAACATCGTCTCCGGCGAGACGCCCTGGCCGTCCGGCTCGTCACCCGGGTTCCAGCCCATCACCGCGGGGTGGCCGCGGTAGCGCTCGATGGTCTCGAACATCGGGGCGGTGAACTCGGTGATGATGTAGACCCCCAGCTTCTCGCACTCATCGAGGAATGGCTGGTACTCGTCGATGTTCATGATGCGGGTGTGGGCGCAGTTGAACCCGGCGGCTCCGATGTCCTGCACCATCTTGGTCCGGTGCGGGATGTCATAGGCCTGGGAGACGTGGTAGAAGCCGAAGGGGAAGAAGGGCTCACCGTCGTGGAGATAGACTCCGTCCTCGCGGCAGGCCCAGCGCGGGGCCTCGTGCCAGAAGAACGAGGAGTCCGTGCGGCCGAGCTCCCGGTCACCGTCCAAGAGCCGCACCGTCAGCCTGTGCTCACCCTGGGGAAGGTCGGCGATGTCGGCGGCCAGGGCGCCGCGATGGGTCTCGTCCAGCTCCAGCACGGTCTGCTCGCCGTCGTCGATGGCCCAGGACCACGAGAGTGGCTTGCCCTCCGCGTCGGCATCGGGGGCGAAGGCAATCGTGGCGGCTACCTGTGGGGCCACGGTGTAGCCTGTGGAGCTTGCGCTGCCGCCGGCTGGCGCCATCGGGTGCAGATGCTTGCGCTTGACAGTCACCGTCACGGCAGGCGGGACGTCGATCCTGCGCGGCACCTCCCAGAGGGTGTTGCCCTCCGCATCGGCGATGACGAGGTTCGCGCTGATCCTGCCGCGCCCCTCGATGACGTAGGGCAGCGCCAGCTCGGCCGTCTCCCCGGCGGGGATGGTGGCCTGCTGCGGCTCCCCGGTGCGGGGCGTCTCCTCGGCCCGGGCTACATCCACGCGCGCGGTGAGCGACAGCTCGTCGTCGGTGAGGTTGCGGATGCCCACTGTGGCGGTGTCCGCGCCCGGCCGGGGGCGACCGAACTGAACCGATGTGAGGCCAATGCCTGAGCGGCCCGAGGCCGTGGTGAACCAGGCGTTTTCAAGCAGCGCCGAGCCGGCGGCGGTCTGGCCCTTGAAGGAGAAGTAGCTGGTCACCACCAGCAGCCCCTTCCCAACGCGACGCGACAGCAGCAGGCTCTTCTCGTCCTTGCAGGTGACCGTCGACTCCCAACCCTCCGGCCAACTGTCGATATGGGCCCAGAAGCCGCGCTCGCGGAGGATCGGCGCCAGGTCGTTGGGCACCGTGGTGATCGCGGCGGGCGCCACCACGACCTCCCGGGACTCGGGGGTGCCCTCACGGTGCGCGATGCAGGCGGTCGTCGTCAGCCTGTACTCGGGGCCGAAGGTGTTCACCCACTGATCCAGCGCCGTGCCATAGCTGGCGTCGGTGACCAGCAGGCAGCCACCACGGTCCAGGAAGGCGAGCCACTGCTCGCGATAGGGCGTCATGTCCTGAGGATGTTCGTAATTGGCGACACTGGCGGCGATGACGAGGTCAAACTGAGCCAGGCGGTCGGCCAGTGTGGCGATCTGCGTGTTCTCGAACTTCTCGGTGGCCCAGCCGAGATGGGCCAGTGCGTCATCCCACTCAGCGGAGAAGGAAGCATTCCCGTCGGGCCAGGAACTGTAGACGACGGCCACCTTCGGTGGGGCCGCGAGGCAGAGGCCTGCCAGGAGGGCTGTGGCGGTGGTGAGTAGAACTCGGTGGGTCAAGACGAACACTCCTTATTCGCGTGGGACGGCATCTTCCAATGGCGACAGATTTCGCCGTGAGAGCCGGGATGACCTCGCCTCCCGCAGGCCGAGGGCGGCCCGATGACGAACTGCCGTCCGTCGTGTCACACGCTCTCGCCGCCAAAGCTCGCCCCGGAGGTGCTCTTCATGACGCCCGCCGCCCCGCACATCCTCCTCCGGACAATCATCGCGCTGCTCTGCCTATCCATTGCCCATGCCCAGGGAGGGCCCCCCATGATCCTGTCGCTGGATGGCGAATGGCTGCTGGCCGTGGATGCTCAGAACGTTGGCCGTGACGAGGGGTGGCAATACGGTGCTGTGCCGCAGGCCGTGGCGGCCCGGGTGCCCTGGATCATCCAGGAGGCCTTCCCCGAGTACCACGGGGTCGCCTGGTACTGGCGCCGGTTTGACTGCCCCGCGAGCCCGCATATCGGCGGCCGGGTGCTGCTACGGTTCGAGGCCGTGGACTACCTGGCCCAGGTCTGGGTGAATGGGCGGCCCGTGGGCGGGCATGAGGGCGGCGAGTGTCCGTTTACACTGGACATCACCGATGCCTGCAGGCAGGGGGAGGAGAACATCGTCGCCGTGCGGGTGCTCAATCCAACCAATGAGCCCATCGACGGCTACGTCCTGCGCGAGACGCCGGCGCGGAACAAGGTTGTCCCGTATAGCGGCGGCGGCTCGTACAACCACGGGGGCATCGTGGGCTCGGTACAACTCGTCATGGCGCCCGGCGTGCGCCTCACGGATCTGCTTGCCCGCCCGGACCCAGAGACCGGCCGGATTGCGGTGCAGGCCACGGTGCACAACGTCGGTCCGCAGGTGACGGCTCAGGTCCAGCTCACGGCCGGGCCGGCCGCCGCGGGGCATACGCTGGCCTCCACCCACACGGCACGGGAGGTACCCACCGGAGAGAGCTTGCTTGCGGCCGAGCTCACTATCCCCGAGCCCCGTCTATGGCAGCTCAATGATCCGTATCTGTACCGCATCAGCGCACAGATCCAGGCCGAGGGCTCCGCGGACCTGGACGAGACCTCGGTCCGCTGCGGTTTTCGGCGCTTCACCTTCGAGCGGGGGTACTTCCGCCTCAACGGCAAGCGCCTGCTTCTGCGCTGCTCGCACACGGGCAACCACTGCCCCGTGGGCCTGCAGTTCCCTCCAGACCCGGACATGCTGCGCCGCGACCTGCTGAATGTGAAGGTCATGGGGTTCAACGCGATACGGTTCATCGCCGGGGTGGCCACGGAGGCCCAGCTCGACCTGTGCGACGAGATCGGACTGCTGGTGTATGAGGAGCACTATGGGAGCTGGTGTCTGGAGGACTCGCCGCACATGGCCGAGCGTTTCGACCGTTCGCTGGCGGAGATGATCCGGCGCGACCGCAACCACCCCTCCCTCGTCATCTGGGGGCTTCTGAACGAGACCCCCGATGGTCCGGTGTTCCGCCACGCGGCGGCGTGCCTGCCCCTGGTGCGGGAGCTGGACGACACCCGGATGGTGATGCTCAACTCCGGCCGCTGGGACCTTCCGGATGCCGGTCAGATGGCCGGCCTACGCCTGTGGCGGACCCAAGCCGGGCCGGACCCCAATGTAAGCTTCAACCCCAAAGATCATCCTCTCAGCGGCCTGGGCATCGCCTGGCCGCCGGGGCAGATGGCCTTCCACCCCGGCCCCGATGGCGAGTACAGCGCGATCCGCTGGACTGCTCCGCAGCCCGGGGAGTACGCCGTCTCGGCGGTCTTCCGGGGTATCGCGCAGCAGGCCACGGTGGATGTACATGTGCTGCACAATGCCACGGCGGTGTTCTCGGAGCTGCTGAACCTCGAGGGGCGCGGCAATGAGTGCATCTGCGAGCAGGGCCTGGAGGTGGCGGCCGGCGATACGCTGGATTTCGTGGTGGGATGGGGCAATGGCAGCCACGGGGCCGATTCGACGGGGCTGGAGGTGACCGTCCGCTCGGCCGGCGGAGTCGAGGACGGCCCCCGGGCCCACATCGACGCGGCAGGGGCCATCGGCGCTCCGTGGAGCTTCGGGATGCTCGCCTCCGGCCCTCGGCCGGCTGCCGCCACCTTCGCGCCGTACGCGGTGGCCGAGGGGCTGGGCGAAACCGATCGCTTCGGCGCCCTGAGCAACCCGGGATCCACCGAGTGGGAGCCGGTACTCGGCGACCGCCATCCCTACCCGCGGGTTCCGCACACCGCGGCCACGATCGAGCAGCTTCAGACCATGGGTGCCGGAGACAAGCCGCTCTTCATCTCGGAGTACGGCATCGGCAGTGGCGTGGACCTGTGCCGGGTTGCCAGACACTACGAGCGTCTGGGGAAGACGGAGCTGGAGGATGCCCGGTTCTACCGGGCGAGCCTGGACGACTTCCTCCGCGACTGGGAGCGCTGGCGGATGGCTGAGTGCTTCGCCCGCCCCGAGGACTTCTTCGCCGCCGGCGTAGAGAAGATGGCCGGACAGCGCCTGCTGGGCCTCAACGCCCTGCGCGCCAACCCCTACCTCGTGGCCTACAGTCTCACGGGCACCGTGGATCAGGGCATGAGCGGGGAGGGCCTGTTCTCCACCTTCCGCGAGCTCAAGCCCGGTACGCTGG
>CAZXDD010000167.1:5156-11133 GCA_964639415.1 uncultured Armatimonadia bacterium
CTGGTCCCGTTGCGGCTGTGCCTGTTTTGTGAGCCGGTGCAGGTGTACCTGGGCGAGACCGTGCGGCTGCGGGCCGTGCTGGCCAACGAGGATGTGCTGGCCCCGGGGGAGTATGCCGTGCGCGTGCAGGTGGTGGGACCGGGCATGGCCAGGTTGCTGGACGAGAGCGTGACGGTGCGGATCCCCTCCGTGGGCAATGGACAGGAGCCGCCCTTCGCGCTCCCGGTGCTGGAGCGGGAGCTTAGAATCGACGGCCCGGCGGGAGAGTACCGATTCTTGGCCGCTTTCGAGGCCGGCGGGGCCGCGACGGGGGGCGAGGCAGGCTTGTGGGCCACCGATCGCGCCGCTGTGCCGCAGGCACCGTCGGAGGTGATCCTGTGGGGGGACGACGCACAACTGGCCTCCTGGCTGACCGAGCACGGGGTGACGGTGCGGCCGCTTGCGGAGGCCGGGCCGGCAATGGGCGATGTGATCCTGGCCAGCGGCCGCGCCGCCGGTGCGGGGGATGCCACCGTCTGGGAGAACCTGGCCGAGCGCGTGGCGGGCGGGGCCACCGCGGTCTTCCTGTGCCCGGAGGTCTTCCGTGAGGGCGACAGCGCCACCCGCCGGCTGCCTCTGGCGGAGAAGGGCGACCTGGTCGGACTGCCCGCCTGGCTGTACCACAAGGACGAGTGGGCCAAGACCCATCCCATCTTCGATGGATTGCCGGCGGGTGGCCTGATGGACTACGCCTACTACCGAGAGATCGTGCCGGACACTGCATTTGCGGGACAGGAGCCCCCTGCCGAGGCCGTTGCAGGCGCGAACAACGTCGCTTTGGGGTACTCCTCGGGACTGTTGGTGGCCGTGTACCCCTTCGGCCACGGGCGGCTCGTCCTCAATACGCTCCTGATCCGCGAGAACCTGGGGCATCCCGTGGCCGACCGGCTGTTGGTGAACCTCCTGCGGTACGCGGCCGAAGGCGGACGGCACTGAGGAAGCCTCACCCCCGGCCCCCCTCGGCGTCTTCGCGAGCCGCCTGCGCGGTAGGGCCGCTCAGGAGAGGGGCGAGGGGCTGACCTTGCGGTCTTGGAGGACCGCGGGCACGGGGGTCTCCGGTCGGGGTTGTGGGTCCCGGCGTGGAGAGGGAGGCTCACGTTGCGGTCTTGGAGGACCGCGGGCACGGGCGACCGGTCGGTGAGCGGCCTCGCCGACCGGTCGGGGCCATCGCCTCCAGGCGCCTCGCTGCGCACGGGCGACCTACGTCTCAGAACTCCGCCTTGACCCGCAGCGGCTCAGCCCCGGCCTGCAGGCGGATGGTCTCGCTCTGGGGGTCGAACTGATCCCATTCCTCGTCGTTCACCATCACCCGCCGCATGGGCCTGCCCTCCGGGTGGCGGAGACGCAGGACGATCGCCGCCGGCGCGGTGCGGGTCGGAGGGTCAATCTCGGCCTCGATGGTGCCCTGCGCCGCCGAGGAACGGATACGGTAGCTCACCGGGCCAAAGCGTGTGGGAGCCCGCTTCAGCGAGACCTGCAGGCCGTCCTTGAGCCACTCGCTCGTGACGAAGGGCGCCAGCCACAGCTCCGACCCTCGCTCGTCCACCAGCATCCGCCGAGTCTGCTGCAGGAACGCCCCGGTCTCGTGGGTCTTGTTCCAGCCCCCGATGTTGTGGAAATGCTCCCAGAAGGACAGGTTCTCCAGACTCACCAGGCTGGGGATGGCGTTGAAGTAAGAGCGGATGAAGCTTCTGACCTCATCGCGCCGGGCGTAGACGTCGCACATCCGGGCGTAGTAGGGCTGGACCTTGGCGAAGCCTCCGAGGGTGAACCAGTCCTGTTGGCTCTTCTCGCCGGGATAGTCGCCCAGGCCGCTGTGGAGGCACCAGATGTCCTCCAGCTCGTCCATCATCCAGTCCACTGCGGCGTCGCCTGCTTCCATCAGGCCCAGGGCGGCGAGATGGTGGGGACCGATCTCCACGTCACCGGCCCAGGTCCTGCCCCAGTCCTCCCCGGGGAAGAACTCGCCCACGGTCCCGAAGCAGTAGGTCATTCCGGGAGCTCCGGGGGCCCAGGTGCCGTCCAGCCGTTGCCGGACCGGAGTATTGGCCTGAGTCCATTGGTAGGCTCTGCTGAGCTCTGCTCTGTACTCGGCGGCCACGGCCTGCAGCCTCGACGCCTCCGGATGGCCGACGCGGGACAGCGCCTCGGAAGCCTCCAGCAGACCGGCGCAGAAGTGGCCGTCCATGTAGAACCTGTTGGCATACATGCCCCAGTCGGCCACGACACCCGGTGGCATCAGGCCGTAGTTGGTCTGTTTCTCGCCATCCGGGCGCAGGCGCCTGGTCTTCTCACGCTGTGCCGCGATCCATTCGCACAGGCCCGCCACCTTTGGCGCCAGCTCCCCAAGCCACGCCTCGTCACCCGTCAAGCGCACGTGCTCGGCCAGGGTCCACAGATGCCAGCCGGTGCCCATGAGCGTGTAGCCGGTAGTGAGGTAGCCCGCCGGGTTGTAGCGGCCCACGAAGAAGTCCAGGCTGCGGCGGCTGAATTCCTCGTGGCCCAGGTAGTCCATTCCCAGGACGATCGAATTGGCCTCACTCTCCAGGGGCCCGTAGCGGTCCGAGCCGATCCAGGGCGAGATCCGGGCGCCGTCGCCCTCACTGCGGGCCGCCAGCAGGCAATGCACTCTGGAAGCCTGGATGATGCTTTGGAGCAGCGGGTCGGGCAACTCGACTTCGGCACCCTCGGCAAGCAGGCTCTTCCAGTAGCTCTCCACGCGCGCCTGGAGGTCGGCGTTCGTCCTCAGGGGCGCCGAGTCCGTTGGCCCAAGCTCCCATGCCGGAAGCCAGGCGCGAATGGTAGCGGATGCACCGGCCGGCAGCTCGCCGGACAGGGTGATCGCTCCTGCATCCGTGGCCGGCACCAGCCCTGCGGTCCCGCCGGTATCGATGAAGACCAGCAGGCGTCCGGCATCGCTCGCGCTCACGCCGCCCTCGACCGCCTGCAGCGTTGCAGCCCGGCCCTCCGTGCGGTCGGCGGCGACATCCAGGCGCAGGGAGGCGTCGGCGGGCACCTGCCCCGTGTTGTGAATGGTGAAGTCCGCGACACACGCCGGCCGACGGCTGAGCCACCGGGGCAGGGCCGGATCGGCGGTCTCGTCCAGGGACACGACGTAGGTCCGCTGACGGTAGGTCACCGCGCCGTGAGCAAGGGTGATCTCAGGGACGGGGAGCCAGTCGCCGTAGAGCCGGCGGCTGAGCCCCGTGGCCTCGCCGCCCGCGAACTGCGGCCGTAACTCCACGGGATAGTCCACGACGCCGCTGCGCGGGTCGTCCGGCCGGGTGCTGAACTGGATCGCGCCCTCGCGCTGGACCTGGAACTTGTGGTTATCGCAGGCCAGGGAGACCAGCATCGGCCCCAGGTCCTGCACGGGGTTGTGCACGCGCTCCATGGCGCTTGCGAAGGTCTGGTCCGGCATCTCGGCGACTCGCTCGCGGATGGTGCGTTGCCCCTCCAGGGTCTGCCGGTGCCCGGCGAGGGTCTGGGGGTTGTCCGCCGTGGTGACGTACAGCCCGGCTGCGGGGACCCAGACGCAACCGGACTTGAGCACATCCTCGATGGCCACGGCGAAGGTGAGCTCCCCCGAGCCATCCCTCCGGGGCACGCGGCAGCGCAGCACCGTGCGGTCGGACTTGAGCGGCATTCCGCGGGAGTAGGCCACCTGCACGGCCGGTGGCGCCGACGCGGCCCACTGCAGCGGCGTGAGAGATGTGGCGCTATCGGCGGCGACGAAGGCTCCGTTGTAGATGCCCACGGTGACCGGGTCTTCGGCGCCGAGGCCCTCGCTTTCCAGGCGCAGGTCGGTGGTGGCCCAGACCGAGCGGGTGTAGGCCGCCATCGACCGCACCTTTGGAGGAGACGCGGAGCCGGAGAAGACCCAGCGTATCTTCTGGCTGGTCTTGGGCTGCTCCGCCGGCGTGCCGGCCCAGGACAGCGTGTAGCGCCACCTTTCGCCCTCTATCTGCAGCTCGGCCGCCGCGGGCCGCCATTCCCCTTGCCACCAGGACTCGCCGACCCAGCGCTGCAGTTCCAAATCCTGCGGGTCCGGCGGGGTCGAGACAAACTCGATCTCCAGCTCCTTGAGCAGGCGCCGCTCCACCCACTGCAGACCGATACAGCCACCGCCGGTGCCGGCGGGGACCTCGTAGACGCCGTCGGCATTCGGGACAAGCTCGGTGTGGAGGTAGACGTCCTCGGGCGCGAACTCCTGGACGCGGCCGGCCCGGGCACCATCCATACGTTCAGGGTCCCATGTGGCCACTGTGGCGAAGGGAGCCATGTCCAGGCGCATCTGCCGAGCCTGGACGGCTCGATCGGCCCGGGTGAGCCTTGCCTCCGCCCAGTTGGCACAATCACAGGTGATTCCGTCGCCGGCGTCGGTGACGGTCAGACGCAGCAACTGGGCCCCGGCGACATCCACTCGGATCGGCATGGCCGCATCGGTCTCCCGCATTACCCCACTGTCAAACCGCTTCTCGTCATCCACGTAGACCTGAAACACCACGCTCCCCACGCCCCCATCCTGCCACAGTACACCGACCTGGGCCTCGAATGTGGCGTACTCGCCGTCCAGCATGAGCACGATGTCTCCGGTGGCGTGGGTGCCCAGTCCCCGTTCGTAGGTGATATCGCCGATCCGCAGCCTGTGCGG
Source organism: uncultured Armatimonadia bacterium (assembly GCA_964639415.1). Classification (GTDB taxonomy): domain Bacteria; phylum Armatimonadota; class Zipacnadia; order Zipacnadales; family JABUFB01; genus CAYRFY01. Next base: position 9,850 of record CAZXDD010000167.1, read on the forward strand.
CGTCCTGCCCTGGGCGTGGGTGGCGGTATCTACCCCCAACAGCCCCCAGGCCTGGGTGTGCAAGAGCAGACGCTCGCCCAACAGGTCTCCGAGGTGCTCTACGGGTTCACCGTTCATATCGGCCACTCCCTGCCCGGCCGTGATCTGCCACAGCAGTGCAACCGTCCACAGTAGTCGGGGGACGGACGCGCCGCGAGTGATGTCGCGCAATGAGACCACTCCTCCGTGCCGGGTAGGGCATGGTGCATCCTCCCGGTGGTGTGTCGGGCGGTTCCCGCGGGGGCGGTCGAAGACCTTCGCAGGGCTTGCGCTCCGTCGGCATCGCGGCCGTCCCGCGCCGCGGTTCGATGACCTTCCGGCCTCCGTCTTGGCCTGTCGCGATGCACTGCGGCGCGGGAGGTGCCCGGCCGCTGCGGGCGAACTTGCCACCATGCCAACAGTCTCCCGTGCCCTCATCGTGCTTTCCGCCCTCGGCTGTCTGAGCCTTGGACCGGGCGTCTGCCCGGTCGCGGCGGAGAGCGAACCACCGGAGCGATTACCACAGCGAGGTCAGCAGATGAACCCCACCGAGCCACGCATTCCCGTGATCCTGGACACCGACATCGGCGACGACATCGACGACACCTGGGCCCTGGTGATGATGCTCAACAGCCCGGAGTTAGACATCCGGCTGGTGTGCAGCGATTCGGGCGATACGGTCTACCGGGCGAGGATCATCGCCCGGCTGCTTGAGGTCGCCGGGCGCACCGACATCCCTGTGGGTGTCGGGCTCCAGGGCGCTTCCTCGGCCGCCGGGGGGCAGGCCGAGTGGGTGGAGGACTACGATCTCGCCGCCTATCCGGGCACCGTGTACGAGGACGGGGTGGGGGCCCTGATCGACACGATCATGCAGTCGCCGGAGCCCGTGACGCTCGTGTGCATCGGCCCGGTGCCCAACATCGCCGAGGCCCTGCGGCGCGAGCCGGCGATCGCGTCAAACGCGCGGTTCGTGGGCATGCATGGGAGCGTCCACAAGGGCTACGGCGGCGCGGCGGAGGTCTCCGCCGAGTGGAACGTCCGTGCCGACCCGGCCTCATGCCGGGCCGCCTTCGAGGCGCCGTGGGATGTGACCATCACGCCTGTGGACACCTGCGGCCTGATCGTGCTTGATGGTGAGCGGTACAAGCGTGTGCGCGACTGCCGGACCCCGTTGGCGCAGGCACTGATGGACAACTACCGCATCTGGGCGGCCCAGCACGGCGCCGGCGCCGTTGAGAGAAGCTCCACGCTATTTGACACTGTGGC
>CAZXDD010000167.1:11143-13268 GCA_964639415.1 uncultured Armatimonadia bacterium
AGCCTATGCCGCCCAGGTCGATTCGATGGACCGGGCGGTCGGCGCAATCCTGGAGAAGGTCAAGCAGATCGGGCGGGAGAAGAATACGCTGGTGATGTTCCTCTCCGACAACGGCGCCGGCGCCGAAGAGAGAAGCTCCACGCTATTTGACACTGTGGCGGTGTATCTGGCCTTCTCCGAGGAGCTGCTGAACATGGAGCGGGTCGGGCTGCGGGTGACCGATGACGGCTACACTCGGGTCGACGAGGCGGGCAAACCGGTGAGCTGCGCCATCTCCTGGCGCGATCAGGAAGCCTTCGAGGAGTTCCTCGTACAGAGGATGACGGTAGACCAGGGGCGGTAGGCGGGCGGGGGGTGGCGACGGCAACGGCGTTCTCGCCTCCGGCTCCGTTCATGCCGCAGGGAGGCGCCCCAGCGTGCCTCCCCCCGCCTGTGGGGAGACTGGGGAGGCCGCCGCCGGGGCCTGGAGACCCTCCGTTCGCTCTGCTGGCCTCAATCGCCTACCAGCACTCGGACGGCATAGACCTCCGTTACATCCTGCGGAGTACAACCCTCGCCGGCGACGCCGTGGGTGTACTGGATTACCGGACCGGCGACCCTGTTGTGGCCGGTGTGCCGCTCGATGTTTGCCAGCCAGTTCGCCGCTCCCGCATCCGGCACCGAGATGGGGAGGACTGCGAAGGTGTCGCCGCGGTCGGCGGAGAGCAGGAGGTAGGTCTCGCTGGTGGCGCCGCCCCAGGCGCCGTCGCGACTGGCCTCGATGGCGACATGCAGACGTCCTTGATCGTCGAAGCATAGCGGGCCCATGAGGCAGGCCGGTCCGGCGCCGGCATTGCGCAGCACCGGCGAGAGCTCCACCTTCTGCCAGCCGTCACCGACGAAGCGCCAGAGGTCCGCCGTGGCCGGAGCGGGCTTGTAAGTGCTCACGGTCAGGTACGGGTGGCCGTCGGGGTCGCAGTCGATCCCGCCCACCCTCATGTCCAGCTCCGGCCCCCGCACGATCCAGCCGGGCTGCTGCGGGGTGTAGGGGAGAGCCACCGGAGTGCCGTCGGCCAGCGTCCAGTTCTCGCCGCCATCGGCGGACTGCAGGTGTCCGACGGCCTTGCCCGCCGCCGGGTGCAGGTCGTAGACGTGGAATGCCACGTGGAGGGTGCCGTCGGGAGCCAGGCACAGCGGGTTGCCGTACTGCGTGTAGCCGTCCTTGACGCTCGCGTCCACCAGGGCCATCGGCTCGCTCCACTCCCCGCCCGGCGGGAGCTTCTGGAACACCAGTTTCCAGGGCGACTTGAGGCCTCTGTAGGTGCAGTACAGCGTGTTGTCCGCTCCGCAGACCAGGGCCGGATAGGTGGCCGTGTCGCCGAAGGGGGGCATCTGCACCCACTCCGAGGCGTCATTGGGACGCGCCGACACCGCGTACTGCAGTGGCCCGTGGTGGGGCCCGAAGGCCACGTGCAGATAGCCCCTGGAGTCCGCGCACAGCGCGGGGCCCCCGTGGTTGTCCAGTCCGGAGCCTATCAGCACGGGCCCGGACCACTGTCCCGTCTGGTGGTCAAGCGTAGAGATCATCGTGTCCGACAGGGCATCGAGCCATGCCACATGGGTCCTGGTGCCGATGGTGATGACCTTGTTGCTGGCTGCGTATGCCGTGGCCCGCGTGGAGCCTTTGGTGGACAGGACGTGGTGCCAGTCGACTCGGACCTCGGCTGCCGTCACGGTGGCGCCTCCGGCGATGATGAGTATGGCCCCCAGCAGCGAAGCTCGGCTCATGTACTCGTGTCTCCCGTGTGCGCCATAGCCGGCCTCCCTCCCCGTCGTCACCCCGGCCGTTACCCGCCGTCACTCCCGCCGTCACCCCCGCCGTCGCCGTCCCGCCGTCACTCCCGCCGTTACCTGCCGTCGCCGTCCCGCCGTCACCCCCGCCGTCACTCCCGCCGTCACCGTCCCGCCGTCACCGTCCCGCCGTCACCTGCCGTCGCCGTCCCGCCGTCACCCCCGCCGTCACCCCCGCCGTCACCCCCGCCGTCGCCGTCCCGCCGTCGCCGTCCCGCCGTCACCCCCGCCGTCGCCGTTCCGCCGTCACCCCCGCCGTCACCCCCGCCGTCACCCCCGCCGTTGCCACCGCCGT
>CAZXDD010000168.1:0-13266 GCA_964639415.1 uncultured Armatimonadia bacterium
ATAATGAGCGGTGACTGGAGTTCAGACGTGTGCTCTTCCGATCTGGACGGCGTGGCGGTGCTCAACGCCGATGACTTCTTCTTCGGCCTGCTCCGGGAGATGTGTCCGTGCCCGGTGGCCTCGTTCGGAACCGGCGCTGCGCCGGAGGAGGTGGCCTTCCACGTCACCGCGACGCGCGTCCAGGCGACGGGAGTGCAGCCGGCGTCTTTCCAGTTGCATGTGGCACAGACCGCCAGGCATGTCAAGCTCGCAGTGCCCGGGATGCACAACGTAGCCAACGCCCTGGGCGCCGCCGCCGCCGCATACGCGGCCGGGATCTCGGTGGACGAGATCGTGGCGGGCCTTGAGGGCTACTTGGGCTCGGACATGCGATCGGAGGTTCTGCAGGCGCCGGGGGGCTTCACCGTCATCAACGACACCTACAATGCCAGTCCCACCTCGACCCCGGCGGCCCTGCAGATGCTGGCCCAGTGCACGGGGCGCAAGGTGTTCGTGTTCGGCGACATGCTGGAGCTGGGCTCGGCGGCCGAGAGGGCGCATCGCCAGATCGGGAGCCGGGCCGTGAAGGCGGGAGTGGAGTGGCTCCTGACGGTGGGGCCGTTGGCGGCCTGGGCCGCCGAGGAGGCCGAAGCCCTGGGGATCCAGGCCAATGCGGTCGAGACCGCTGAGGAAGCGCTGGAGCTGCTGGACGGCGTCCTGGAACCCGGTGATACGGTGCTGGTGAAGGCCTCTCGCGCCGTGGCCCTGGAGCGCGTGGTAAGGGGGCTGGTAGAGGGTGCCTAGCCCGCTTTGGCTGACGGCGATCTTCGTGGCGGCGGTGCTGGTGAGCGCCGCTGCAACTGCCCTTGCGCTGCCGGCGCTCCGTCGTCTGGCGGGCAGACAGCACGTGCGCGAAGACGTGCCCGAGAGCCACCTTCAGAAGGCCGGCACCCCCTCGATGGGCGGTACGGCCATGCTGGCCGCGCTCTACACCGTAGCACTCGCGGCGGCCGCGCTCACCGGCCACCTCACCGCGCGCGTAGTGTTCTGCGTCGCGGCCTCACTGGCCTTCGCTCTCGTGGGGCTCGCCGATGACGTGCAGAAGCTGGGAGACCGCAAGTCTCGGGGGATCAAGGCGCGGTACCGCATTGCACTGGAGATCCTGTTCGGCGCCGGCCTGTTCGTCGGCCTACAGTGGGGCGCCGGGGCCGACGGGCTCGCGTCGGGCTGGGGCACCGGGGGCTGGTGGTTGCCGGCGGCCGCCGTCATCGCCATCGGCACCATGGTGGGCGGCTCCAATGCGGCCAATCTCACCGACGGCCTGGACGGCCTGCTCTCAGGCCTGACCGTCATCGCCGGTCTGGCCCTGTGTGCGGTGACGGTGCTCACCGGCGCGGGCGACCTGGCCGTCTTGGCGGTGGCGCTGTCCGGCGCGGCGGGAGGGTTTCTGATCCTCAACGCCAAGCCCGCCAAGGTCTGGATGGGCGATGTCGGCAGCCTGGGCCTCGGCGCCGCTCTCTCGGCCGTGGCCGTCGCGGCGCGGCTGGAGTTCTGCTTCGCCATCATCGCCGCGGTGCTCGTGGCCGAGGCGCTGTCCGTCATCCTGCAGGTTGTCAGTTTCCAAAGCACGGGCAGGCGCATCTTCCGCATGGCGCCGTTGCACCATCATTTCGAGCTGGCCGGTCTGCGGGAGACACAGGTGGTCGGCCGGTTCTGGGCCGCCGGGCTGGTGGCGGCGGTCGTCGCCGTTGCACTGCTCTGGGCCACCGGCGGCACCATTCATTAGCCCGGTGCTCACGGCGCCGGGGCACGGGTGAAGACACCGATGGGACTAGACGCAGGATCGATGTACTCGGGCGATCGTCGCTTGCGCGGCCGCACCGTGGGCGTGCTGGGCCTGGCACGGACCGGAGCGGCCTGCGTGCGCTTTCTCGCCGACCACGGTGCCACCGTGGTCGCCCTCGACTCTAGGCCTGTGGACGGCCTTCGGCAGGACTCACGCGACGCCCTCTCGCGCGCGGCCTTCGTGGCCGCGCCCTACGGCACGCTCACCGACCTCCCCCCCATCGACCTGATGGTCGTCAGTCCCGGCGTCCCCACGGATGTCCCGCTCCTTTGTCAGGCGTGGGCCGCCGGAGTCGAGGTCATCGGCGAGGTGGAGCTGGCCTACCGCTTCTGCGAGGCCCCGATCTGCGCGGTGACGGGAACCTGCGGCAAGGGCACGACCGTCACCTCTCTGGGCGCGATGCTCTCCGCGGCGGGCATCGCAAGCACGGTGGCCGGCAATATCGGTCTCCCGCTGATCGGCCAGATGGACCGCTCCGCCCAACTGGATCTGGTGGTTGCCGAGATCAGCAGCTTTCAGCTCGAGACAACCGTCCATTTTCACCCGCATGTCGCGGTCCTGCTCAATATCACCGAGGACCATCTGGAGAGGTACCCGGACTTCGAGGCCTACGCCGCGGCCAAGCGCCTGATCTTCCGCAACCAGACCGCGCGCGACTTCGCCATCCTGTGCGTGGACGATGCGAGGGTGTCGGCCATGGCCGACGGACTGCAGGCGCAGGTTCTGCGGGTGGCCCTGGATGACCCCGGCGCCAACGGCCGCCTGGAGGACGGAGCTTTGGTGCTGCAGCTTCCGGGCCGGGAGGCCGTGACGGTAGCGCATCGCGAGCGGCTCCCCCTGCAGGGCCGTCACCACCTGGGCAACTTCCTGGCCGCCGGTCTGGCCGCCCTGGTCTGTGGTGTGGACCCGGAGCGGATCGGTCCCGCGCTGGCGGCCTACGAGCCGGCCCCACACCTGATGACGCCCGTGGCCACGGTCGAGGGCGTGACGTTCGTGGATGACTCCAAGGCCACCAATCCGGCCTCGGCCATCGCCGACCTGAGCGGGATCGCCGGACCGACGATCGTGATCGCCGGAGGCAAGGAGAAGGATACGGACTTCGACGAGTTCGGCGCCGCCTTGGCCTCTCGGGCCAAGGCCGTGATCCTGATGGGTGAGTGCGCCGCCCGTATCGAGGCCGCGGTGGGTGTGGCCGCCTTGTGCCACCGGGTGGCGTCGATGCAGGAGGCGGTGCAGTTGGCCTTTGGCCTGGCCCAGCCGGGCGACACCGTCGCCCTGTGCCCGGCCTGCTCCTCGCTGGACATGTTCGAGAGCTATGCCCGCCGGGGCGAGGTCTTCGCTCTGGCGGTGCGGTCCCTGGGTGCACAGCGCGCCTGACGGCCTCGGTCGGCGCGATTCTCCCGGCGGCCGCGCCGGGTCGGTCCCGCGAATGGCCGCGGAGGCCTGCTACGGACAACACCGACGCCTGCGGACGTCTGCGGATTCCGGCGTCGCGTGGGCGAAACACGAAGCGAGGTGGACTCAATGGCGGCGGATACCGCCTTGCCGCGTCTGTTGCCGGACGAGGACGTTCAGGCACCGCGAGGTCCCGCGGACTGGCGCTACACCCGCCTCGTGCTGATCGCGGCTTCCATCGGCATCGTGTTCGTGTTCTCGGCGACCTTCTTCGACGGAGGCAGGAACCTGGGTGCTGCGGGACTTCACCACCTGAAGAGGCAGGCCCTGTTCCTGGTGGTGGGTCTGGTGGTGATGGTGCTGGCCAGTTACGTCCGCCCCCAGCGCTGGGTGCGGTCGCCGTGGCTCCTGGGGGTCTTCGCGCTGGGGTTGGTGGCCATGCTCCTGTGCCGCTGGGGACCCCTGGCGGATCCGGCGGGGGGGTCGCATTGCTGGCTGCGGCTGCCGGGGGGCAACAAGCTGCAGCCCAGTGAGTTCACCAAGGTCCTGCATGTGCTGATTCTGGCGGGGATCCTCTCGCAGGCGGCGGAGACGCGACGGGCCCGGCGCCGGATGCTCACAGGCACCCTACTGATGCTGGCGCTGATGTGTGGCGCTCTGGCAATTCAGGAAGACCTGGGCATGGCGCTGCTGGTCGTGAGCGTCACGCTGGCCATGCTCTTTGCCCGCGGTGTCTCGCTGCCGCTGCTCACCGGGCTGGCGTTGCTCCTGGCATCAGGGGGTGTCCTCGTCGCCATGCGGTCTCCCGTGCGCTGGCAAAGGATACTGATCTTCCTGCACCCCGAGTCGGACGCCGGGGACACGGGCTATCAGCTCTGCCAGATGCGTGCGACCCTGGCCAGAGGCGGGGTCGGTGGCCTGGGGCTGGGCCTGTGCCCGGAGAAGTGGTCGGCCCTGCCCGCGAGCCACACGGACTCGATCTTCTGCATCATCGGTGGCGAACTGGGCCTGCTGGGAGCCGCGGGTGTCATCGTGCTGTTCTGGGCCCTTACCGCACGCGCCCTCAAGCTGGCGCAGCAGTCCAGCAGCCCGGCCCTGTGGCACACCGGGGTGGGCATCGGCATACTCATGGGAATTCAGGCGCTGATCCATCTGGGCGTGGCCACGGTCTCGATCCCCTGCACGGGGCTGACGCTGCCGTTCATCAGTGCGGGCGGCAGCAGTCTGGTGGCCTCGATGGCATCGGCCGGAATCGTCCTGGCCGTCTCGCGCTTCCCCGCGCAACCGCCCGGAGAAGGGACCGGCTCACCGTGAAAGTAATCCTCATGGGTGGCGGCACCGCCGGCCACCTGTTCCCCTCTGTCGCCGTGGCTCAGCGCCTGATCGACAGGCTCGGCGCCGAGGTGCTGTTCATCGGCGCCGAGGGCAAGCTGGACAGCCGGATCCTGCAGCAGCAGGGCCTTCCGCACCGTCTGATCCCGGCGCGGCCGTTCCCGTACGGCCTGTCTCTGGACGCCGTCGCTGCGGTGGGTGCCGTGCTCCGCGGGGCTACGCTGTGCGCCCGCATCGCCCGGGAGTTCCGGGCCGATGCGCTGTTCGGTGCCGGAGGGTTCGTGGGCGCGGCGGGTACGCTCGCCGCCGCCTGGACCGGCCTGCCCTCGGTGTGCCACGCCTCCGATGCGCTCCCCGACCGCGCCAACAGACTACTGGCCCCGTGGGCCGGCCGCATCACCACGCACTATGAGGCGGCGGCGGCACACTTCCCCCGGGCGAAAACCACCGTCACCGGACAACCGATCCGACGCGAGTTTCTCGCCACCACCCCACAGCAGGCCCGAGAAGCGCTGGGCATACCGGATGGGGCCTTCGTCCTGCTGGTGGCCGGGGGAAGCCAGGGCGCCCGCACGCTGAACCACGCCACCGTCGGCGCTTTGGACAGGCTCTTGTCCGATGAGGCGGCCTTCGTACTCCATCTCACCGGGGCCGCGGAGCACCAGGACACGGTGTACCGCGCGCGCCGATGCGTCGGCGACCATCCCCGCTACCGGGCGATGGCCTTCTGCGAGGAGCCGTGGCTCACCACGACGGCGGCGGACCTGTGCCTCACCCGCGGCGGGGCCAGCGGCCTGGCGGAGATGACGGTCAGGGGTGTGCCGACGGTCGTGGTGCCCTATCCCTATGCCGCAGGGCATCAGAGGCTCAATGCGACCGAACTGGTGGAGAGCAAGGCGGCGGTGCTGATCGAGGACGCCGAGCTGACGCCGGACCGACTGGCAGAGACGGTGGGACAGCTAAGGGGTGCGCCGGAGAGGCTCGCCGAGATGTCGCGGGCGGCGCTGGCGGTCGCCCGTCCGCAGGCGGCCGATGACATCGCGCAGATCATCGCCGAGGTGGCCCGGACCGGCTAGGCGCAAAGCCGGCCGCGCCGCTGCACTGGAGCCGCGGGATGTGCCGTCGCCGCCAACCCGCGATCCTCCCCACAGCCCGGCGCCACGTGCCGCGCCCGAGCCTGTCTTGCCAGCCCCGCGGGGGTGGGGTACAATCGACGTTCAGAGATGTCCAACACGAGCGCACGCGCAGACGGGGCGGCAAGGGCACGCTGCGCGTCGCATGACGGGAGCGCGTTACCGACCGGATGGAACTAGCCCCAGGCAGTCACGTCTTCTTCTCAGGCATCGGCGGAGTGAGCATGAGCGGTCTTGCCCACGCACTGCTGAGCCGTGGTTTCCCCGTTTCGGGGTCTGATAGCTCTGACAGCACAACCGTCGCGAAGTTGCGGCAGGCCGGTGCGGCGGTGACCGTCGGCCACTCGGCGGCCAATCTCAATGGTGCTCAGCTCGTGGTGCGTACCACCGCGGTTCCCGACGACAATCCGGAGATGGTCGCCGCCAGGGCGGCGGGTCTCCCCATCTATCACCGCTCGGAACTACTGGCCTGGATGTGCCGGGGCCACAGGGCCATCGCGATCACGGGCACGCACGGCAAGTCGACCACGACCGCGATGGCCGCCACGGTATTCGCCCACGCCGGGGTGGACCCCACCGTGTTCGTCGGCGCCGAGGCGCCGCTGTTGGGTGGCAACTACCACATCGGCTCCGGCCCCCATGTGATCTTCGAGGCCTGCGAGAGCGACGGCAGCTTCCTGCGTTACGAGGGCTGCTCGCAGGTGATCAGTAGCATCGAGCCCGACCACCTCGATCAGCACGGCACCTGGGAGCGGCTGCTGGCGGCGTTCCAGGGCTTTGCCGCCATCGCCGACCCTGCAGGCTTCGTGGTCTACAACTCGGATTACGAGACGGTGCACTCGATCGCGTCGGCTTCGCCTGCGAAGCCCATCTCGTACGGGCTGGAGACTCCCGCCGATCTGCAGGCCCGGGATGTCCGCCACGGCCCCGACCGCACCGCGTTCCAGTTCGTCTGCCGGGGGTCGGCCGTGGCGCAGGTCAGCCTGCCGGTGCTGGGAGACCACAACGTCCTCAACGCACTGGGGGCCCTGGGGTGCGCGCTGGGGAGCGGCCTGGATCTGTCCGAGGCCTGCGCGGCGTTGGCCGAATACCGCCCGGTGGGCCGAAGGTTCCAGCCGATCGCCACCGTCAGGGGCGTCCGCATTATCGATGACTACGCCCACCACCCCACGGAGGTGCGGGCCACGCTCCACACGGCTCGGGCGGCCGGCGACGGCCGCATCATCGCCGTCTTCCAGCCTCATCTGCGCAGCCGCACCCGAGACCTCCTCACCGAGTTCGGTGGCGCGTTTGCCGATGCAGACATCGTCGTGCTCACCGGCATCTACCAGCCCCGGGCAGACGGTCTGGAGGACTTCCACGTGTCCAGGCTGTATGACGAGGTGCGGCGAAACGAACCGGACAAGCAGTTGCTGCTGATTGAGGACAAGGACGATGTGGCCGGACAGCTCCTGCCGCTTGTCCAAGAGGGCGACATGGTGATCACCATCGGCGCCGGGGACGTGTACAAGGTGGCCCACCAACTCGCCGACGGCCTCGAGTAGCAAGGCCGCGGCCCGGGACCGCCCAACGCCGTACGTATCGGAGCCGGGAGGCAACCTCGATGACGTGGGACGGGCTGAGTACAGGTCCCCACCACGCCGTGCCACAGCAACCACTGAATCGGAGGCGTCGCGCCACCTTCGTCGGTGCCGGCCTCCTGGCTATGGCGGTGGTCTCTTTCCTGCTCGGCCTCTCGGTATCCGATGCCGTGCGCCTCAGACAGGTCGTGGTCTACTCCCCCGACCTCGGCCTGGCCCAGGAAGTGGCGCAGGCCATTGAACTCCCCGCGGGCACCGGGACCTTCTGGCTTCGCCTCTCGCCCATCCGCCGCGACGTGCTCACCTGCTCACGGGTGGGCGCCGTCAAGGTGGAACGCCAGCTTCCGCATGGGGTCCTGGTCAGGGTCGCCCCGAGGAAGCCCGCTTTCGCCATAGTGGCCGAAGGCGGCGTCATCGTGGCCGATCGCGAGGGGGTGCTCCTGTTCCGCAGCAGCACCCCGCCACCCAGTATCCCGGTGGTCACAGCCCCCTCCACGAGAAGCCTGGTAGTGGGCCGCCGTTGCAGTAGAGACCTGGTGGAGGAGGTCGTGCAGTGCCTGGACGGCGCCACGGAGGCGGCTCTGGGCACGGCCTTCCGCCTCGATATGAGCACCCGCTACGACTACAAGCTGCGTACTCCCGCAGGCCTCGAGGTCAAGCTCGGAGGCCCGGATAACCTTAAGCGCAAGGTGCTGGTGGCGGCCGTGATCGAGCAGCATCTCAGGCGCCGGCAGGCCAAGGCGGCCTACATCGACGTGCGGATACCGGAACGCACCCCCACCTGGATGCCCCTGGAAGCCGCCGGAGCGTAGGGCGAAGCTCCGGGTCCCCGCGCGGGCAGCCTGCCGGCGTCGTTGGCGGCCGTCGACGCGCCCTCTCCCCCACCGCCTCCGCTTCATCGACGGCCGCCACAACACGGCTCCTGTCCTTTGTCCCCGTGGCTCCCACCCCTCGAACTCCCCTGGGGCCGGCGAAGGCCCTGCCGTCCGGGCCGACGGGCTACCTGGCTTCCTCCACCGTGGCCTTCACCGCCCCGATCGCCCTGGCCGTTGCTTTGAGGGCCTTGCTCGAGGTCTCCTCGCGGCGACCGCCGAAGATCAGTACCCAGGGCTGGGCCTCGTCGGTGTAGGTCTCCCCGGCCTTGATCGTCAGCGGGATGGGCAACTGACGGCGCAGGTCCGGGTGCTGACCACCGCCCGAGTCCAGCCAGAAGCGGCCCGCCACCACATCATCGGTGGGCAGCCCCCCGTACACCATGCCGACCTGCTCATCCACCCAGGTGCCGCCTGCCAGAGCATAGTACATGGGCACATCCTCTGGGCCTTCGGGCACGTCACCGGCGGGGTCGCCGCCAATCATCCCGTTGAGGTAGAAGAAGTACCCCTTGAGCGTCATGTCCCGGTCGGAGAGGTTCGTGATGTGGTTGAGTCTCGCCAGGCACCAGTTGCGGTCCGGGTACATCAAGACCCGGTGGCCGACCTCGAACCGGACGGGACGGACCCGCTGCTGCTCCTGGTTGCCCTCCTTATCCACGAGAGTGATCGTCTCCCCTTCTCCTCCTCGGGAGACGACGTCCATCACGGCACAGACTTCCCCAACGTGATAGGTGGCCGAGACGCCCTCGGAGGCCCGCACCCACTGCTGCTGACCGTCTACATCCTGCCACACCAGGGGGTTGTAGCTGCCCAGGACTGTCCCGTCCAGCAGGACACGATCGGCCACGTTGCCCGTGGCCGGCAGCCCGCGCTCCAAAGTCAGCCGCCCGTTATCCAGGATCTCCGCGTCCTGGTTGCGGATGAGCTTCAGCTCGGACCCGAAGCTCACCGGCGCCTCGCCGCGCCACAAAACCAGGGCGTGACAGCCCCAGGGGTCCAGACCGGAGACCCCCACGAGCACATCCTCGCCCACCACCTGGCAGTGAGCCGGCTCACCCGTTAACCCCACGGCCAGCAGGTCTCCGGCAGGGGCGTTGCGCAGGGCCTCGGGCAGGGCCGCAAGAGGCACCACGGCGGCGATGCCGCCGGCCGCCACCGGGCCCCGGTTGGCCAGCGCCACCAGGGCCGCCGGGCCCTTGACCCCGTCGGGCAGCCCGGCGCCGCGTACCCAGAACTGCTTCACGGCCAGGTTGTCGGAGCGCAGGCCGTCCGACGTCTCCTTGTCCGGGTCAACCTCCACGGCGATCAGGTGCGCGCCGGGCTCCTCGGGCAGCGCCACGCCCAGGGGCTTGGCCTCACCGGGCTCGAGGGTGAAGCCGACTGCCGATGGCTTCCCGTCTACATAGACGCGCACACCGAAGGTCGCCGCGGCCCTCCCGCGATTGTAGATGACGAGGTCCTCGGTCACCCCCAGCTCCGGGTCATCGCCGTTGTGCATGGCGTAGGCGCGCCCGTGCACTCCAGTGGCCATCTGCGTGAGCTCGGGATACGGCTTGTCATCCACATCGACCAGCCCGTAGTTGCTATCCTCGGGGAACGTCTCCGAGATACCCTCGGCCGGCTCGTCCACCCACATGAAGAAGTTGCTGCCCACCATGTAGGGCAGGCGGATGAGCATCTCCTGGTAGATGCGGAAGGCCTCGGCGCGCTGCTCCTGGGTGTCCACGCGCATGCCGGCCCCGTGCTTGCACGGCAGGCCCGCATCCAGCGCGGGGAACGACCACTCGGTGAGCATCATGGGCTTTTGGGCCAGCTCGTGGAAGCCGTCGAAGCGGTCTACCACGCCGGGGGCCTCCCCGCGCTCTAGGTCCACCATGTCATAGGAGTTGAAGGAAACGATGTCGCAGTACTTGCCGCAGATGTCCCAGATACCGGCCGGGGCACTCCCGGCGAAGCGGCAGCCGATCACCATGTGGTTGGGATCGGCGCGGCGAATGGCCTCCGTCGTGTGCTTGAAGTACTCCTCGGCGATCAGGCGCACGAAGCCGACCTTGTCCTCCCTCACGGCCTCGAGCCTGGTGCCGCCCAGAGCCTCCAGCGCCGCCAGGGCCTGATAGGACTCCACCGAGCTGCCCCAAGCGGCGTTGAAGTCCTGGATCTGGGGATACTTGCCCTTGAGGTACTCCACCAGCGCGAGCTTGGCGGTGTGCTCCGCGGGCTTGAGCATGGCCTCCTCAAACAGCCCCGTCTCCGTGTGGGTCTTGCCGTACCACTCCAGCTCGTTGTCCAGGAAGTACCCAAACAGCCAGGGGTCATTGGCGGCCTCGGTGCAAAGCCGGCGGGCCACGCGGTCGCAATAGCCGGGCCACCTGGGTGAGAACACGTTGGGGAAGCCGGTCCAGGTGGTCTTGGGGCAGATGTCGTCGATCTCGGAGAAGCGGCTGCCGAAGGCGACGAAATCGGTGTGTGCCAGGCCTTTGTACCGGCATTCGGCGCCATTGCCCGCTCCCAGAAGGTTGAACCCCCACGACTTCAGGCGCTCGGTGGCCCGGTCTCCCCAGGCGTCGGGACTGTCCCACTTGGCATCGTTGTTCCTGCCGTAGGGCGCATAGCCCAGCGCCTCGCACCAGTGCCCGGAATAGCGGCAGTGGTCGGTGCCGATGGCATAGAAGCACCGGCCCTGTGGGTCCACCAGCCACCAGCGGTCGCCGCGCTTCTCGGTGCGGTAAAAGCCGGTGGCTTCGGCCTGGAACAGGTCGGACGCCTCGACGGCCAGGGGCGGATAGGCTCTCTCTTCCACCGGGGCATCGGGGACCGGGGCTTCGGCATCGACGGTCACGTCATCGAACTCGACCAGGAAGCCCCCGGCGCGCAGCGCCGGCCGACCAACGGTGACGGCCGGCGCCGTGAACTCATAGCCCATGTGCTTGATCTGCTCACCATCGAGGGACGAGACGTAGCCGTCGATGCCCTCGGGCGTCATCTGGATGCGCAGACGGTAAGGGGTGTCATAGTCCCAGTCCAGATCGTTGCTATTGCCCGGCCTGGCCCGCAGATTGCTCTGGGCAAGCCAGCTTCCCTCGCGCATCTCGGTCAGCTCGCAGAACCGCCCACCGCCCTGCTCATCCGGCTTCTCGGCCAGGGCGAAGTGCCAGTAGTTGTCGAGGTCGGAGAACAGACAGACCGCCGCGACCTTCCAGGTCGTGCCGGTCGCCTTCCGCACCGTCACCACGGCGTCGACGGTGATCCGCGAGTAGCGGGGCTGCTGGGCCATGTAGGCGATGGTCGTGGGGCCACCGGCCTGCAGCTTGCCTCCGACCACCTCCCAGGAGAGGAGGTCCGTCTCCCAGACCGGATGGCCATCGGCACCGTCGGGGTAGGCGGAGAAGTCTTCGGTGATCCGCACGGTCTGAGCCCACAGCGGCAGGGCCAGCCCCGCCAGGCCGAGGTACAGGATGTAGGTCGGCTTCATGGTGTATGGCTCCCTTCGGGTGTGGCGAGGCTCGTCAGATCGCGCACAATCCGCGCATTCATCGCCACCTGGTCGCAGTCTTTCTGGCACATGCCCACGATCACCGCGTCCGTGGGTTTGATATGGGACAGCGCATACTCGAAGGCCGCCCGCACGCTCTGGGGCGAGGCACACTTGCGGCTCGCGGCCAGCACCTTGAAGGCGAGGCAGGGCCTGTCCGTGGCCCGGATCACCCGGCACATGGCCTCGCGGTCCGCATCGTCGAACCGTTCCGCCTCCGTCCGCCTTTCGGCGATCGGGCCGCTGCCCCGACCGCTGCCCAGGCGGTACAGGCAGGTCAGGTAGAAGTCCACATCCCACGAATGCTCCCGGCAGTACTCCACGACCTCCGGAAGGTGCGTGCCCACTCCGACCTGGACGCCGCAGTCACGCATGGTGCCGAGAAGCTCCTTGATCTCGTCAATCCGCCCCTGCTGCCAGAGGGCGTCGGTGCGGCTGCCGTGGTGGTAGATGGCGATGGCTCCGCACGCGGCGGCCTGCCGGATGTTGCCGTGCAGGTCCGCAAGCTCGCTGGCCGTCTGGGCGATCCAGTGCATGGCGCCCCCGCGGTTGCGGTACTCGCGCAGGACGCGCATGATGTGTCGGTCGGCCCGGGACTGCATGGCGCTGAGCCCGTGACGCTCGCAATCCAACAGCGTCCGCACGATCTGCTCGTTGGTGAAATGGTCCAGGAACGCCTCATCCATCCCGCCGGAGTAATGGGAGTTGCCGCTGAACGGGTTCCCGCCGATCAGCAGACGGGAGACGCGGTGCGGCCCCAGTTGGACCGTGGGAAGCAAGGGTTGCGCGCCGGGCGATCCTTCTCTCATGGTACCTCGTCCTGGGGCAAGACAAGGCTCTTGCGCATGATGATCCACTGTCCCATGCTGTCGGTCAGGGCGCCATCGGGTCGAAACCCCAGGCGCCGGTAGACTCGGGCGGCCACGGCGTTCTCGGCCCGCACCTCGAGCCGGGCGGACACGGCCTGCCGGGCCTCCAGGTACCGCAAGGCCCGGCGAACCAGCTCCGTCCCGATGCCGCGCCGACGGTGGTGAGGGTGCACACCCAGGGAGAAGATCCGGCCCTCGCCCGGACGCGTCCCGACTTGCGCCTCATGCCACATGCCCAGATACGCATGCACACCGGCGAAGCTCTCGGCCCATGAGATGCCGTACCTCCCGGCAAGCCCGCGCAGAAGCATGCGCCACACACTACCGCGCAGCATGCCGCGGCGGAACACCCTCCCCGGCCACCTGGGTGCGAAGACATACCCCGCGATCAGGCCACCGTCATCGGCGACCAGTAGGCCCTCGGGCTCTGCCTGCAGGCAGATGGCGAAGATGTCGGCGGCCAACTGCGGCCTCGGTGGCCGGTGCAGGAAGTGCCGGACCAGCTCCGGAAACGCCCCCATGGCCACCTCGGCGATCTGGGGGAGGTCAGAGGGCTCGGCGGCTCTGAAGTGCAGGTCTGTGATAGGTTGGGCACCCCGCTGTCGGATTATCTCTGGTCCTGCGCGGTCGGCCAAACCGCGCAGCGGGCCGAGGCGGCCCGGGGCCGGTGGGGACACAAAGCACAACCGGCCCCCCGGCAGCAACAGACAACCGCCCCCGGGCAA
>CAZXDD010000169.1:0-4386 GCA_964639415.1 uncultured Armatimonadia bacterium
GACCTGGTTGAGCCACCGGGCGTCCGCCTCCGTATCAAACATCGTGAGCTGCCCGGTGCCGCCGAAGCTCTTCTTGTCATCCATGGTTCCGTCGCCGTAGAAGACGGTCTCTGCCAGAGCGGGGGCCACCCAGACCAGGCAGACCCCGGCAACCACGACCAAGATCACCAGCGCCAGCGCAACGAGCATTTGACTTCGGACAGAACGAAGCATTGCGCGTCACCCCCTCCGGAAGATGGTCCTTGACCGACAATGTACTGGACAGAATACCAAGCCATCGAGTTCCCGTGGCCGTCTCGACGCGAACGCGGGGTACCCCGCCTCTGCAGGGCGCGGGCCCGTACCACGCCACGAGGACAACAGCGACCGGCGGGGCAGAGGTACCCCCGCACTGCCGTCGAACTAATCAGGCGACAGGCACCGCGGATCGGCAAGGAGGACGACATGAGAACCGGTTGGGCGTGGTCGCTGTTGCTGCTGCCCGCATGCACCGCTCTGGCCCAGGGGATCGCCCCAGAGGGCGAGGGGTTCGTCTGGCGCCAGGACAAGGCCGTGGTGTCCTTCAAGGATGGAGTGTGGACCGCCGGCCTGCAGGACGGGCGCACCGTGCGCTTCTTCGTCTTCCTGTGGCGCGATGACTACCAGTACGAGACCCTACAGGGGGGGACCCGGGAGACCGGTCCGGAACTGCTGCCCGACGGAGCACTGGCCATGAGCGGACAGTTCTCGGCCAGGGACAACTCCGCCCCCATGGGCTACAGCCTCTGCATGACAGCCATGGAGGAGGGTCTCCGTGTAGACTGTACGTTTGACAAGACCGATGCGTTGAAGCTGTCCTCGGGCATCTGGCTGCATGTGTTCCCCGACGACACCTTCACGGGTGATGAGCGCGTCTGGGGCGACCCGAGCTGGCATGGAACCGTGCGCGCGCCCCAGGACGGCGGCGTGGACAGGCTTCTGATCGAGCTGCAGGACGGCTACAGCCTCTGCCTGGACCCGGTAGATCTCAAACAGGTCTCGCGTGAGACGTACGGCTCGGGCCGCGGCCTGCGGCTGAACATCCTGCCCGGCGACTTCTCTGTCGGGCAGCCGGCGAAGACGTCCTTCACCATTGGCTTCGACGCCCTGCCGGAGCGCTTCCCGGGGGTCATCATGCCCAGTCAGGACCCGCTCGCAATCCGCACCGTCACGCCCAACGCGACGCAGGTGCCCCTCTACGAGAAGCTCGAGCTATCCGTGGACCTCGGCGCCACCTACCAAAACCCCTACGATCCGGAGCAGGTGGCTCTCGACGCCGTCTTCACGACGCCCTCCGGGCGCGAGATCACCGTGCCGGGGTTCTTCATGGTCCGGCAGAGCCGTCGGATCGCCGACGGCACCGAGATCATGTCGCCCGAGGGCAACGGCGTCTGGTGCGTGCGCTTCGCCCCCACCGAGGTGGGCCGCCACACCTGGCGTTTGTCACTGCGCGATGCCACCGGGGAGGCCGGTGGGGGAGAGGGGAGCTTCGAGGCGACCGCCGCTGCGTCGGATGGCTTCATCCGCAAGAGCCGGGTCGATCCGCACTATCTGGCCTTCGACAGCGGCAAGGGGTACTTCGCCGTCGGCCACAACCTGCCCATCTACCACACCTCCGGCCAGCTCGGAGACGAGGGCATGCGGCGCTTCGCCGCCGCCAGGGAGAACTACAACCGCTGGTGGATGTGCTCCTACGGCTTTGGCATCGAGTGGATGGATGAGCTGGGCCGGTACCGGCAGGACGCGGCCGCCCGCATCGACCTGAGCCTGGATGTGGCCGCCGAGCTGGGGTTGTACTACATGATGTGCATGGACACCCACCAGGACTTCCGCGAGGGCGGCTGGGAGCGCAACCCCTTCAACGCCAGGAACGGCGGACCCTGCGAGACCGTTGCCGACTGGTTCACCAACGAGACGGCCAAAGACTACTACCGCAAGCGTCTGCGCTACACCGTGGCCCGCTGGGGTTACAGCCCCCATGTGCTGTGCTGGGAGTTCGGCAACGAGTTCGAGGGCTGGGCGGACTCACCCAACGCGATCAAGTTGCCGTGGCACCGGGAGATGGCCGACTATCTGCGCTCCATCGACCCCTTCGACCACCTGATCACCACCAGCTTCTGGGGCCACACCGGTCCACCGGAGTTCTGGGCCCTGGAGAACATCGATATCGTCCAGACGCACCTTTACACCAACAACGACGGCAACTCCGCCGAGCCGGTGCGCCGCTTCTGCCTCCACCAGTGGGAGGCCTTCGACAAGCCCCACATCTTCGGAGAGTTTGGAATCCGCAGCCACGGCTTCCGCGCCGACCAGGACCCGGAGGGCTGGGGTCTGCACAACTCCATGTGGGCCGGTATGTGCAGTCTGGCCGCCGGCGCACCGATGCCCTGGTGGCATGAGAACTACATCGACAAGCTCGACCTGTACTTCCACTTCACCTCGATCGCGGACTTCGCCGCCGACCTGCCCTTCGGAACGGCGACGTGGCGCCCACTTAGGACCTCACCCCCGGAGTACCTGGACCCCAACCGGCCGCCGGATACCCGCGATGCCGTCATCCTGCCCACCGAGCGCTGGGGCAGGCCGGAGCATAGCGAGTTCGAGCTGCTCCCCGACGGAACGCCGGCCGAGGGGAACCCTCAGCAGCTCCTGCAGGGGCAGGGGCACCGAGACCTCAAGAATCCGCCGACCTTCACCGTCACCTATCCTCAGCCCGGCCGGTTCATCGCCCACGTGCACAATGTCTCCAACTCTGGCCTGCTCCGGATCTGGCTGGATGGCGAGCAGGTGCTGGAGCGCGACTTCCCCTGCGCCGAGGGCCTGGGCCAGAGCAGCGTCTACCGTGACACATGGGACCTGTGGGAGACGACGTACGATGAGGACGTCGTCCTCCAGGTGCCGGCGGGCACGCACACCATCCGGCTGGAGAACTTCGGCAAGGACTGGATCCGCGTGAACCGCTACACCTTCACCGGCTGCAAGGTCGAGGACAGGCCGAACCTCCTGGTGGCAGGCATGCAGTCCGAGGATGTGAGCGTCCTGTGGCTGCAGAACAGCAGTAGTAGCTGGTCGAACCATGCGGGGCACGGCGAGGTGGGACAGGTCGACCCGTGCCGACTGGACGTCCTGGGCCTGCCGGATGGCGAGTACGAGCTGCAGTGGTGGAACACCTGGAGGGCGGCGCCGGCCCGGACGGAGCGGCTCCCGTCCACCGACGGGAGGCTTCCGATAGTCCTGGATGCTCTGGCAACAGACTTGGCGGTGAAGATCAGGCCCGCGGAGTAGCGTCTGCCGCTGTGGCGCGGGCCTTGCCGCCCGCCGCCGCCGCCGCCGCCGTCCCTTTTGGTCACTGCACTCCACCGCCACAGCGAGAAGGAAGGAAGACAGCGCATGTCGGCTCTCGACGTCACCTTGACCGTCGGCAATCCCACCGCTGCCGCGCGAAGTGCCTGGCCCGTCATATCGGGGGTACCCATCAAAGCCGGAGCCCTGAACAAGACCGACCGGCTCCACCTGACCGACGCCGAAGCCAACGAGGTGCCCTTACAGTGGACGCCCCTGTGCCTGTGGCCCGACGGCAGCGTCAAGTGGGCGCTCCTGGACTTCCAGGCCGATGTGCCGCCCCAGGGCGTGGCCCGCTACCGCCTGCGTTGCGGCGAGCCGCCGGTTCCCGACAGCCCCGTGAAGGTGTCGCGCAAGGACGGCGCCGTCACCATCGATACCGGGGCGCTGAAGGTCTTCCTACGACCCGAGGCGCCCGGGCTCATCAGCGGCATCCAGCGCAGGGAGGGCCACAGGTACGTGGAGGCGGCGGCGAAGGTCGAGGGGATTGTGAGGACCGCGGCGGGGAGCTTCGCGGCTTCCGCGGGACGTACCTCGATCGACGTGGAGAGCCGCGGGCCAATGCGGGCCGTCGTCGCCGTCAAGGGCGAGCATCAAGCTGTCGGCGGGAAGCGTTGCTTCTCCTTCGTTCTCAGAATCCACGCCTTCGCGGGCCTGCCGCTCCTGAAGCTGGAGTACATGGTGCTCAACGACAACCCTCAGGGCGTGTTCACCAAGATCCGCGAGGTGCGGCTGGACCTGGACCTGGACGTTGACCCCCGGGGGCGCCTGGAGATCGGCGGCTTCGCGCCGGGCAAGCCCGAAGAGCCCGTTCGCCTGTTGCAGCAGGACGACACCCACTGCGTGCTTTCCGGCCTGGGCGACATCCGCGAGGGGGAGAAGGCTCCCGGGTGGATGTCGCTGCGCGCCGGCTCCCAGACCGTGGCGGCCGTTACCCGCGATTTCTGGCAGCAGTGGCCCAAGAGCCTGGAAGTCGATGAGACGGGGGTGTCCTTCGGTCTGTTCCCCGCTCTCGAAGCCGGGCAG
>CAZXDD010000169.1:4396-13244 GCA_964639415.1 uncultured Armatimonadia bacterium
AGCCCCTGGAGCGCTACTACTACCTGTTCTCAGGCCGCGACTATCTTCTCAAGACCGGAGTGGCCAAGCGGCATGAGCTGTGGCTGGGCTTCGAGGAGGCCGGGACGCAGGGGAGGTACGTGCAGTTCGCCACCGGCGCCGAGGAGCTCTGCACCGCGGTGAACCGCCCCCTGATGGCCGTGGCCGACCCGTCCTACATGACGGCCAGCGGGGCCTTCGGTGATATCATCCCGGCGGGCAGGCCGGAGGGCTGGGACTACGACCGCGTGGCTCTCCGCAGTGCCGCGGCCTATCGCGACGCCACCTCGGTGGAGCGCGAGTACGGGGTGCTCAACTGGGGCGACTGGTTCGGGGAGCGGCAGTTCAACTGGGGCAACGGCGAGTACGATCCCGCCCATGCCTTCTTCCTCCTCTACGCCCGCACCGGCGATGTGCAGCACTTCTGGTGGGGCGAGGCGGCCGCCAAGCACCAGGCCGACGTGGACATCCTCCACGCCGTCAATGAGGACTACCTCAGCGGCGACGAGCTGAGCGGCTATGACTTCCCCGTGGGCGTCGGAGCCATGTACCTGCACGCCTTCGGGCATGTCGGGGGCTATCTGCCGCTGAAGAAGGCCGCCCAGAGGTTCCCCAAGGCCTATACCGCGGCAGACCCCAGGAACCTGGGGCACGTGTGGAACGAGGGCCTCCTCGAGGCCTACTACCTCACCGGAGACCCGTGGGTGAAGGAGGCCGCCCTCCAACTGGCGGACTATCTGGTGGGCCTGGCCAAGATCGAGGACTTCACCTGGTGGTTCGGTAGAGACCCGCATTGCGGCCGAGTGGCCGGCTGGCCCCTGCACGCTCTGATGGCGGCGTACAATGCCACCGGCCGCCGGCAGTACCTCCAGGCGGCCCGAAGTATCATCGACTTGGCCCTGGCCGACCAGGACCCCAACTGCGGCGGCTGGCTGTACCGGCTCTACCCGGGCCACTGCTTCTGCGAGCGGCCTCATGTGGGCATGGCGGAGTTCATCACCTCGGTGCTACTGTCGGGGATGATCGAGTACCATATGGTCACCGATGACCGCCGGGTGGCCGAGAGCATTGTGCGGGCGGTGGACTTCCTCATCGCCGATACCTGGGACGAGATAGAGGGCAAGTTCCGCTATACCTCCTGTCCCGCCAGCTCGCCGCGCCCGCCCGACCTCTGTCTGTGGCCGATCGCCTATGCCTACCGCCTGGCCTACAAGCCCGTCCACCGCCACGTACTGCGGAGGGCCTGGACGACGTACATCAACCATCTGGACGAGATCACCGCCCGGGTCGCCTTCGGCAAGAGCTTCGCCATGTACCACCGCAGCGCCGCCCGGGTGATCCCCGTTCTGGAGCTCATCGCCAACGAGGGCAGGTAGAACGCCGTGCGCGCGGGTTCCGGGTCGGAACCCACGCGCACGAACGTCGCCCGCCGTCATTGCCCCGGCCGCACCCTGATCGGCGCACGGAGCGTGGGCCTGGGCCTGTCCTCACCCGCAGCGTCCGCCGCCGGCCTGGGGATGAGCACCGGCGCTCCCGCGGGAGGAGCGATCGCGAAGGCCCGCACGGCCGACGCATCGTACGCGCCGATCCGCAGGCCCCAGCCCTTGGTGGCCTTCGCGTACACGTACAGGTTCTCGGAGAAAGCCGCCCAGCCGGGGCACTCCGGCCGTATCAACTCGTTGATGACGAACTCGTGCGCGAACTCCCCGGAGCCACTTCCGGTGTATGGAGCCGCGTCGGTCGCTGTGATGTCCGCCGAGACCGAGTGCAGCGTTGTCGCCGCCCGGACCAGGAAGAAGCCGAACACCGCGAACTGCTGCGGATGCGTGGCGCTGAACGACAGCGTGATCTTGTCGCTGCTGCGGTCGGCATAGCGCAGGAACCCACAGGGGTCTGCCACGGCCGTGTCTCCGATGTGGGGGGCATCGATGGCGGCCCCGCACACCCGGTTGTTGACGCAGAGGTTGAACAGGAAGCCGCCGCCTGCGTCCAGCTCGGAGGTCAGTGCGTCCCGTGTGGAGACTTCGCCGGCAGCGGTGGCGCCCGTCGGCACGATGAAGCGGAATGCCGTCCCCGGGGCCACCTGTGCCCCGGTGCTGTCATAGACCTCCACCTTGATCCTGTAGGTGCCGTCGGCCAGCGCCACCGTGTTGAGAAACGCACTGTAGATGTCGCCAAACCAGTCGGAGGCCGGCCATGAGACGCCGGGGCCCAGCTCCGCCGGCACCGTATGCGGCCGGAACTCATACAGATGCTTGCCCGCCACGGACTTGGGCCCCAGCAGGTACACGGGGAAGGTGATGGTGCCTCCGGTGTCCTTCTGGTAGTGCACCGCGACGGTGGCGCTGAACTCCTGCCAGTCGCTGCTCCCGGGGGCTTGGTACAGCCAGCGATAGTAGGCCACCTCCGGTTTGGGGATGCTGTTCTCGTACCCCAGGCGGAAGCCCAGGTTGCCGCCGAAAGGCGCATCCTCCATCATGATCCCACTCCCGCCGTCCCGGTAGTCGGTCTTGCCGTCACTCTGGATCTGATCCAGCCGCGTATTGCCCACGGCGTACGGCATCACCCAGACGCCGGGGGCGGTGACCTCGGGCAGGTCGGGGGCTCCGATCGTGATCCGCAGCACGGCGATGTTATTGCCCGTCGTCGTCTCGGCGATCTGGTGGAAGGGGTCGGCGACGATGGCCAGAGTGTACACACCCGGTGCCGTATTGCGGGGAATGTAGGCGTTGAAGGTCCAGTTCCTGGTGGCGCCCGGCGCCAGAGTGGGCGTGACGCTGAAGCGCCCGCCCTCGATGAGCATGTCCTCCACGAAGTCATCCCGGGTCCCGCCCACGGTGGCGGGCTGCACGGCCGGGGCGAAGGGAATGGTGCTGTCCGTCGACAGCACGACGTCCACCATGTAGCCGCCCGGCGGGCCATCCTGCGTGCCGTCGGCCGCGGCGCGCCCCGCGTTCTGTACCCCGAAGGTGAGGCCGACGGCCGTCCCGGCAATGGCGCGGTCCGGACCCGTCGGCGCCACGGCCACCAGGTCCGGCGCCCTCCGGGCGAGGATAGCGACGGGCGCTCTGACGTCCTCGAGCCGCGGCCAGTTGGGAATCTTGATGGCCTTGCCCTGAGCACCCCACGACGAAGCGCACAGCACGCACAGCAACCCAAGCGCAGCAGTCAGATGCAGCGGCTTCCCGTTCACGGCACCATACCCCTCTTCACCGGTTCCGGACCGCCTTGCCCGACGGGCACAGGCCCCTCCCTGCCGCCGGCCCGGGTCAGTGTGCCACCACCCCCCCAGGTGGGCTACCACCCACTCCTTCGACGTACACAGACCAACCCCTGCCCGCTTCCGTTCCCGCCGTTGGCCTGCAGCGCCGCTCTCCGTGGAACTCCGTGCTCTCCGCGTCTCCGTGGTGAGTCGTTCCCGCCGTTCTCGTCGTTCGCCTCCAGAGCCGTCCTCCGTCGAGCTCCGTGCTCTCCGTGTCTCCGTGGCGAGCCGTTCCCGCCGCTCTCGTCGTTCTCAGCCGTTCACGGCTCTCTCCACACGCAGCGCGTCGATGTGCTTCTCGGCTCTCTCGTCCTTGTCCGCAAGTGCCTCGATCGTGATCTGGATCTCCTCCTCTTGCGCCTCGAACTGCCCGTAGTTGTACCACGCCAGCTCATTGCCGGCGAAGATCGAGGACCACCAGTCCAGACGGACGGGGTGCTCGGGCTTCAGGTCAGCGGGTACATCCCGCCACGGGCCGCCGTCGATCCGGAAGCGGCTCGGGCTCATCGCCGCCAACGTCCGCTCTCTGACCCACAGCTCGTACGTCCCGGGCTCCGGGACGCTGATGCGGTAGCCGGCCTGGAACGGACCGGCCTTCACATCGGTGCAGTAGACCGACAGAGCCAACCCGCCGGAGAAGGCCTCGTAGCCGTCCTCGCGCGGGAGGTTGAAGGTGGTCTGCGTGGCATCCTCCCCCTCGATCCAGCCCTCGGGTCGGGCCACGGACAGCTCCGACACGGCGTCCACCGGCGCCCAGGCGGTCTCGTAGCCGAAGGTGTCGTAGTAGTAACCGTACTCGATGGCCGCATTCCCGCCGGTCGTGCGCTCCGGCAGCGGCATGTCGGGCCAGGAGGCCATGAGCTTGAGGTCCTCCGAGTACAGGCGGATGCGCCCATGCTCCTTGGGCAGGAAGCGGCAGCCCAGCACCTGCTGCCGGAACTCCTGAAGCGTCGGCCACTTGAGGGCCTCCTGACGCACCCCCACTGCCGCCCGCACCATCTCCGCCCGGTCTCGAGTCCCGATGAGCAGCGGTGTCTCGACGTCCCGCCTCTCGGCGGGCAGCACCCACGAGCCGCCGGGCAGCGGGAACACCTTGCCGCTGCCCGTATGCCCGTCGATGGCGAAGGCCTCGCCGCCCACAAGCGCGGCGAAGCCCTGACGCGCCGGGTAGCAGTAGGCGTAGTTGGGCTTGTACGCGGCAACCCGCTCGGCGGAGGCCTCCAATACGCGCTTGTACGCCGCCATCCACTGCAGATTGCGCGGGTCGCGGATCACCTCGGTGGTCATGAAGCCGCCGGGCGGGTCGAAGGTGAAGCCGAACACAAACAGCCCCTTGGCACCGGCGCGCAGGAAGGTGTCGAAGGCATCGAACAGGCGCTGCGGGGTGACATAGCCGATCTCCTCCTTCTGGGTCTCGAAGGCCGCCGGGGAGGTCTCCGTCACCACGCTCCACATCGTGTGCGCCGACTGCTCGGCCTCCGCGAAGCACACCCCGGCATTGTGCACCACCAACGAGGCGGCGTCTCCATAGCTCTCCCAGCCGATGCCGTCGAAGCCTCCCTCGTCCCGGCTGTTGGTGAACATGCCCTTGAAGGCCACATTGTGCTTGAAGATGACGGGTACGTCGTGCACGGACTTGATGGCATCGGCGATGCGGCAGTTGAACTGCTCGGCGCGGTCATCGCGGTACGCTCCCACATCGCCGAAGTACCGTGTTCCCGCTCCAAGGCGGTAGAGCCGCCCGGCGGCGTCCACCAGGCAGCCTGAGGTGACCGGTATGGCGGCGGCGGCGCTGGCGAGGTCGGGGAGAGCCGGCGATGTGGCCCAGGCCCGGCTGAGCTCTTCCACCGACGGGTAGAGCTGGGACAGCCGCGCGCTCAGGCCGCCGATGAAGTCCGGATGGTCGGGCAGCGTATCGTACGACATGTCCTGCTCATTGCGGAACGGATCGACGATGAACCGGAAACCGGGGCCGAACGCGATGGCCGCCAGCCACTGTGTGAGCTTCTGCTCGTACGCCGCGTAGCCGGAGAACATCGCCGCCGGGTCGCCCGGATCCAGGTACACGCAGGGGGAGAAGACCACCTCCGTCACCTCCGCCGGAACCGTCAGCTCGTGGGTGATCGGCCGGTCCTCGACGCGGTCGATCTCGGCGGCCCCGGCGGCCAGTGGCCCGGCGGCCCCGAGCGCCACCCAGCGGAGGCGCACGGTCGGCGGGAGACTGAGCTTCTCCTCGTCCGGCGCAAGAACGGCCTTGCCCTTGGTGGCGGGCACGCGGAACTGCTCCGGTCTCAGCAGGTAGCCCAAGCAGGGCTCCTCGGGCACGCTGGTGATCTCTATCCCGTACTTGAAGCCGCGCTCCTCGAGCGCATCCACCACCCGCTGGATGACCCTCGGCGGGACACGGAGAGTGCAAAAGTGCAGATAGAGGTCCTCCAGGCCGGCGTCGCGGATGAGGTCCAGGCGCAGACAGGTGCGCCGGAACTCCGCCTCCGGGTCGCGCCCGGGCGGGTTCTCGTGCTGCTCCCAGAAGATACAGGAGGAGTTGAACATCCCGCCCACCGGCAGATAGGGTCTCCCGTCGAAGTACAGCGTGTGGGTGTCGGAGATGCGCCACAGATGGCGCCCGCCGTCGCGGTCCACGAAGGTGCCAACGGCCTCGGGCTTGGGGGAGGCCGTGAGCGTCGACGCGAGAGCGGCGAGGCTGAGGAGAGCGGTTACCGGGCTCATGGTGGGGCTCCTTGCTGGCGGCGGGCGACCTGCGGCTGCAGGAGGATGCCTGCGATCCTCAGGGGCGGCGAACGACCGACGGCGGCGGGCTGGAAACTCAGATCATGCAGGTTCTGGGCGGGCGCCGACTCACGTCGCCTCACCCCCCCAACCCCGCCTCTCGGCGTCTCTTCGAGCCGCTTGTACTCGCCGATACGACCGGCGAGACGGGAGGAGGGGGGAGAACGGCACTATTGCGAGCGATAGAGGCTTTACTGCGGCGGGATGTGGCATCAATGCGTTCATGCATAGTGTGAGTGGAAAGCCCGCTCCACTAACGACGGACGGCATGCGGGCCAGACGCCTGCGCTCCCAGCCGACGGCCGCCGCCATCGCCGTTCTCCGCCGTCTCTCTGCGTCTCTGGGGTCAGCCGTACCTCACCGCTCCAGATACGGCTGCAGCTCGATGAAGTTCACCATCAGCTCCTGGCCCTCGGGGCCGCCGGGCGCGTTGCCGCTTGCCCAGTCGGTGATCGTCAGCCGCGCGGTGGGCCCCGTGGCGCGGAACACCCGCCAGTGGTAGTTCATGTAGTACGGGTACCGGCTGTCGAATCTTCCCACCACGTGCGCATAGCAATTGGGGAAGGTGAACTGGAAGTTGTCCTTCGGGGCCTGCTGCAGCTCCACGTTGTCGATAGCGATGCTCACCGCGTGCGTGTCCTTGCGGGAGACCTCCCCGACGAGGTCCCGGTAGTCCGCGGTGATCGCCTTCAGGCTGTACAGGCGCCCCGGCTGCAGGTCGAGGATCTCCTGGGAGATGACGTTGGGGCCCTTGCCGCTACGCTTCATGAGCAGGAACGTGTCGCCCTGCGCGGTGCGCGGGTAGCGGCCCTGCAGCCAGCTATAGCCCTCGAAGCGGCCGGTACGGATCGAGCCTTCCTCGGCCGGCCGCAGGCTCCAGCCCTCGGTGCCGTCGGCGAAGTCGGGGTTGCGCAGATGGCTCAGGCGGTAGGGGTCGTCCGTAAGCGGCTCCTGCGCCCCCTCCAGACAGTAGTGCCGGTAGAGCCGGGCCGCCCAGCGCACGTTCTCCTCGTCGCAATACGAGGAGTGGTACTCCTGCACCCCGCCGAGGCCAAAGAGCGTGGGATGGGTGGCCAAAGCCCGGAACTGCATGTCCATGTAGACCTTGTAGTTGGCCGACGGGTCGACGTTGAGGCTCTCGGTGGGCTGGCTCATGTAGCCAAGCACCATGAGCATCTTGCTCGCCGCCTCGGGGAAGCACCGCTCCCATCGGGGCATTTCGTCGGTGATCCGGCGGCGGATCTCGTCGGCGGCCGCCTCCGCTGTGGGCTGCTCGATGAGGTAGCGCTCCCAGGCGATGAGGCCGCCGCCATCGATGGCCGCCTGAGCGAACCTCGAGCTGCGGTCGTCGCCGTAGAAGGTGCCGCCATAGGGATAGTAGGCCTTGTGGGCGAACTGCGGGTTGGCGTAGATCCGCTCCACCGCCTGCCGATAGGTGTCGTACACGGGTTGGTCGCCGCCGCCGAACTCATCCACGATGATCCCATCCATCAGCGGGTTCTGCAGGCCCGGCGAGCTCGACCAGTGCAGGTAGGCCTCCTCCACCGCCGCCTCGCCCTCGTCGGCGGTGAGCTCGGGCAGGCCGACGATCGCGATCCACTGCTTGCCCTGCCGCTTCCAGTCTTCCAGCTCCGGACCCGGAGAGCCCAGCATCGTGTTGACGTGGGGCGCGATGTACTCCTCGATGAACTGCCAGTCGTAGGGGCCGTGGGGGTGGATGTGGGGGTTGGCGCCGTAGAAGGCGTGCTGGAGCATCGGCACGGAGCGAACCAGGACGCTCCGGAGACGGGCGCGGCCCTCGGCGCGGATCGTCAGCCTGTGCGGCCCCGCAGACAGGCGGCGGAAGGCCTCCTGCGTCGAAACCCCGGTCTGTTCGTGCACGATGGCCGGTGAGGCCTCGTCGTCCACGGTCACCGTCAGCCTGCCGCCCGCGGGGACCTCGGCGACGGTGCGCACCAGCGCCCAGCGCGCACGGGGCATGGTGAACGCGAGCTCGCCGGGCCCGGCCGCATCGCCCTCCAGGTTCAGCAGCTCCCAGACCATATTGTTGAGGGCCCTGACTTCCCGGAACTCCTCCGCCTGTCCCGGCCAGTTCACCTCGACGACGCCGGGCTCGCCAACTACGGTACCGTCCTCCAGCTTGACGAGGGCGGCCACCTCGTAGCTGCCCGCCGGCCGTGTCTGGACGTCGAAGGTGGCCTCTGCGGCACCGGTCGGAGAAATCGGTTCCACGGTCTGCTCGCCCACGGTCTCCTCGGTACCCTTGGCCCGCAGGCCGACAACCAGCCGTGCTCCCCGGGGGAGCGGCTGCATCTGGCGGCCGTCGGCATGCACCAGGACACATCCGGGTTCCGGATAGGCCTGCGCCGTGACGCGGGGCCGGGTGAACAGGCCGGTGTCCTTGCCTCGCGCCGCCGCCTCGGCCTTGTACAAAGCCAAGACCTCCGATGCCGAGAGGGCGCGGTTCCAGACGCCGACCTCATCGATGAGCCCGTGGAAGAACTCCGCGCCCAGGCCCTGACAGCGCCCGATCCACAGCGGCACGCCCGCCACCTCCGGCACTACCGACTGCCGGACCGCCTGCAGTGGCACGCCGTCCTGGTACGTGGTGACCACGGCGCCGTCGAAGGTCAGTGCGTAGTGGGTCCAGTGGCCCGCCTGGGGATTGTCCAGATGCAGTTGCTGGGCGGTGCGGCCGTTGGCGATGCAGCCCAGCATCTGCTTGGAGATCGGAAGAGCGTCGTGTAGGGAAAGAGTATAGGATAGGGTGTAGATCTC
>CAZXDD010000170.1:0-13221 GCA_964639415.1 uncultured Armatimonadia bacterium
TCTCCCCCCTCCTCCCGTCTCGCCGGTCGTATCGGCGAGTAAGGGAGAGGGGGGGTGGGGGGGTGAGGTGACGTGAGTCGGCGCCCGCCCAGAACCTGCATAATCTGAGTTCCCAGCCCGACGCCGTTCATCGTTGGCCGTCTCGTCGCCGGCTGCCCCTTCGCCGCCGCTCCTTCCGCCCTTCGCCTGGCCCGCGAGATCCGCGTGTTCGTCTTGACGGGCGGGAAGGGTACCGTCCTCATCGCAAGAAGCTGGAGAGCGACCCATGGAGCCACAGGAAGCAGCCGTTGTCTGTCGCCGCATCGTCGACAGTATCCAGCAGGTGATCGTCGGGAAGGCTCCCCAGGTGGAGAGGACCATCTGCGCCCTCCTCGCCGGGGGACATGTACTGCTCGAGGACGTGCCGGGGGTGGGGAAGACCATGCTCGCCCGCTCGGTGGCCCTGAGCATCGGCGGCGAGTTCCAGCGGATCCAGTTCACACCGGATCTGCTGCCCACCGACGTCACCGGAGTCACCATCTTCGACCAGCGCACTCAGGAGTTCCAGTTCCGCAGGGGCCCCATCTTCGCCGGTGTGATCCTGGCCGACGAGATCAACCGTGCAAGCCCCCGAACCCAGTCGGCCCTGCTGGAGGCCATGGACGAGGGGCAAGTTACCCAGGACGGCGTGACCTACCCCCTGCCCCCGGTGTTCATGGTCATCGCCACGGAAAACCCCATCGAGTACGAGGGCGTCTACCCTCTGCCCGAGTCCCAACTGGATCGCTTCTTGCTCCGTCAGGATTTGGGCTATCCGGCGCGGGAGGACGAGAAGACGGTCGTACAGCGCCAGCTTGTGTCCCACCCCGTGGAGCAATTGCAGCCGGTGACCACCAGCGAGGAGTTGCTCGCCGCCCGCCGGACGGCCCGGCGTTGCCACGTGGCCGACAGCGTCTACGACTACGTCCTGGACATCGTCCAGGCCACCCGCGATTCCGCGAACCTGCGCCTGGGTGCCAGCCCCCGGGGCACCCTGGCACTGATTCGCTGCTCTCAGGCGCTGGCCACCATGCGGGGGCGCGACTTCGTGTCTCCCGATGAGGTCAAGATGCTGGCTCCGGACATCCTCGGCCACCGCGTCATTCTCCGTCCGGAGGCGCGCATGAGCGGCCAAACCGCCGGTGATGTGGTCCGCGAGATTCTGGAGCGCACGCCGGTGAGGGCCTGAGTCGCCCCCGGTTCCTGGACAGAGGGCCTGCGGTCACGCCGTCACCGCCGTCGCGCACCCCTCGCCTGAGCAGTCGTACCGCGCAAGCGGCTTGCAGAGACGTCGAGGGGCCGGGGGTGAGGCATCATCAGTGCCGTCGCCGTTGACGCCGTAGCCGTTGACCCGCGACACGCCGACTCGCGACTCGCCTTCCGTGGCGCCCCGCGCCACGCCGGGAGCCTACTTATCTGCCAGGTTCATCAGGTACGACGGGCATCCGACCCGGTCGTATACGGTCTGGTACGTGAGGGCTTTGACGTGCCCGTCGGCGAAGGCGGCGTTGCCCATGCCGTTGTGTCTGGCGTTGAACTGCCCGTTGACGCAGTCGCCGTGGCCGCAGGAGCCGATACCGGCCCGCAGGAAGCCTCGGGCCGAGTTGTTGTCCGCACACAGGATGCTCTCGCTGGGCCTGCCGATATCACCCAGGGAGACACCGGACCGGGGGATCTGCACGTGCCAGCCGTAGCCCATGGCGGTGCCGGCAGCCGACGGGCACCGGCGCATCTGCTCGTTCTTGATGTACGGGCCAAACAGGTCGTACCACATGGGATAGCCCTCGGTGCTGGTGGGATGCATCGTCTGGGAGGGCAGCCGCTCGTCGTAGTCCTGGGCATACATCAGCCCACCGAGCATGAGCTGCTTGAGGTTGGACTGGCACGAGGCCTGCCTCGCCTTCTCTCTGGCGCGGGCGAACACCGGGAAGAGTATGGCCGCCAGGATGGCGATGATCGCGATCACAACCAGCAACTCGATTAGCGTGAAGCCCTGTCTCATCTGATGGTTCCTCCTCATACGCCTGGCTCGGGACGTGATCGGTGACTACACCATAGTCACCATTCGCCACGATTGAGGCATACCCCTCTGTGGTGGAGCATGTATTGCGGGGCACCTGTCCGGTTCCAGGGCGGCACGCCGCGCGTCCGGGTCGTTTCGGCCCTCTCTGCGGGCCATTGCTCTGCGGAGGTCCTCGTGCTACGGCGGGCGAAACGCCGGATGACGTCCGACCATCACGCCGCCTCTCCGGTCCTCGGCCGGGGGCCGCGCATTCCCCGCTACCGCGTGAGACACCGCGAAGGGAGAAAGCTGTCATGTCCATCAAAGTCGGAATCCTGGGCTTCGCCCACGGACACGTGAATGCCTACTGCACCCAATGGCGCACTAGGCCGGAACTCCAGGTCTCGGTGGTATCCGGCTGGGACCACGACGCCGCGCGGCTGCAAAGCGCCGCAGATAGCCACGGGTTCACCCCGTTCTCCGATGTGGCCGCCCTCCTGGCAGATAGCGAGGTTCAGGCGGTGGTCGTCTCCTCCGAGACCTCGCTGCACGCCGACTTGGTGGAGCAGGCGGCGGCGGCGGGCAAGGCCGTCATCCTCCAGAAGCCCATGGCGCTGACGATGGCCGATGCCGAGCGCATCGTCTCCGCGATACAGGCCGCCAAAGTGCCCTTCACCATGGCCTGGCAGATGCGGGTGGACCCTCAGAACGTGCAGATGAAGCAGATCATGGAAAGTGGCGAGCTGGGCAAGATCGTCATGGTGCGGCGGCGCCACGGCCTCAGCACCCATCTGTGGGGCAACTTCGCCGAGACGTGGCACGCCAGTCCCGTCTACAACCGGGACATCTGGGCCGACGACTCCTCGCACCCCATCGACTTCCTCCAGTGGCTGCTGGGAGTGCCGGAGAGCGTCACCGCGGAATTGGACACCCTCATCGACCCCCGCGTGCCCAATGACAATGGGATCGCGATCCTCCGCTATCCCGGCGGGCCTTTGGCCGAGGTGGTCTGTTCCTTCACCTGCCCGGCCCACGAGAACACCACCGAGATCGTGGGCGAGAAGGGCACGATCATCCAGAACTACGGCGACGGCCCCAGTGCCGGCGTGCCCCGGCCCGAGGGCGCCTGTGGCCTGAAGTGGTACACGGTGGAGAACAAGGACTGGACCTACAGCGAGATCGCCTCCCCGCCCGACCACGGTCCGCGCATCGCCGGTCTGGCCGAGCCCCTGGCCGAGTTCCTCCACGGCAAGCGAGCCCCGATCGCCACGGCCGAGGAGGGGCGCATGTCTCTGCGCATGGTGCTGGCCACCTACGTCTCCAGCCGCGAGGGCCGCAGGGTGTCCGTGGACGATCCGGCGATCGAAAAGGTCTAGATGCCCGTGCGAAAAGCTGGGCCTGCCGTGGAGAGGTCATCCTGAGCGCCAATCTCGCGCAGCGAGATAGCCAAGGATCTCGTGATATCCCAGGAGATTCTTCGAGCTGCTCCCCGCGGGAGCGGACGCTCTCACAAAGACATTTCCATGCGAACGTGGACTTCCCGGCCGCGCTTCTGTGCATCCACTGCGGCTGGGCGGTGCGCGCAGGGAGGCCACACACCTGCGCGCACCTGCCCTGCTACTCCGCGGCTGGTGCAGGGCCGGTCAACATGGCCGGGACTGGCGGCGGTCCGGCCGTCCCGCGCGGCGTCGACGGCGCTCATCCGGCGTGTCGCCGCTACCCCGCCCATCGAGGAGACCCCGTTGAACAGATCCTGGCTCGCCCTCGTCCTCGCCATCGCCTTCTGGGCCCTGCCGGCTATACCGGCGCGCGCCGCCGCCGACGTCGCCACCGCCCGGGAGGCGCTCCGGCGGCACCTGGATGCGGAGGTCTTGCCCTACCTCACCTCTCGGCCCGAGCCCGTCTCACCCACCTGGGCACACGGTCACGGCATGCCGATCATCCGTCTGCTGCGTATGCTGTATGTCGAGGGCATCGCCCTCGAGCGTGAGACCGACCCCGCGACGAGGCAGCTTCTCTCCGCGCGTTATGAGGGTCATTTCTCCCGGCTGCTGGGGGGCTTCCGTGACCCGGCCGATGGGCTGTGGTTCACCGCGACCACCTATGACGGCCGCGAGGTTCTGCACCGCGCGAAGAACACCTCGGCTCAGGCGAACCTCATCTGTGTCCTGGCCGAGCTGGCCGCGAGGCTTGACGATGCCCGGGCCCTGGACCTGGCCCTGCAGACCTTCGAGGCGCTGGACAGGCGGGCACACGATCCCGAAAGCGGCGGCTACACCGAGCGCCCCGACCGGCCGCTGGGGGCCCGCGAGAATCGGATCAAGCAACTGGGAACGCTCATCCACGTCGCCCTGGCGCTCGCCCGGCTGTACCGGGTGGCCCCCTCCGAGGCGGTACGGGAGCGCCTGGAGGAGCTGGTCCACATCCTGACGGTGCGAATCCGACTCAAGAAGCACGGCAATGCCGCCCTGGGCTACGATAGCGACTGGCGCGCGGTGCGGGTGGGCAGGAACCCGCGGCAGCAGACGCTCTTTGGCCAGAATGCGGAGCTGGGGTGGTACGTGGATGAGGCCGCGCGGGCGCTGGGCAAGAACCCCGCCGAGTATCTCCCGTGGCTGCGGCAGGTTACGGCGGGCCTGCTCCGCAACGGCATCGGACAAGACGGTGCGGCGTACCTGTGGGGGCCGTGGGACGGGCCACCCGACAGCCGCCACACCCTTTCCTGGTGGCCGCAGACCGAGGCGATGATTCTCCTTTCCCGCATGTATGAGCTGACTGGTGAGCCCCGGTACCTGGCGAGTTTCGAGACGGTCCGGGCCTTCACGTTCCGCCATTTCGTCACCGACAACTCCGGGGCGTGGCTCAGTGCGGTGAACCTGCGTGACGGCACCACCGCCGACGGCAGCGCGGACCCCTGGTTCGCCGGGCTGCACGTGGTGCGGATGCTCATCGAGTGTGAGAGCGCCCTGA
Organism: uncultured Armatimonadia bacterium; assembly: GCA_964639415.1. Classification (GTDB taxonomy): domain Bacteria; phylum Armatimonadota; class Zipacnadia; order Zipacnadales; family JABUFB01; genus CAYRFY01. The sequence continues at coordinate 4,991 of CAZXDD010000170.1, forward strand.
GCCGGGCGGGCTCCGTAAGCCCAGAGGGGCGCACGTCCTGAGGTCTTTGGCAAGTCCGGGGTCGGAACCAGGCCGTTGGCCACCCTCCCGCCGCGCCTGATCGACGTCCGGCCGTGACACCGACCCGGGGCACACCTCCGCGCCGTGCGCGTGTTCGTCTGCCCCCCACAGGAGGCCAATCGTGCGCATCGCTGCTCTTCTCATCGCCGCCCTCACCGGTGGCGTCGCCTCGGCCCAGTATCCCACGCCTGAGCAGGCCGGGTTCCATCACTGCGTGCTGCTGTACGATGCCGAGAAGCGCGATGCCGACAGGATGCTCCCCCACGTGACGCACCTGCAACCCTCCGGGACCCCGGATCAGTGGCTGTTCGATGCCTTCTTGTTCCTCTCCCAGAACCTCGGGCCATCCACGGGCAAGTCCTATATGACCCAGCCCACCAATGCCGAGGACTGGACGGCACTTCTGGACAGTTGGTTCGCGCCGGACCGCGGCCTTCACGCCCTGCAGCAGGCCGTCGACCGGGCAAAGGCGACCCTCGGCCCCCCGCCCGCGCCCCTGCAGGTCATCATCGCCATCCCGTATCCGTCCACGGCCATGAGTGAGTTCGGTGATGTGAACGGCGACGGCGTCGTGGAGGACCTCGGCGATAGCGACGACCTCGCCACTGCCCTGCAATGGTATCTCGACCGGGTGCGCACCCTCTTTGCACAGCCCGACTTGCCCGACCTGCGCCTGTGGGGCTACTACTGGATGTGGGAGGCCGTCTCGGGCAAAGATGCCGCCAACATCACCCTGGCCTCTGAGTTGATCCACGACCGTGGTCTCAAGCATCTGTGGATCCCCTGGTTCCGCGCCCCCGGGTACGATCGTTGGCGCGAGCTGGGTTTCGATGTGGCCCTCATGCAGCCCAACTACGCCTTCATCAGCGGGCACGAGGGCAACGTGCGCTACCACCGGCTCCTCGAGAACGCGGCGCTGGCCCATGCTCAGGGCCTCGGTGTGGAGATGGAGACAGACTACGACCCGGACACCAACCCCCGGGCCCGGGAGATATTCCGAGACTACATGGCCTTCGGAGCTCCCGAGCGCTGCGGCTATCAGCAGGCGGCCACGGCGTACTTCCAAAGCTACCGGGTGTTTGAGAATCTGATGCAGGCTCAAGACCCTGATGCGCGCCACACCTACGACCAATTGGCCGCCTACGTGCGGGGCGAAACGATCCCTCTGCCCGGTCGACTGGAGGGCGCCACCTGCACGGTGGACGGAACCCCGGCCCCGCGGCTCGTGGATGGGCGGATGCAGCTCTCCGGGGGCGATGCTGCGGAGGTGGTTCTCCTGCCGGCTCAGGGCGCTGAGCTCTCCATCCACCTGGCGGCTCCGCGAGACATCGGTCATCTGGAGCTGGGCGCCATCGCGCCCGAGAACCGCGGGTGGTCGGGCAGCGTGCAGGTGCGGGCCTTCCATGCGCAGGGGGCGGTATTGGCCGCCGCCTGGCGTCGGGAAGCCTTTCCCGCCTCCGAGCGGGGCCCCGGACGCCATGTGGTGCCGGTGCCGGTGGAGGCCGAGGCGGTGCACGGTCTGGAGGTGAGGGTGCTGCCCGACGGTGAGCAGGTGCCGCTGAGCCTCGATGAGATCACCGCCACGGTGCACCAACGCACCGCGGTGCTGCACCATCTGGCCGAGGGTTGTCCGTACCGGTCGGAGCCGGAGCAGGCCGCCACATACCCGGACCGCGGCGGCCTGCTCACCGACGGCCTCGCCGCCACCGCAGGCTGGACACAGGGGCGTAGCGTGGGCTTCAGCGGGCGCGCGGAGGTCTGCGTCACCCTGGACCTGGGACGTCCGGTGGCCGTCGAGCGCTGCGTGGTCCACTGCGACGGGGGAGGCTACGGGGCCGCCAACTTCCCGGAGCGAGTCTCGCTGTCCCTGGGGCTCCAGGGGGCGGCGGAGCCGGCCAGGTCGGAGGGGCGTGGCGAGCCGCCGGAGCCGCCGGTGGCCTCGGTGACGGCCACGGCCGCCCAGGTGGCCGTGGACTTCGAGCACCGGACCCCGGGCTCGGCGGACGCCATGGCCTCGGGTCACTTCGCCCTGGTCCCTGAGAAGCCGGTCCGGGCCCGGTACGCGGCGCTGCGGTTCCGGCCGCTGGGGTGGCTAATGCTCAGCGAGATCGAGATCATCGCCGGCGGCGAGAACGTGGCGAGAGGCCTGGAGTACCACCTCACGCCACGGCCCGCGCCCGCCCAGGGTGTCAAGTACCCCGACGACGGCCGCCTGCTGGTGGATGGCAAGGTGGCCTCTTCTCTGGAGCCCAAGCGAGTCTGCGGCTGGGAGGACGCCCCCACGGCCCGGGTTACCCTCGATCTGGGCGCGACGCGGCCCATCGGCCGGGTGACGGTGCACGCGCTGGGAGGCGGCCTGCACGGGGTGTACGCCCCGGGGCGTGTGCTCGTCGAGACATCGCAGGACGGCCGGCAGTTCGCGCCGCCGGCCGCAGTGGCCCACACCGATCCGGGCGATGGTACCTGCGGTCATGTGCCGATCGTGGTGGAGTTGCCGGAAGGCGCTGAGGGCCGCTACGTCAGGGTCGGGCTGGAGAACCTGCGTGGGTGGACGTTGCTCAGCGAGGTGGAGGTTCAGCCCTGAAGCGGGGTAAAGCAGGCAGCTTTGGTGGCGTTTGGGCCCCTCCCGGCCATGCCGTGAGCGATGACCGGGAGAGGCCAACAGAAGCAGGGAGCTACTTGCTCCCCAGCAGCTCGACTTCGAAGATCAGCGTGGCATTCGGCGGGATCGGTCCGCCGGGAGTGCCCATCTCGCCATATCCCAGGTCCGGCGGGACGATGAGCTTACGCCGCTCGCCCACCTTCATGTCCAGCAGGGCCTCGTCCCACGCGGGGATGACCTGGCCCTGGCCGACCGCGAAGCTGAACGGCTCGCCCCGGTCCTTGGAGCTGTCGAACTTGGTCCCATCGGTGAGCCAGCCGGTGTAGTGGGCCTCGACCGTCTGGCCCTTCGTGGGCTTCTCGCCGCTACCCTCGGCAAGCACGATGTACTCAAGTCCGCTATCGGTCTTCACAGTCTCCTTGCCTTCTTCCCCCTCGAGTTTGGGCACCGAGCCCTCCGTGTCGGAGGCGGGCTCATCGGTCTCGGTCACCGGCGCGGCCTCACTATCGGCCGCTGTCGGCTCTGCGGCGGAGTACTCCTGCAGCTCGGTCTCGGTGGCCCCCGGCGAGCCGGCGGACTCAACCGGCTCCGGCTGCGGACCCCTGCAGCCCGCGACCACGGCCAGCAGTGCGATGATGGCGAATGCGGAAAGCAGACTTCTCACACAGGCACCTCCAGATGTAGTTCAACGCGCGCCGCCAGCATACCACAGAAACGTTGCCCGGCAAAGCGCGGCCCAAGCCGCGCCCGCCATCCCGGGCCGCGGGCTCCATCCTGTCCGACAGTCGCTGCCGTCATTCGCCCCCGTCGGGCAGGACGCGCACTCGCCTCCATCGGCCCCCATCCCATCCCGTACCACCCCTCGTCCGCCGTGCTCCCGTTCTCCCGCTACGCCGCGCCCCGGAGCGTCTCGACCAGGGCCACCAGGTTTCCCAGCGGCACATCCGCCTGCACCGTGATCCCCGGCTCGGCGATGTACCCGCCGCCCTGGCCCATGATCTCCAAAGTCCGGCGCACTTCGTCCCGCACCTGCTGGGGTGTACCGAAGGGCAGTAGCTTCTGGGTGCTGATGCCGCCGCAGAAGGTGATGTCCCGGCCGTACTCGCGCTTGAGCCGGGCAATGTCCATGGCCTCGGGCTGGATGGGATGGAGGATGTCGAGGCCCTCGGCGATGAGGTCGGGGACGATGTCGGCCACATTGCCGCAACTGTGGAGCATGGTGACCAGGCCCCGCTGCCGGGCGGCCTGCAGAAGCACGCGCAGGTGGGGCAGGACCACCGCACGCCACGTCTCGGGACGCACCATCAGCCGGTCCTGGAAGCCGTAGTCATCGCTGATGAAGACCCCATCGGGGGAGAAGGCGGCAAGCCGATCCAGGGTCTGCAGGTTGTAGGCGCAGATCCTCCCCAGCAGCTCATGGGCGAAGTCCGGCTCGGCTACGGCGTCGCACAGGATGCCGTCCAGGCCCCTCAGGAAGTGGGCCCGCTCCCACAGATCGCCGATCACCGCGAGGCGGAACTGGTCCGGATAGCGCGCGGAGGCCTCGGCAACGCCCTCCCACCGCCCGGGATCCTCGGCGGCCGGGAAGTCGTAACCCGCCAGCGAAGGCGCCGTGAGCGGGTGGCTCACGGGGTAGCCCCTGTCGATATACGAAGTGGACCACACCACCCCGAACTCGTCGGTGATCGTGGGACCATGGCGGTCCGGGGCCGCGTACAAAGGCTTGCCCCGGCAGCCGTACAGGTACAGGTGCAGACCCAGCTCGGCCTGGAGGTCCTCCACACCGTAATGGCGCCGGAGGAGGTCCTCGGCGGGTGGCGAGAGCATCAGGTTGTAGGGCACGGTGGGCCCTTGGGTGTGGCGGAGGGCGGCCAGGACGGCATCGCGCGGCGTCTGGATCATGGCCTCAACTCCAGCGGACTCCTGGCCCGGGAGCCCAAACGCAAATAGCGGCACCCCAACTGGTAGAGTGCCGCATATCGCTGATTGATGGTTGCGCCCGCCGGTGCTTGCGCTCCCGGCGGCCCCGGCCTACTGAGCGCTCTGGAGCCCGTTGATCCGCTTCATCATGCGGGCCTTGCGGCGGGCCGCCGCCTTCTTGTGGATGATCCCGCGCTGAGCGGCCTTGTCCAGGGCCTTCTGGGCCGCGGAGATCGCCTGCGGCAGGGCCTCGGCATCCTTATTCGCCGCGTCCACCGCCGCACGAACGGCGAGGCGGAAAGCCTTCTTGCGGCCGCGGTTGCGGTCGCGGCGGCGGAGTGACTGACGCAGACTCTTCTTGGAAGACGGAAGTTGTGGCATTGATCCTCTCCAGTGCAATGACGCGCGCAAGTTACCCGACGCAACGCAAGCTTTCGCTGCGCACCTGTGCAGCCAAAGCGGGAGCGAGGTCAGCGTGGGTTCGATGGAAACGTTAGTATACCACGCCCTTGCCGCGTGTGCAATAGCTGATTGGGCGATGGCGTGGGCGATGGCGCCCGACCCCGCCCTCGCCCCCCTGCAGACCGCCGCGCCGCGCCTGCCATCCCCCCAAATCGCGCTTGACTTGCGCCCCGGCCGGTCGATATACTGCGTCACCAGTTGAATACACCAAAGACTGTGAAGGGGAACAGTAGGTACGCGGAGGATCACAGAGAGGCCCGCCCCGGCTGGAAGCGGGCTATCTGAAACGTACCGAAGCTCGCCCCGGAGTCGCGGACTGAACAGGCTCCCGCCTCAGTAGGACCCGTCGGAGTCCCCACCGTTAGCGGGGAGACCGTGTCAAACAGGGCCTCTGCGCTCTGCTCTGCCACGGGACAAGTGGGCCGCCTCAGCCGGCGGCCAACGAGAGTGGTACCGCGGAAGGCCCTCAGCCCTTCGTCTCTTTTCCCGGAGACGAAGGGCTTTTGTTTTTGGTGGCCGGTGACCCGCTGCCACACAGGCCCACAGGTCGGCGCTTGCCCGTGGGTAGACTCGCGCCTGCGGCCACCGCTCCCGGCAGGCGCCATCCCGCGGGGGCAGGTACTGTGCCACGCCTCAGATGCACAACAAGCGGCCTCATCACTCCCAGGCCCCCGCGAGGGGGCCCGATCCGGCTGCTTCGGGGTCCGCGGTGGGGCGACAACGATCCACACGAGGAGGCGTATCGGGGAGTCGAGAGGTCCTGACTCTCATCGCGCAATGCTAAGCACCACCGTTACCCCCAGGTTCGGCGATATCGACGGACTGCGTCACATCAACAACACCAAGCTGCCCGAGTGGTTTGAGCTGGCACGCATGCCGCTGTACCGCATCTTCCACCCGGACCTCAACCTCGACGGCTGGAGCCTGATCATGGCGCGCATCGCCGTGGATTTCACGGCCCAGATGACCTTCGACAAGGAGGTCGAGATCCGCACCTGGGTCTCCCGCATCGGTCGTTCGTCGTTCACCGTCTCACAGGAGGCCTGGCAGGACGGCGTGCTGGCCGCCAGGGGCGAAGCGGTCATCGTGCATTACGACTTCGCCGGGCTCAGCTCGCTGGCCATTCCCGATGCCCGGCGCCACGAGCTGTCGCAGCATCTGGTCGAGCCGCAGGCCGGCGAGAACCGTACATCCGACAACTGAAGAGGTATCCAGATATGCTGTTCACCGAGCAGACGCTGGGCGGACTGCTGGAAGCCGAAACCGACGCCCATCCCGACCGTGAGTTCATCGTCTATGCCGACCACGATCTGCGCTGGACCTACGCCCAGTTCAACCGCCGGGTCGACTGCCTGGCAAAGGGCCTCATGGATGTGGGAATCGGCAAGGGCGACCATGTGGGCGTCTGGGCCACCAATGTGCCCGACTGGATGACCTACCTCTATGCCTGCGCCAAGATCGGGGCCGTATTCGTCACGATCAACACCCACTACAAGTCGCACGAGCTGGAGTTTGTACTCAAGCAGTCGGACATGAAGGCCATCGCCCTGATCGACCGCTTCCGCGACACCGACTATATCGAGACCGTTCACGGCCTCGTCCCCGAGCTGGCGGAGTGCGAGATCGGCAGGCTCCAGAGCGAAGGGTATCCGCACCTGCGTCTGGCGGTCTACATGGGCCGCGACACCCGTCGCGGGATGTACAACACCGAGCAGCTCCTGGAGATGGGGGCCGCCGTCCCCGAGGTCAGGCTGCGCGAGGCCATGGCCAATCAGACCTGCGATGACGTGGTGAACATGCAGTACACCTCGGGGACCACGGGCTTCCCCAAGGGCGTCATGCTCACCCACCGCAATATCGTGAACAACGGCTACTATATCGGTGAGTGCCAGGACTTCACCGGCGCCGACCGGGTGTGCCTCCCCGTGCCCTTCTTCCACTGCTTCGGCCTCGTCCTGGGCCTCATGGCCGTCGTCACCCACGGCGCCACCACGGTGCCGGTGGAGGTCTTCGACCCGGTGAAGGTGCTGGCCGCGGTGGAGAAGGAGAAGTGCACCGCCCTGTACGGTGTGCCGACGATGTTCATCGCCGAGCTCAACCACCCGATGTTCGACATGTTCGACCTCTCCAGCCTCCGCACCGGGATCATGGCCGGCTCTCCCTGTCCCATCGAGGTCATGAACCAGGTCGTCGAGAAGATGCACTGCACCGACATCACCATCGCCTACGGCCTCACAGAGGCCTCGCCCGTGTTCACCCAGACGCGCACCGATGACTCCATCGAGCGCCGCGTCTCCACCGTGGGCCGGGCACACCCGCACATCGAGGTCAAGATCGTCGACCCGGAGACGGGGCAGACCGTCGGGCCCAATGTCCCGGGGGAGATCTGCTGCCGTGGCTACAACGTCATGAAGGGCTACTACAACATGCCCCAAGACACCGCCCGCGTCATCGACGCCGACGGCTGGCTCCATAGCGGAGACCTCGCCACCGTGGACGAGGACGGTTACTATCGCATCGTCGGCCGCATCAAGGACATGATCATCCGCGGCGGTGAGAACATCTCCCCGCGCGAGGTGGAGGAGTTCCTCTACACCATCGAGGGCGTGAAGGACGTGCAGGTCGTAGGGGTGCCGGATGCCAAGTACGGCGAGGTGGTGGGGGCCTTCGTGATCCTCCGGGATGGCTCCACGCTCACCGCCGATGAGATCCGCGACTACGCCCGCAGCCGCATCGCCCGCTACAAGGTGCCCAAGCACGTGTTCTTCGTGGACAGCTATCCCTCCACCGCCAGCGGCAAGATCCAGAAGTTCAAGCTCCGCGAGATGGCCGCCGAGATGGTGGGAGCCGACCCCGACGCGGTCTTCGACGACGCCAGGCAGCCGGTAGCGTAGACCGCGGAGACAGAGAGACGCGACCACAAAGGCGGGTCCCAACAGGGGCCCGCTTTCTGCTCTCCGGGGAAAGAACGGCTGACCACAGAGACGCAGAGACACCGAGCACGGAAGGGGAACGGCTGAGGGAGGCGTACGGCTGACCACAGAGACGCAGAGACACGGCGAACGGACTGAGAACGGAAGGGGAAAGGCCCAGGCATCGCGGGAGGGAGCCACTCGGGGTCCCGCCATCGCCTCGCCAGTAGGCACGACCGCTGTCGGGAGCCACCGTGCCCGCGGGCTTCCAACTC
>CAZXDD010000171.1:0-6574 GCA_964639415.1 uncultured Armatimonadia bacterium
TCGGCGCGTACTGGAAGTCCGACAGCCATGAGCGCTACTCGTGGCGGGACAATGACGTAGAGGTCACCTCGCAGGTGCTGCAGGCCCTGTTGCAGCTCAAGCCCGACAGCCCCAACATCGGCGGCGCCGTGCGCTGGCTCATGGCCACCCGGCGCGGCAAGGCCTGGACCTCCACCAAGGACACCGCTTCCGCCGTCCTGGCCCTGACGGCCTACCTGGAGCAGCACAAGGAGCTGGCGCCCGAGAGCACGGTGCGCGTGCTGCTGGGCGAAAGGCAGATCGGGGAGGCGCACTTCAGCCCCGCCGATGCCTTCTCCGACCCGCAGGTGATCGAGGTAAGAGCCGATGCCCTAACGGCGGGCGAGAACACACTGCGGATCGTCAAGGACGGCGCCGGCTCGGTGTACTGGTCGGCGCGATTGAGCTACCTGCGCCCGGCCGAGACGGCGCTGCCCGTGGCCAGGGGCGTGGCGGTCAAGCGCACCTACCGGATCTCGGCCGAGGAGCCCGCCTCCGCCCACACCCAGCAGCCCGGGGAGGTGGTGACCGTCGAGCTGACGCTCACCAACGAGGACAGCCTGCGCTACGTGCTCCTGGAAGACCCCATCCCCGCGGGGTGCGAGGTAGTTGCGGGCGATGAAGACCCGTGGCGGCAGCCGTGGAACCGGCGGGAAGTGTGGGACAGCCGGCTGGTGTACTACTTCGACTATCTGCCCAAGGGCGAGACTACGGTCAGCTATGTGCTGCGTACCGAGGCGCCGGGGCTGTACCGCGTCCTGCCCACCTCGGCCTGCCTGATGTACTTCCCCGAGGTACGTGGCCACAATCGGCTGGTGAGGATGCGCGTGGCCGAAGTGGAGGCAGAAGGGTGATTGCGACGCTTGTCGCCATCTTGCTGTGTGCTGTGGGCGCGGCGGCCCCCGAGAAAGGGCCGCCGCCGGCGGGGGGGGTGGGGCGGGCGCGCCTCGGTCTGCCCGACCAGCACGGGCAACCCAACGAGCTGGCCCCGGGGGACAGCCCCGTGCTGGTGCTCAATCTGTGGGCCTTCTGGTGTGACACGTGGAAGGAGCAGCTCCCGCAATTGCGGGAGCTGGCGGCGCAGCAGGAGAAGCTGGGCTTCCGGCTGGTGGCGGTAAGTGTGGATGGTGCATGGACCGGAGTGTTCTGGGAGCATTGCGGCGCGGAGGGCGTGGCCTTCCCTGTGCTGCTGGATGTGCGCCGGCAGTTGGCGACGAGCTTTGGCCTCAGGGTGGTGCCGACGGTGCTGGTGCTGGACAGGCAGCGCCGGGTGCGCTACGTGCACGAGGCCTATCCCGGCAACCCGGTGGTTCTACAGTCTATCCGGCGGGCGGCAAGTCAGGCGCCGCAGGGGGAGTGAGGAGGGGCGGGGGCTGACGGCCAACTGCGCGGGCCGTCCCTGGGACCGCGGGCGTCTCGCCCGCATTGCCGTTCGCCGTTGACGTCTGGCCCGCAGGGCGCACGGCAACGGTCCCGCCCTGCGGGAGCGTCCTCACCCGCGCCCCATCTCTCCCGTAAGGCGGGACTTGGTTCCCCTAACGGCGGCCGGCTAGCGCCTCTCGCGGATGTCCAGGATCACGTACTCCGGACGCTTGAGCTCATCGTCTCGCACCACCGAGACGTCCCCGTCTGCCACCGCCTGCGCCAGGAGGCCCAGTGGTGCGCCCTGCTCCGGGCTGAAAGCCCCGGTGTGGGTCTGGTTGATGAGCACGTGGGTGAGCCCGATCTTGCGTAGCTCGGCCAGCAACTGATCGGGAGTGCTCACCTGGTCGTAGGGGATGATGCGGTGGTGACCCGGGTCGGCCCACATGTACTCGCAGTCCATGTAGTAGCCCCTGGGCTCGCCATACGTGCCCACCTTCCCGTCCGCCGGAACGATGCGGTTGAGCACCATGCTCGGCTCATATACCTGGCAGGCCATGCGCAGGTAGGCATCCTGCGGGATGATCCCCGTCGCCACCAGAGCCGGGGCTCCGGCGAGGTACAAAGCCCCCGCCACGCAAACGCCCAGCCACAGCGCGCTCGGTGCCCGCAGGAGCGGCGAGGGCGCCCGCCAGGCTACATACCCCACCACAGGGGCGAGGAGCAGCAGGGACGGGATCAGGTAACGAGTAAGCTGCATCGAGGCCAGCCACCAGACCCACAGTGGGAGAGAGAGCCACAGCAGCAGCGAGAGCGCCGGGGGGAGGCACTCCGCGCTCTTGCGCGCCCACAGGCCCAGTAGAACAAGCAGCGCGGTCAGGTATAGAGGGCCTATCCAGTCGGTGAGTAGAACCGGCAGCAGCGCCTCGCCACCCCGCCGCCACTGAACGGTGAAGGGCACCGGGTTGAAGGTGAGGTTCCACGGGGCCAGCAGGAGCGACAGCGGGCTCCGCGGTCCGGAGAAGAGCCTCTGCAGCCGGGGCTGGTTGTAGAACTCCTCTGCCGGCGCGATGGGGCCGACGCCGAACTCCTTCTGGTGATAGTCGTAGCTTTCCGCCTCCGCCGGCCCCCAGTACTTGCCCCCGAATACGGAGTAGGCGAAGGGATACACCGGATTGCCGGTGAGCACCCAGGTCTTGATGTACCAGGGAGCCGACAACACGGCCGCTGCGAGTCCGAAGACGCATGCGGCCCGGGCCGCCGCCCCGAACCCCTCCCTGCGGCGGAGCACGACCCACAGCACCGCGACCCCGACCACGCCGAACAGCGCGATGCCCTGCATCTTGGTGGCCATCATCGCTCCGGCTATGACCCCCGACAGCGCCAGCAGACGGGCGTCGCGGCGCTTGAGCCAGTCCAGGAGCGACAGAGTCATCAGCAGGGCGTAGGCGCAGGTGGTTAGGTCCACGTAGCCCACCTGCATCAGCCAGCCCACCAGCGGGGTGCCGGCTACCGCCAGCGCCGCCCACTTGCCGCTGCCCCGGGCCACGAAGCGCTCCGCGATTGAGAACGCGGCGGCCAGACAGAGCATCCCGTGCAGCCAGTGGAACAGCTTGGCCAGTGAGACGCCCTGCAGGAGCATGCCCAGCGAGAAGAGCATCTGAGGCGCGGAGGGGAAGTGGGAATGGTGGTCATACCACAGGGGCTGGAAGCGGCCGGTGGCGGCGTAGATCTTGGCCTGGGCCAGGTGCTCGGCCAGACCATCCCAATCATTGTCGGTGGGAGGGGCGATAGCGGCCAGTGACCCCGCCACGCACCAGAGCACAAGCAGCCAGGCGATGCCCAGACCCGGGCGCCAGATCGTCAGGCCGGCCAGACTCAGCAGACAGGCGCCGGCCGCGGCCATGAGCGGGAGGCCGCTGTCGCCGGAGGCCGCCAGAGCGATGGACAAGAGCAGGGCCCCGAAGCACAGCAGGGCGCCCTTGAGACGGAACGAGCCGTCAGGCCCTCCCAGCGTACGGCCGAGTCGGCTCAGGCCCCGCTGCAGGTCTGCCCACAGGCTGTGAGCCTGCGAGGCGCCTGCCAGGGCAAACACAAGCAGCAGGCCGATGGCGATAGGGAGCTTCAAGAGGCCAAGCAGGCCGAGGGCTCCGAGAAGCAGACTGAGCACGGCCAGACCGGCACCGAGGTCGAATAGCAGGCGCCCGGGAGTCTGAGGGTCTGCAAGTCGGAGCCGGGACAGGAGCTGCCGACCCAGCAGGGCGGCGCAGAGGGTCGGCAGCAGCAGCAGGATGGGTGCGGTGATGGTCTCAATCATCTCTCGGCGGCCGTCTCTCGGTGGCGGGGTGATGGGCGCGAACGGCCTCGGGTGGTGGGCCGGGGCTCCGGGACTGGAGTCGCGGCCGAGGAGTCTGGCCGGTCCGTTTCATGTCATTCTGAGCGCTTATCTCGCGCAGCGAGATAGCGCAGAAGCTCGCTGAACTCCAGGAGATTCCTCGAGCTGCTCCCTCCGGGAGCGGACGCTCTCAGAATGACATTCCCGGCGAATGCGGGGCTTTCAGCCGCACCTCCAGGGGTCCTCTACAGCCGGCATAGGGCGACGATCAGCGTCTCCAGGGCGAGGCGGTCGTCCATGCGGCGCTCCGATTGCCCCTTGAGCGTCAGTTCTGCCTCATAGATACGGATCATGGCGCGCACAAGCTGTACGTCCGTGAAGTTCCGGGCCTGGGAGCAGTACTTTTGCACCATGAAGCTGCGGCCCCTGGTGGTGGTGAAGAAGTTGTGGTCCTTGGGCAGGCGGTCATCCCAGCCTTCCGGCGCCTTGGACATCCCCTCCAGTCGGAACCCCGCCTTCGTGAGTGCCTGGGCCTGCCAGATGACCCGGATCTGTCTGGAGATCATGCCCAGCAGGCCGATTGCCGCCCCCTGCACGCCGCTGGCGGGGAGCAGGTCCGGCAGGATGGCCAGGGCGCTACGGGCGTCACGCTTGCCGATGGCGTCCACCAGCTCGAAGATCGTGCTCTCCTTCTCGCCGCACACGACTTCGTTCACATCGGCGATGGTGATGTCCTGCAGATCGGTGCCCACGTAGGTGATGAGCTTGTCCAGCTCACCGAGCATCAGGTCGACACGGCTGCCCACGATGCCGACGAAGGCGGTGGCGACGGGGATGGGCATGCGCTTGCCGCGGGCCGCGGCCTCCTGGGCGATCCAGCCCGGCAGCTCGCGGTCACCGGGCGGGGCGGCTTCGACGATCTGGCCGACATCGGCGATAGCGCTCTTCAGATCGGGCCTGACCGGGGCGCCGCCCCGGCTCTCGGCGCTGACCTCGCAATCGAAGACTACCCGCGTTTCGGCGGGGACCTGGCGCAGGGCGGCGGCGAGCTGCCTCTGGGCCGCGGCGGGGAGCTTGTCGGCCGCGCGTACCACCAACACCCGGTCCGAGGCCATCAGGGACCCCGACCGCAGGTGCCCGACGATGCCCTCCAGTCCCGCTTCCGGGGCGTCCAGGACGGTCAGGCCCCACTCCCGCTCCTCCGGCGGCAGGGCCGTCTCCACCACCTGGGCCACCACGCGCTGCCTCAGCCCGCTCGCCGAGCCGTAGATGAGGGTGATCTGCTTGCTGGGGTCAAAGCCCGATGAGACGCCGGCCACGGCCATTCCTCCTGCCATCTTGTGTGTCGATCAACACGCGCGAGGGGCCACGCGTTCCCCGGCGCCGTCGGTCTCATGGCCGCGGGCCTCACGCCGACGGGCTCACAGCCCCTTGATCCCCTCCACCAGGTACGCGAAGTTCCGGTAAGGCACGTCCTGCGGCACCGAGTGATCCACGGCCGGGAAGTACCGCCCCTCCTCGAGCAGGGCCCGGACCTTCGCGATCTCTGCATCGATGGCCCGTTCGTCCCTGAGCAGCGCCCGCTTGTCAATGCCGCCGGCCAGGACGATGTCCTCACCGTAGCGGCGCTTGAGGGCCTGCGGGTCCGTCCCGGCCGCGATCTCCAGCGGCGAGAACCCGTTGATCCCCACCTCCATCCACAGCCCGATGAGCTCGTCGATGAACCCGTCGCTGTCGACGAAGATCGTCCGGATGCCACTTCGGCGCATGAGGTCGCAGATCGCCACATAGCGTGGCTGGAGGAACTCGCGGAACATGGCCGGAGACAGAAAGGAGCGGCCCTTGTACGCGATATCCTCACCGAAGGAGGCGAAGTCGAAGCTCACATGCGCCAGGTAGGCCCGGGCGAGCTGCAGGAAGAACTCCTCGAGGTACTCGAGCATCTCGTGCACGAAGCTAGGATCGTCGTAGAAGAGCATGCAGAGCCGCTCGGTCCCGACCCACTGCTGGAGTGTGTGGCCGTAGAAGCTCCCGGGGGCGAAGCCCACCGGCCAGGGACTCTCGGCCATGGACAGCGCGAAGACGTCCCAGTCGCCGGGATACCGTTCGGGCGATGCTGCGTCCAGCCGCCGGGCCAGAGCGCGGAAGTCCTCCCTGGTCTTCACAGGATAGTCCAGCCACTGGGGCATCTTGGTCTGCCCCTGCTCCTTGAGTACCCGCAGGGTGGCGCCCTTCTCGTCGCGGATCGTCAGTGTGCTCTGGTCTTGGGCCAGCACGACCCTCTCGAAGGGTGGGACTAGAGAGTAGGGCGCTCCGCCGGCAAAGCGGACGCGGTCGAGGCCGAAGTGCTCGGCAACATCGGCATCCGCGGGCAGGCCCTCCCCGCGCCAGCGCTCCAGGGTCTCATCCATGAACCATCCGTAGTTCAGATTGTACGGCAGATACACCTCGCCCCTCAACCGGCCATCGGCGATGTCCAGAAAGCGTTGGCGCCCTGTCATCCTGTCTGTTCACCCCGATCCGGCATCGTGGTAGTGCGAAGATAACTGCCCTTACGGCACCTCGGGCGTGACGGCGAGGGGCGACGGCGCGCGGCGCCAGACACATACTCGAGCCCTGCACGATCGCCGCCTTGCCGTGACACCTGCCCGAAGCGAACCTCCGTGCCGTGCTCGTCTGTCTGAAGCGGAGCTTCGGTGTACACGCATCATCCGCGCGCCTACGGTCCGGCGTAGCCTCTGGCCCGCAGCATGGGGGCAATGTCGGTGCCGTGGGCCGGTTGAGCGACGGGATTGACCTCGATGACGATCAACTCCTGGGCCTCTTCGCCATCGGGCCCGCGCGCCACGGTCCGGCCAC
>CAZXDD010000171.1:6584-13205 GCA_964639415.1 uncultured Armatimonadia bacterium
CGGCCCCACGGCCAGCGAGCAGCCGATGCACTTGCGCCCCGCCCACGGGCCGGCCCCGATTCTGCCGACATTGCTCACTCCCACGATGGTCAGGTCATACAGGCGCGCCAGCTCCCGGAAGGCCTGGTCCCAGATGTCGCCGTAGGGCCGCGTGGTGTTGTCGTGGTCCGCCGGGGTGGCCCAGGCGCAAGGAGCGAGGAGTACCCGGGCGCCCATGCGCGCCAGGCTGTGCCCCAGAGCCAGAGACTCGGGGAAGTTGTCGGCGCAGATGCTGACCCCGAGCGTCCCCAGGGGCGTGTGGGCCACACCCAGGCGATCCCCGACGTTGTAGACGTCCTCGACGCCCACCAGGAGGTTGATCTTGCGGTGCCTAAGCAGCGGGGCGCCCGCGGGATCCACGAGCAGGGCGGCGTTGTAGACGCGGTCGCCGTCGCGCTCGGTGAACCCGGCGAGGATGTAGACCTCGAGCTCCTGCGCCAGCAGACGCAGCCAGCGCGCACGCGGCCCGTTGATGGGCTCGGCCAACTCGGCCGCCTGCGGATGGGCCCATCCCACGTCCATGCACTCAGGCAGCACAACCATCTGACAGCCGCGGGCCGCCGCCGTGCGGACGAGCTCCTCGGCCCGAGCCAGGTTTGCCTCCGGCCGGCCGCTTTCCACCAGCATCTGAGCCATTCCCAGCGTGAAGCTCATCCACCGGTCCCTTTCCCATGTCGCCGTGGTAGGCCGTTCTCCGTGGAACTCCGTGCACTCCGTGTCTCCGTGGTGAGACGTTGCCGCTCTCCGCCGCTCTCGCCGCCTCTCAGAAGTCACGCATGCTCACCATCGGCTGCACGGCGTCGGCCAGCGCCACGGCTGCAAAGCAGATGAAGCGCTTCTCGTCGCTCCGCAGGCGGCGGCCGTCGAAGAGGTCCTCGATGCGGCTGGTGGAGTTGGAGCCGCTGAGGGCGTACACCCAGCGCCCCAGGGCCGCCTGCATCTCCGGGTCGGGCTGCACTCTCTCCAGCCAGTAGATCAGCGGATCCAGGTCGAGCACGGACCTGCCTCCGCCCTTGAGCCAGCCTTTGTCGTCCGGGTTGATGATGCGGGCGCGGAAGCTCTCCCGCATGTGCTCTTCGATGCGCCGGCGAACGTCCGCGTCGGCCACATAGTGGTGGGCCCAGATGGCGCTCTCGGCCGCGGCGCCGGAGAGGCTCTTGTAGTTGGCCAAGAGCCATTCCGTGTCGCGGCGCGCCATGGCCAGGTCCTCGGGGCGGCCGGTGATCCTGGCGAAGGCGCAGGCTGCGGCCAGAGTGCAGCCGATCGTGTAGGTATTCGTCTCGCCGGCGTAGATGCGCGTCGGTGTGTCCAGGGGTGTGATCGGCCGCTTGCTGTAGTCCTGCAGACACCAGCCCACGCCGATGGCGCCGCTGTCCTGGCGGAAGCTCTCCCGGTAGTCCATGTAGGCCTGCAGCGAGCGGACGAATACCTCGCGCTCGGCCCCCTCGAGGTAGTCGGTCAGCCGCGCCATGGCGATGGCGATCTCACCGCCGTCGGCGACGTAGCACTCCTCACCACGACTGGTGATGCCGTAGCCCATGCGGTAGCCGCCGTCCTCCCGCTGCAGGCGGATCATCTCGCGGCCCCAGCGGATGGCGGCCTCCCGGTACCCGGCCCGGCCGGTGATCTCGTAGGCTCCCAGCAGGCCGCGGGCCGCGCGATTGTCCTCGAAAGAGATGCCCGAGAAGGTCCCATCAGGGGCCTGGTTGGCCACCAGCCAATCCACCACGCGCAGGAACGTGGACCCCAGGTCGACGGCTACCGCCGTGGCGTCGGCATGCCCCTCGGTCGCCAGGCCGACGGCGAGCTTGTGGTCTCGGACCCCGGTCTGCTCCACAGGGAAGGCGAAGTCTGCCACGCCGGTGGCCGCGACCTGCCGGGTCGCGGCCGCCACGGGCCGTCCGTCCCGGCTCACCACGGCCTGCACCTCGACGGGTTGGGCGAGGCGGCCGTTCACGGGTACCGAGACCAGCATCCGGGGCCGGCCATCGTCGTCCGGACGGAAGTCGATCTCTGGGGAGCCCAGCACCGGCGCCCCGTCCGCGATGTGCGCCAGCTTCGCGACGAGGTCACCGAAAGCCTCCCCGAGCGGTTCCGCGACGTCGACATTGTCCACACCGAAGCAGGCCCATACCGCGCCGCGCTGGGCCTTGCCGCCGGGGAGCAGCGCCGCCGCCACGGTGCCCAGGTCATTGCCCTGCGCATCGTGGGCGGAAAGCAGTGGGACGTAGCGGCCGGTGCGGCGCCCGCCGATGCGCAGGCCGCCGGCGTCACCGGGGGGCCACGACGGGGGCACGGTGACCTCGTAGCCGGAAGCCTGCTCGCCGATGGGGGCGGCGCCTGAGAGCCATCCTCCGGGGGCCGCCTGCAGCGAGACGGCCTCGGCGATACGGACGAGCGGCGTGAATACCGGGATGGTCCACTCCTCGGCCCGCCGGGCGATGTCCGAGCCAAAGGCGGCCATGGTGAGGTCGGCTTCGGTCCCCGGTCTCATGGGTGCTGCCAGGGCCGAAGGCGGGCGCAGCGGCGTGCACCACGAGACCTCGTCGAGCCACACGGTGTGGTCGCCGGGACCGACCATGCCCCGGGTCAGCCCGAAGAACACCCGATCAACCCTCTCGGCCGCGAGCCGGTCGCCCGGTCCGCCCCGCTCCTCATTGGCATAGGAGAGGAAGGTCGAGGTGGGGAGGAGGTAGTGCTGCCACTCCTCATTGAGCGGCACCACCCTCTTCCAGCGCGAGCGATCGGCCTCCCGGACTTCCACCGCCAGTTGCCGGGTGTTGGTATCTCCTTTGGCCCAGAATGACAGGACGCAGCGGTCCGCCGCGATGGCTCCCGCCTCCTGTCTCAGCCCGACATAGGAAAACCCGCGCAGGTCGGGGAAGTCGATCCGCGCCGAGCCCGTGGTGTCCGCGGCCCCGGGTGAAGCAAGCGCCGTCAGGACACCGTCGTCCTTTCCGACATGGCCGGTATCCCACTCGGGCTCTGCTGCATCGAAGTCCGCGACAACGGCGAGCGGCACAGCCGGGTCGAGTGAAGCCGAGCCGGCGGTGTCCCAACCTCCCTCGGTTCGGTACACCAGGTGCTCGAAGGCCAGGCCGCCGAGGGTCAGGAAGCTGCCTCCGGAACGGGCGTAGCGCATGAACGGGTCTCTGGCCGCCGCCGGGAAGGTGCCGCCATAGGGCAGGATGATGAGGTCGATCCACTCCGGGTCCAGGGCACCCTCGGCGGCCATCTGCGCGGCCGAGGCCAAAGTGGCCGCAATCCCGCGCCGGCGCAGGGAGTCTGCCAGCGCCTGCGGGTCTGTGGCGATGCCGTGGGCCGGAAGGTCATCCTGCAGGATGACCACGGTCGGGCCGTCCTTGGCCTCCAGCCATTCCGGGCGCAGGCTCCGGGGCGTCGCCATCCGCTCCACGGCGACATCATCCACCCACACCGTGGCCGCGCAGTCCTCGTCCTGAGCCCAGATCGAGAACCGCACCACCACGTAGGCGGTATCCTCCGGGATGGCGCAGCTCCCGCCGGGACCGAACGTGAGCGACACCTCCCGCCAGTCGGAGGCCTGCGCCCCTGCCGACAGGACGCCGAAGCTGTGCATCCCGGCCACCTTGCCGTCGGGAGCGTAGCAGTACAGGCGTCCGCCGAACTCGCCGCGTTGCACCCCTCCGGAGCGTATCCGGGCCGAGACCCGGTACGCTGAGGTGGCGTCGAGGTCGGGGCCGAGGTGCAGCGGGTCGGCGTCCAGCCCGCAGGTCTTGCCGTCAACCTGCAGCCGGACTGAGGCCGCGCCGGAGTGGAACACCTCGCGGTCCACCACCACGTCCTGTGCCATGCTGGGGCGCCAGTTTGCCAGACCGTCCTCGAACCCGGGATTGTCCAGCAGGTTGCCGCCTGCACACAGGCCCTGAGCGCACAGCATCGCGATGAACGCTGTCAGGTGCATGGGGGTACCTCCCTGTGGTGAGGTGGAGCCCGGCCGCTTGTGCCGAAAGCCAGACGAAGGTTCCCCGTGAAGAGGTCCTCGGCCTGCATGGGCGAACTGCCACCCGGTGCCTCCGGCGGAGGAACGGCGGCGAAACACCTCACCACAGAGACACGGAGAGCACAGAGTCACACGGAGAACGGCTGAACAGAGCGAACGGCTGAGAACGGCGTATGGTTCCGAGCGGGAACCGGAGGTAGCAGCATGGATCGGTTCAACGGCCTGGGTATGAGCCTGGGCAAGCTGTCACGGCTGTCGACGGCACAGACGCGCTCTATCAGCGCCGAAAACCCGACAGGGGAGAAGGGCAAGGGCGCCATGTCTCCGCCCGATCCGGGCGGACCGGCGCGCGAGCTGGGGGTAGGGTTCAAGTGCCGTCCCTGCATCACGATAGCCCCCGGCGAGACGGTCACCATCGCGGACATCGCCGGCAGTGGCGCGCTCCAGAGCATGTGGTTTGGCGGCTACGTGGGCCGGGACTTCATCTTGCGGGTGTACTGGGATGGGCAAGAGCGGCCTGCGGTGGAGTGCCCGCTGAGCGACTTCTTCTGCGTCCCCTGGGCCAAGCACGGAGATGGCGGCACCCGGGGGCCGTGGGTGCCGGTGAACTCCCTGCCCGTGGCCGTCAACCCCAACCGGGGCCTGAACTGCTTCTGGGAGATGCCTTTTCGCTCCCGCTGCCTCATCACCATGCAGAACCTGAGTCCCGTGGCGGCCCAGCCGTGCTTCTACCAGATCAACTACACACTGACAGAGGTCCCCGCTGACTGCGCCTACTTCCACGCGCAGTACCGGCGCACGAACCCGCTTCCCTACCTGGAGCCGTACACCATCGTGGACGGCATCCGCGGCCGCGGACACTATGTGGGCACCTCGATGGGTGTGGGCGTCAATAGCTGCGGCTGGTGGGGTGAGGGGGAGATCAAGTTCTACCTCGACGGCGACGGCGATTACCCCACGATCTGTGGCACAGGAACCGAGGACTACTTCGGGGGCTCCTACAACTGGGACGTGGACGGACAGTATACCCCGTACAGCACGGCGTTTGTTGGCATGCACCAGGTCATCCGCCCCGACGGGCTGTACAACTCCCAGCACCGCCACTCCATGTACCGCTGGCATGTGATGGACCCGGTGAGGTTCTCAACCGACCTGCGGGTGGACCTGCAGGTGCTGGGCTGGCGGAGCGAAGGCCGCTTCCACCCGGGTCAACACGACATGTGCTCGGTGGCCTACTGGTACCAGACGCTCCCGGCGGCTCCGTTTCCTCCCTTGCCGGACAGAGACGCCCTCGAGGTCGTCTGAGGCGTGGCCACAGGGGGGGCAGTGCCTTGTGCCGGCACCGCCCCCACGCCCCCGCAGGCACCCGTCCGCCCCACTACCAGCCGCCCTTGTCCGTCGCGCTGTGTTCAGTCTCCGGCCCTGGCCCGGGCCCACTCCCTCGCCGCCTCGCGCCTCTGCGGGTCACCGGGGACCTTCACGACATCACGCACCAGACGGTCCAACTCGGTGAGGCCCGCCTCGTCGCCGGCCTCCTGCAGGGACCGCTTGGCCTGCGCCAGGATGCCATAGTCCTGCCAACCACGACGCCAGGCCTCCCAGCGCCGCGAGGGCACGACCCCGCCCTGGATCGGGTAGACCAAGGAGGTGTCATACGTCTTGCTGAAGGCCGCCCGGTACCAGGGGTCTCCGTAGTATTGCTGGGCCCAGTAGCACACTCCGGTGATGCCTTCCTGATAGGCCCACCAGAACTTGCTCAGGTAATGCCCGGTGGGATCCTGGGCCTTGTCGTTGCCGCCCTCGGAGTAGAAGTAGACCCAATGCGGCTTGCCGCCTTCGCCCAGTAGCGCAAAGAACGCCTCGTGGTCGCCGGCGAAGTGGTACTTGTAGTGGGGTACCCATACGTCGGTGAGCGCGTCCATCTTGCGCGCGGTCTCAATGTCCGTGGTGCTGCAGTCGATGATGACCTTGACCCCCGGGTCGACGGCTTTGATCCAGGCGGCCAGGGTCCGGCAGTCCTCGCCCACCGACTCGTCGTAGGGGTTGACCAGCAGGCTGTCGTGCGTCAGCCCCTGCTCCCACAGGTGGTCAAGGAGCAGCCCAAGCCAGGTCTTGAAGGCCTTCTCGTACTCCGGGGTCCCCCATTGCAGGCCGAACAGATCGCGGCGCACGCTGCCCTTCTCGAAGATGTCGATGGTCAGGTAGTACAGGGGGAAACGGCCGCGCGCGGCGCTCAGGAGCCGGTCTACCCTGGTGAAGTCCAGGGGCTCTGCGAGGGAGCCGTCCGGGTTGGCCTTCACCCGCGGGGTGTGGCGCAGGCCGTGGATCGTGCACACGTCGACGCCGTGGTCGGCCAGGTCCTGCAGATGAGTCGCCAGCCACTGCGGGTCGTCCGAAACCGGCGGGAGCGCGATGTTCCAGGTGAAGCAGTGCACTTCCGAGGCCGCGCTCAGGCTCGGGCCACGGACGTCCACGCTCACCGGCAGTCGGACGGGCTCGCCCTCAGTGCCATCGATCGGCTCAAAGCACACGTGCCCTCTGGACTCAAGTGGCAGATCGGAAGAGCACACGTCTGAACTCCAGTCACGAGATTCCATCTC
>CAZXDD010000172.1:0-13176 GCA_964639415.1 uncultured Armatimonadia bacterium
GCCATCGGCGCCCCGAAAGGGGCGTCATCTAGCGGCGGCCGTTAGCCCGCCGCGGGCCGCCGCCGACCGTACACACGCCGCGGGCTGCCGCCGACCCCACACCCGCCGCGATCCCCTACCCACCGCCCTGCCTCGTCACCTTCAGCAGCAGGTCGTCGGCAATCGGGGGCAGCTCCAGCGTGAAGCGCGAACGCTTCTCCGGAACCTCCACCTGCGTCGTGCCTACCGTCTCTGCTGTGAGGGTGTCGATATACTGAACATCGTACTGCCCCGGCGGCATGTCCAGGACATACAGCGAAGCCCCCTCAAGAGGCGTGATCTCCTCCCGGGCCTGTTTCATGGCCTCCGGATTGTGCACGTAGAAGAAACCCTCCTCCGCATTGGCCATCCCGATGGCCTTGACCGGCCCGCCCTTGACGATCACGGCGTTCTTGAGCCGCAGGTCCTTGCCGCGCCGGTCGTATTCGGAGAAGAGCTTCATCAGGGGCTTCTGGTACTCGTACAGCCTGTGCCGGTCCCACTCCTGGTGGTACCAGTACAGCCCCGGACCCGCGTTGGGCAGGACCGCCGAGGTCCACATGCCGATCCGGAAGCGCTGGGCGAACTCCTGCGGCGAGACCTTCCCGCCACTCACCGCGGCGTACAGCGGGCCGTACTCGATGAAGATGAAGGGCTTCTTGTGCAAGGGCTCATTGCCCTTGTCGGCGATCACCTTCCCCTGGTACGAGGCGCGCATGCCCATATCCGTGCGGAAGTCCCCGGTGCGCTTGTCGTTCTGGTCCCAATAGGCGTCGGACTGCACATACTCGATCTCGGGCAAGACCCACATCTCATTGCCGTAGCTCCAGAACAGACAGATGTGGGTGACCACCATGTGCTGCCAGGGGTCCATCTGCTTGAGCGCCGCCCCCATCTCCTTGTGCCACTGGGCGACCACGTGCGGATAGTAGCCCTCGGCCAAGTCCACCTCGTTCCAAAGGTCCCAGCTCATGACATTGCGGCTGTACCCCCAGCGGGCGACGACGTAGCGGTACCGGTTGAGGAACTCCTTCTTCACCTGCGGACTGGAGAAAAACATGGCCGGAGCCGCCACGTGTCCGCCATTGCGGGTGTTCCACGGGCTGTAGCTCCACTCCTCATCGAACTTGTCCCGCCGGACCTGCCCATGGCTGTTGAGGGTGATCTCCAGGTAGATCCCGTAGGCCTCGGCCAGATTCACACAGTGGTCCAGCCGCCAGGCGTTGTACAGGTTATACCGGCCGATGTCGTCAAAGCGCGAGTGGTACTCATCGGACCACTCGATCCCGCCCCACCAGGCGCACATCCACGTACGAACCATGTTGATGCCCTCGTCGTGGAAGCGCTTGAAGTAGTCGTCGAAGTCGTAGGTGCCCCTCTGGTCGGTGGCATCGTCTCCCCCATCGCGCATGTTGATCCCGATGGGGTAGAAGAACTTCCCGTTCTCGAACTCGAAGTACAGCGGATCTTGCTCGCTCACACGCAGGTAGCCTTCCGGGTGCAGGGGCGCCGTCGTAGTGAACCTTTGTACGGGGGAGCGCAGCGAGCCCAGCGCGTCGTCCACCGTGACGAAGCAGCGGTACTCGCCCTGCTCCTTGGCGGCGAAGCGGATCTTCCAGCAGGGCCGCCCCACGGGGTTGAGACGCTCGAAACCCTCCCCATTGACGCTGCGCTCGTACTCCTCGTAGAAGAACCCCGGCACATCGATCTGCCGCCCCGAGGGAGCGATGAAGTGCCCCTGGACGTCCACCACGTCAGGGTCGAAGGGATTGGTGTAGAAGGTGTCCAGCTCGAAGCTGACCTCGAGTTTCTCGTACATGGGCACCGACTCGGCGCTGAGGGCGGGGCGGATGATGCGCGGCGGCCGCGCGGCATCCGCAGAGGCCTCGGCGCGCCGGCCCGCGGGGAGCTCCTCGCCGTCCAGCCTCACATTGTCGATGTAAAGGGTGCCTTCCCACTCCTGCTTGCCACTGAAGCGGATACCGAACTCCCGCGGACGGTGGAGGGCGTAGCCCCAGGCGCGACCGTGCCCTCCGGACTGCCAGATATCCGAGCGGCTGGAGATGTCCAGCTCGAAGTGGTTCCAGCCGCCGGCCTTCAGGGGCAGGCGCTTGCCGGTGCGCGGATTGTGCAGAAGCGGCGTCTGGTACCAGTAATAGTTGCGGTCCTTGAGATACACGAGACCGTGGAAGTCACTGCCGGCGGCGTCGACGTTCTGTGGTAGCCACAGGTCCAAAGACAGCGTGGTGTGCCCCGTCCAGTCGCGCCACGGCTTGTACGTCACGCCGAAGCCCTCGGGCAGCTTCCCTGTGAGCTTAAGCGATCTCTCGCCCTCGCGGGGCTCTTCGGTGTTGTTTTCCACGGTCTGGCCGGGTCCATCCAGCTCGCAGGGGGCCCATACCTCGTTCAGAGGCGAGGCCGGGTCCTCGAAGTCGAAGACGACCGCCGCGTGGGCGAGGGAACACAGGACGAGGGAGATCAGGAGGGGCCAGAGCAGTCTTGCGAGCATGAAGAGGCCTCCGGAATGTGGTTGAGCTAGCAAGGGACAGGGACGGAGGGCCGCTTTGGGCAGCGCGTGCGCCCCGTCGGCGTGCCGTTGCCGTCGGTCGTCTGGAGGGGCTGAGTTCGCAGCCTCACCGCACACCCGGCCCGGCCGCTCGCCGTCGGTGTGCGGCTGTCACCGACCGTTGGCGGATGTACAGTGGCGGGCTGGAAACCCAGATTGTGCAGCTCACCGGCAAACGCCCACCCACGTCGCCTCGCCCGCGCATGTACCTGTGGCGAGGCGCTGAGTCGTACCTCCCCCCGCCTGCGGGGGGATTGAGGGGGGTGCCGTAGAGCCGGTGGTGCGCAAAGGCCGGGACGCCACCCCGGCCCTCCCCGCAGGCGGGGCGGGAGCACGGCTAACGGCTCCCAACCACTGGCCCCTCGCTCCGCCCAACGCCTCTATGAACACCGGCACCGCCCGCGGGTTCTGTCCTCTTCTACTCCGGCGCCGTGGGCCAGCTCAACGGCTTGCCGATCTCCTCCATCTGCTTGATCCCCAGGTACCCCAGGATCGCCACATCCAGCATCCCGTTGCCGGAGGCCCGGAAGACCAGTCCCTCGCCGGTACGCTGCAGGAAGTCGCGCCATTGGCGCTCCTCACTCCAGATGGTGTCCAGCGCGTCGAGCCACTCGGTGAAGGTCTCATCCGGCCCCACGGTGTCCAGATACTCGGTCAGCAGCCAGTACAGATAGGGGCCCACCCAGAATTCCGTCGGTGGCCCGAACTTCTTGCCCTTGATCCAGCAGTCGTCGGTGACGTAGCGGTAGGCCCTGGACGTCGCCGCGGCGGCCACTTCCGCCGCCTGCTCCCGCCCGGCGTACTTGGCGGCCAGATAGCAGCCGAACAGGCCCTCACCGATGTACATGTTCCCCAGGAAGGTGTGACAGCCACCCTCCACCGCATCCTCACACTGCCAGTCGAACCACCCATTGGGCTTCATCTTCCACTCCGACCACTTCACCGTGTTGTCCAGCACCGGCCACCAGGAGTCGGGAACCTGCTCGCCCAGAAGCTGCATGGCGTAGGCGTAGTATGAAAGCCCCGACAACGCCCGGCCGAGGTACACGTCACACTGGCGGCCCTCCTGGTGGTAGGTGATCTGCTTGACCGTACCGTCGGCGGCCTCCTGCAGGCGCAGGTGGCGGATGACGCCGGGGATGCCGTCCGAATCCTGAACCGAGTGGGCCACCAGATAGTCGCCTGCCTTACGACAGGCGGCGCTGAGCTTCCGCGCATACTCCGGCTTGTTCCCGACCCCCTGGTAGTAGATGATGCCATAGGTCAGGGCCCGCATCCATTCGCCCATCTGATTGCTGTCGAAGCTGCCGAAAGCCTCGGAGCGGCCGCCCTTGCCGATGCCCATGTCCGAGAGCTCGTTCACCCAGGTGATCACCCCACCGCTGGGGGCCTGCATGACCTCCATCATGCGGTTGAGGCTGTCCTCCAGCAGCCACTCGGTGAACCTGGCCCGCACCACGTCGCCGCTCTTGCGGAAGGCCTCGGCGGCCAGCGCCAGACCGGTGTCGCCCGCCTCATTGCCCTCGGCGTGCTTGCCCGTGGTGTGCGCGAAGAGCCGGAGGAACTCCGGATAGGTGTCCTCGTCCAGCGGGTCGTAGGTGTGGGGCAACGCCCCCGCGGTATGGCCCATGATGTCGCCGTGGAGCAGGTCTCGCATCCACATGACAAACCCGGTCCGGAGCGATAGCACCGTGTAGGTCATGGACTCGCCGGGCTTCTTGACATAGAAGTCGTCGCAGCCCACGCGGCCGCCCAAGAGCGACTTGCCCTCCCGCAGAATGTCGGCGACCATCAGGTAGTACCCGGGCTGAAGGCCGCTGAGGTCCACCACGCGGTTCACACGGGTGATGGCGCCGGCCGGCGGTGCTTCTCCCAGCGCCATGGTACGCGCCGTCCTCGTGCCGGAGAAGACCTCGTACAGCCTGATTTGCACCTCGTCCTCGCCCCGCAGGGCCATCTCGGCTCCGGTGCCCACCGCCATGAGCAGGGGAAGCACCATGCTCCCATCCTCGAGGAAGACGATGTGGTCGCTCTCGTCGGCGCGCTCCCCGACCCACAGGGCCATGGCGGCCTCGTCGGCCTGTAGCTGCGTCGGCTCACGCACGAGGTTCACCAACTCGAAGCCCCCGATCTCGAAGTGAAGCTCGGCATCGTGGGGGTAGTCGGACTCGCAGATGTAGAAGTGGACGCGGTCCACCTGGTCCAGAGCCGGCGTGCCTTCCAGCCGGTGGATGACATCTACCCACTGCCCGGCGCGGAACGTGGGCAGGAGCGTGTTCATGCGCCCCTCGCCGTCGGTCCAGAGGATGAAGCGGATCGGCAGCCCGCCCTCCACCGTGGTATTGCAGCGGATCTTGTAACGGAGGGCCTGGTAGCCGCTGAAGTCCAGCTTCGCGTCGGGACGCAGCTCGAAGGAAGGCCAGCCCTGGGGGTACTGGCCCTCATTGTGATGATCGATCTTGATCTTGAAGTCGAGGACCTTGCCCCCCCAGGGCCCGGGCTCTGGAGCGACGGAAACATGGCCTTCCTTGCCGCCGGAGTCCTTCCAGGGCAGGTCGACCAGGCTCTCCAGGCTCTGTGTCTGTGCGGCGATGGGCCTCTCGACCCACTGCTGCCACGGCATCAGATCCGCGGCATGGCCGGTGGCGCACAGGGCCGCCATCGCAAGGGTTAGCGTGTAGAGAACTGACATTAGAGGACCTCCGGAGACGTGCGGACAGGGCCATCAGACTGTCGTCTCCGTATTTCCCGCGCTCTGGCCCAGGAACCTCCCTCGGACAGACGGGCACACCCACCCTTCCATGCGGTCCCGTCGTTCTCGGTCGTTCTGCGAGTCTGCATGTCTCTGTGTTCGGCCGTTCTCCGTGGCGCCCCGTGCTCTCCGTTTCTCCGTGGTGAGACGTCCTCCGGCAGGTCTCCGCCGCTCCCCCTGCGAACTGCCCAGGTATCGTCGCCCGACATCCATCGCTCACCGGAGGGTACCATGCGCATCTTCATCTCCACCGACCTCGAGGGCATCAGTGGCGTCACGTACTGGGACCAGACTCGGGACCGTACTCATCTGCTGTACCAGGAGGCCAGGCACCTGCTGACGGCCGAGATCAACGCCTGTGTGGACGGCTGTCTGGATGGCGGAGCGACGGAGGTTACCGTCAGCGACGGCCACGGCGGCGGGTTCAATGTGGTTCCGGAGGAGCTGCACCCGGGAGCCGGCTACGTCACCGGCCCCGGCCGCCCCCGCCCCGGCTGCGGCATGGAAGAGGGTATCGATGGGCTGATCCTGCTGGGGTACCACGCCATGAACGGGGTTGAAGACGCCGTGATGCACCATACCCAGAGTTCCATGGGCGAGAACAGGTACTGGTACAACGGCATCGAATCGGGGGAGATCGTGCAGACCAGCCTGGTGGCCGGCTACTACGGCATCCCGCCGATCATGTGCACCGGTGACTTGCGCTGCTGCGAGGAGGCCCGCCATTTCCTGGGCGATCACATCATCACCGTGGTGGTCAAGGAGGGCTACAGCCGCACGAGCTGCAAGATGCTGGCCCCGCAGAAGGCCAGAGCGATGATCCGCGAGGCGGCCAAGAACGCGATGGGCATCATCCCGCAGTGCAGGCCCTTCGGCATGGACCTGCCGATCACGGCCCGCATGCGCCTGCAGGACACCGAGAGGATCGACGAGATCGTGGCTGCGGGCAAGTCGATCCGCGTGGACGAGTACACGGTGGAGCGCATGGTCGATGACCCACGGGACATCTACTACTTCTGAGGGCGGGGGCTTTGCGGCCTCCGGTAGGCGCCGACGGCATCCTCGGCCCCGGCCCCTTGTCTGGCCATGGGGCGCGGGGGCGAGGCGGTGACGGCAACGACGGCGGCAACCAAAGGAGGCGCCTGCCGTTGGTGGGGCGGACTCCCGGCCCGCCGCTGACCGGTCGGACGGCCAACGGACGTGCGGGGCGGCCGTTTCCCGGGGCCGGCTGATCTGACGGCAGGTGGTTACGGGTGTGGCTTGGCGTCCGGGTTGGCTGAAGCGGAAGCCGAGCGTGAGATCGTAGGGCCACGGGATGCGCGGGTCGATGTCCTCGCTGCGCAGTCCATCTGTGCCTGTCTGGCGTCCTCCTGTGGCGGGCGGAGCCACCGGCCCCGTAGGGGTGAGATAACAGCGGAGGGCGCACCGGTCCGGTTGACGGCAGGCCTGGCTACCGCTCCTGCATCACCACCCGGAACCCCACGTCATACACGCCGCGGTAGGCCGGGCTGCCCAGGCGGCAGGCCGAGCGCGCCCATCGCGGGGTACAGGACCACGAGCCTCCCCGTGCCACCTTCAGCACTCCCCCCACGCCCCCCGTGTACGGGTACGGCGCGTAGCCCGAGGCCGTCCACTCCCACACGTTGCCGTGCATGTCGTGCAGGCCCCACGGGTTGGGCGCGAAGCTGCCCACGGGTGCGGAGACCTTGAAGCCGTCGTCTACGTCCGTCGCCCCCGGCCGCCAGGGCAGCATGGCTCCTGAAGGCAGGCCCCAGGGGGCGAAGGTGTCCACGCGGGCGAAGGAGCCGTCGGCCAGGTTACCCAGGGCGCTGAAGTCGGCCCCGGCATCGCCCCACCACATGGCGGTCTCCGACCCCGCGCGGCAGGCCCACTCCCACTGGGCCTCGGTAGGAAGGCAGAACCGGCGCCCGGTGCGTTCCGAGAGCAGGCTGCAGAAGGCCGTCGCCTGCTCCCACGACACCCGCACCACGGGCTGCAGGTCGCCATCCACCGGATAGCCCCGCTCCTCGACACCGAACTGTAGGAAGTCGCCCACCTCATGGCGGCTGTCGTGGGAGGGAATGCAGGCGCGGAACTGGGCGTTGGTGACCTCGAACTTCCCCATCCAGAAGGCGTGCTCGATCGCCACCCGGCTCTGCGGGGCCTCGTCGGCGAAGCCGTCCCGGGCCCCCATGAGGAACTCGCCCTCCGGGATTCGGACCAGCTCGAGGGCGATCCCCGGGGCCACATCCACCGTCAGCTCGGGGCGGTCACCCACGCCCTGACGTTGCCGGGCCTCCTCGGCGGAGAAGGGCCAGTTGGGGCAGACGAGGGCTGCAGCGGCAGGTCCGGGCAGTTGCGCCCCACGGCCGGCGGGTTCGTGCGGTTCCTCCGTGTCTCCGTGGTCTGGCGTTCCCGCTCGTGGCGCGCCGGGCGTGCTCTCTTCCGGAACCCGCTCCGGATCATCCTCCCTCCCCGCGT
The DNA here is from genome assembly GCA_964639415.1 of uncultured Armatimonadia bacterium. GTDB lineage: Bacteria > Armatimonadota > Zipacnadia > Zipacnadales > JABUFB01 > CAYRFY01. Next base: position 7,818 of record CAZXDD010000172.1, read on the forward strand.
ACCGCGCGAGCATCGCCATGCGGCGCTCGCTCTGGTGCGCGACCCTCTGCTCGCCCACGATCTCGGTCCAGGTGCCGTGGGCCGGAGCGTTCAGGTCGATCCAGGTGATGAGGCGATCCCAGGCCTGGGAGTCCGGTTCGACACCGTGGTGCCCCTTGCGCAGCATGCGCACGAGCTGGGTGGTGTCGGCCGCGAACTCGCCCGGCATGAGCAGGTGCATGTCGCTTTCGATGGTGGCACCACGGACAAAGCGCCGCAGCTCCAGGTAGGCGGGCGGGAAGAGGGTGTCGTTGTAGCCGCTGGGGCTGTCGCCCATCATGCGCACCGGAGGTCGCCGGCGAAGGTCGGGGAGGCCCTCGGACCCATCGTGGCAGGAGATGCAGTGGCGATCCAGGACGGGCTGAACCTCGCGATCGAAACTGAAGCCCCGGGCCGGTCCGTACCAGGGCTCGATCTGAGCGGGGACGGCGTGGGAGGCCGCGGTCCGTAGATTGGGCGGGGCATCGCTCTGCTGCTCGTGACAGCCCACACACGACAGGGTCTCTCCGGGCATCGCGGTGAGCCAGCTCCGCATGAGCTGCAGTGCCTGCCCGCTCTCGTCCAGGGGCTGCAGGGAGATGGGGGTATTGGCGGGAACGCGGAAGTACGCCGAGCCGTCCTCGGCCACCGGCACCGTTCCCACGATCCGCCGCACGTCCCACGGTCCGTCGAAGCCCACACGGTCTACCTGTCCGCCCATGCCGTGGTAGGCGAAGTGGTAGGTCGACAGACGCAGGCGCTTCACGGTCCCGCGGGGCACTCCGCGCAGTCCGTCGCCGGAGTAGACGTCGGCCAGGTACACCAGGGCGTCCTTGCGGGTCGTGTCCACGCGATCCGGGATCACCGGCGGCCGCGGTGTGGGCCGCAGCGGCAGCGGCTCCAGCAGCGCGTAGCCCGGCGCCTCGCAGATCAGGGTCATGTTGTCGAACACATCCACGAGGTAGATGCCCCAGTTGGCGGCCGGCGTCGGCCGGGCCGAGACCAGGAAGTACTTGTCACTCAGCGGATACGGATGCAGGAACTTGGGCCAACTGTCGTAGGTCAGGCCGTCGAGCACGATCGGCTCCACCGGCCTGCCGTAGCCGGGGAGGCGCTGGACGGCCCCGTCGGCCTCATGCCGGCCCCTGGCGGAGTCGAAGACGACCAATTCCCCCATGCGCGGGTGGTCGTGATGGCCGCCCACCACGGCGACAAACCCCGTCGCTGTGCCGGGCAGGGGCCGGGCGTAGAACAGGGCATTGGGCCAGTAGGAGTTCGAGCCGTAGAACTCCCGTTGCCCGCAGCCGTCCGGGTCCATGGTGAACAGGATTCGCGAGACGAAGTGGGGGAGATCTGTGTATTCCCAGCGCAGGTACAGCAGGCGGCCGCTGGGCAGAACCGTGGGGCACCAGTCGTGGTCCTGGCCGAAGCTCAGCTCACGCACGGCTCCGCTTGCGCGATCGTAGCGGAAGACGTTGGCCACGTGCGAGGAGCCGGTGACGCAGGGCACGCCGACGAAGGGCGCCGTGGAGGTGAAGATGACATTGCCGTCGGGCAGGTAGCAGGCATCGTAGTTGTCCACATCCGGCTCATCGACGAGGGGCAATGCCCGCGGCTCGCCGCCCTCAACGGCCATCTCGCACACCCGCCAGGGTCCGCCGCCGGGCGGCATCGAGAACAGGATCCTGTGGGCGTCGAAGTCCAGGTCCACGTCGCCCACGAACTCCCCGCCGTCCGGTCGGTAGAGCGTGCTCAGACTGCCCTCGGGCGCGACCGGCGAGAGCACGGCGATCTCATTGTCATAGCCGGTGCGGGGCAGCGTGGAGTTGCTCTCCCAGTTCTGCGGCAGGCCCATCTGCCCCACGCCGCGCTTGACCAAGAGCAGCCTGTCGAAGTCCAGGACCGGGTTGTCCAGGAGAGCCGCGGCGACCTCATCGACGATCCGACGGGCCAGCTCCGGGGCGGCCGGGTCGCCGCGATCGAAGGCGGCCTTGGCTTCCGGGATGCGCGCCAGCAGCGCCAGGTACCGCTCCGAGCGGGGGTAGCGCTCGCCGAAGGTGCTCGCCAGGTCCCGCACCGCGCGCTCCACGGCGGCTCCGTCGATGCGCTCCAGTTCGGCCCGCAGAGCCCGGGTACGACCGTCCTCGATGGTCCCGTACCAGTCGCCCGAGGCCAGATAGCGCAGGACATTGCCGGTGAGACGCTCCAGGTTGGCCCGGTGCGCGTTGGGCCGCAGACCGTAGTGGGGCAGACGCCAGCCCATGGCGATGACCCGCCCCTGCCCGCAGGCGAACTCTACCAGGGGATGCTCGCCGGCGTCCGGCGCCGCCTCCCCGATGGGATTGCCCGCCTGTGGCCCGCCGCTGCCGTAGAAGTCGGAGAACGGCGGGTACCCGCCGCCGACCAAAGGTATGGGCGCGTTGGTGTCGAAGCCCTCGTACACGGGGTGGCGGCTGTAGTCCCCGGCCGCCACCGCGGCCACGAATCCATCCTGCCCACCGCCGCCGACGACGCGCGTGGAGGTGGGCTCCAGCCCCATGACTGAGACGTAGGTCGGCGCCGTCCCTGAGACGAAGAGCCCGTGCCCCTGCCCCAGCCAGTCGCAGAGCGCCCGCTTGACGGCCGCGGTCTGCATCGCCGCGGGGAGCGGCGAGGTCTCGCAATGCCACCACAGAGCCCGGACACCCGCGGGCACGGCCATCTGTCCGTCCGCCGAGACCTCGACGCCACCGAAGAACCCGCGGCCGAGCTCCCTCGCCGCGAGCTCGCCGACAGTCCCGGCCTCGCCCGCGGGGCACAGGATGCCCAGGCCCGGAATGGGGCCGCACAGGCCGATGCCCGCCTGCAGATGTGGCTTCTCCCATACCCATCTTGGGCAGGAGCAGCAGTGCTACCGGCAGTAGTGCTCTCATCGTGGTGTTTCCCCGTTGCTCCCCAATGTTCGCTGGTGACCGGACCTCTCCGGCGCTTCGGCCCCGCTGCGCCGTGGCCGACCGCAGGGCGGACACCGGTCCGCGGTCCGCGCTGCCGCAGGGGTTCGCGACGGCGGGCGGAGGCACCTGCGCGCCGCTCCACAGAAGGGTGATCTGGGATCGGCTGCTGCCCTGACGACAGGCCGAGGGAGCCCGACCCGCGGGAGCGACAGAGGGCCGACACGAGGAAGGAATCCCGCTCGCCCCTGGGCAACATGCCCTCGCCCGTCCACGGCGTCACCCCTGCCATGGTGGGAGGCCGCTTTGCCCGCAGCTACGCCACCGCACTCGGGGCCGCTCGGCGTCGGCGTCACCTGGCGCTCGGTGCTCGTTGCCACCCTGCTTGGGCCCATTGTGTGCTACTGGGGCGTCATGATGGGGGAGGTGCGCTACAGCGGGCATCCCGACACGGTCTCCGTCTTCTTCCACGTGGTCTTCTGCATCGTGCTCATCCGCCTGGCCAACGACCTCCTGCGCACCCGCCTGCCCCGGATGGCCCTGTCGCAGGCGGAACTGGTGACGATCTACACCATGCTGTGCATCTCCGCCGCCCTCGCCGGTCACGACGGCATCCAGATGCTGGCCCCGGCCATGGCGGCCCCCTTCTGGTTCTCAACCCCCGAGAACCGGTGGGAGGAGCTGTTCGGCCGGCACCTTCCGAAGCACTGGGTCGTGAGCGACCAAAAGTCGCTGCAGGCGCTGTTCGAGGGAGGCGTCTCACCCTACACGGCGGCGAACCTGCAGCCGTGGCTGGTGCCGGTACTGGCGTGGAGCGCCTATATGGTCGTGATGCTGCTGACGATGCTGTGCATCAATGTGCTGATCCGGCGCCAGTGGACCGAGAACGAGAAGCTCAGCTACCCGCTGATCGCCGTGCCGCTACAGCTCACCGAGCCCAAGGGGTCGCTGCTACGCAGCAGACTGATGTGGCTGGGGTTCTCCCTGGCCGGCGGAATCGACATTCTCAACGGCCTGCACGTGCGCTTCCCGGTGGTGCCGCAGATACAGGTACGCATCTTCAACCTGGCCCCCTTCATCAGGACGAAGCCCTGGAGCGCCGTGGGCTGGACGCCCATCTCCTTCTATCCCTTCGCCATCGGCCTGGGCTACCTGCTGCCCCAGGACCAGCTCTTCTCCTGCTGGTTCTTCTTCTTCTACTGGAAGGCGATGCGCGTTGTCTCCAGCGCGCTGGGTTTCGAGCCCCAGGTCTGGACGGCCAGCGCCCCGCCGTACCTCAACGAGCAGGCCTTCGGGGGCTATGCGGGGCTGTTCGTGTTCGCCCTGCTGGCAATGCGCAGGTACCTGGGCGAGATCGGGCGGGCGGTGATGGGCGCAGCGGGCGCGACGGGCGAGGGTCTCCTCATGCGCCGGGCCTTCTGGGGCATGGTGGCGGGGTTTGGGCTACTGGTGTGGTTCATCATGGCCGGCGGTGCCTCACTGTGGGTCGCGGTGGCGTATCTGGGGGTGTACTTCGCGCTCAGTGTGGTGGTGACGCGCATTCGGGCGGAGCTGGGGCATCCGGTTCACGACCTGCACTTCGCGGGGCCGGACCTGGTGATCCCCCAGATCGTGGGGACGGCGAATCTGTCGCGGAGCGACCTGACGGTGCTTTCGGTCTTCTTCTGGCAGAACCGGGCGTACCGGAACCACGCCATGCCCCACCAGCTCGAGGGCCTCAAGATGTCGGAGGAGGTAGGTTTCGACCGGCGGCCCTTCGTCGTCGCGATGGCCTGGGCGGGCGTGGTAGGGGCTCTTGGGAGCTTCTGGGGCTGGCTGGACCCGGCCTTCCGGCTGGGTGTCGGCGCCAAGTGGACCGGCGCGGCGCGGAGTTTCGGCATGCAGCCGTACCAGCGGCTGCAGGGCTGGCTCATGGACCCGCACGGCCCGGAATGGGGGGCGATTGCCGCCATCTTCGTGGGGTTTGCCTGTGTCATGGGCCTCATCGCCGGCCGCGGACGCTTCGCGGGCTGGCCCTTCCATCCCATCGGCTACGCGGTCTCGGGCGGCTGGAGCATGAACTGCCTGTGGCTGCCGCTGCTCATCGCCTGGTGCGCCAAGGCCATCATCCTGCGTTACGGCCGGGCCAAGCTCTACCGGGCCGCGATGCCCTTCTTCCTCGGACTGGTGCTGGGCGAGTTCATGGTGGGGAGCGTCTGGACGATCATCGGCATCGTCAAGGGGATACCTACGTACGGGTTCTGGGTATAGCCGCACGGCCGGAGCGCCCTCTGCAGCCGGGCCTCTCGTCCCGCGGCTACGCCCGCCCGGGCGTCGCTCTGAGAGACAGCATTCGGTGAGGCCGGTGGGACTCTTCGGCCGCCGGTGGCCCGGCCTCCTGTCTGTGGCCTGCATCCGGCGCAGCTCGATTG
>CAZXDD010000173.1:0-2913 GCA_964639415.1 uncultured Armatimonadia bacterium
ACACCAACGACGAACGGCGGCGGCGCACAGGTCGCCGCCCTACAGCGGCCAACGGCCGTGGCGCGTGGTCCGTGGCGCGGACGGCCAACGGCCAACGGCTACGGCCCCGTCGTTCCTGGGACCGCGGGGGTCCCGCCCGTATTGCCGCTCGCCGTCTGCCGTTGTCGCGCTAGCCCATCACCTCGGCGACCTTCGCCTCCACGTCCACCGACAGGCCGCTTGCGGAGGCCTCGATCGCGCCAAAGAGCATGGCGGCACTCTTGATATTGCCCAGAAGCGCCGTCGGCGGCTCCTCACCACCGTCCAGCCAATCCAGGAACTGGCCTAGGATCGCCACATGGCCCTGGCACTGTGGCTGCACGTGTGGGACCTCTGTCAGCTTCATCCCCTGCCCGGGAGTGTACTCCTGCAGCCAGACACGGTCGTCGCTGTCGAGTACTATCGCTCCGCCCTCGCACTCGGCCCGATAGTACTCGTGGTGCCAGTTGGTCTGGTGTCCCGCGGCATTGCAGCTTCCCTCGTAGTTGGCAGGCACTCCGTTGGCAAAGCTCAGGAGATACAGGGCATTGCTCTCGCCCTTGAAGCTGCTCCACTCCGGGTTCCACTCACACCCGACGATGGTCTTACAGTCGGCGCCGGCGAGGTTGCGCAACTGGTCGAAGTGGTGCACAGACCCCTCCACCAGCAGCGAGTGTGGGATCTCGTGGCGGAAGTGTCCCCAGGCCCCGTAGCGGCGGTAGTCGGCGGCGAAGCGCCCCATCAGGTAGTTCAAGCGCCCGAGACGCTGCTCCGTCAGGAGCTGCTTGAAGGTGAGGATGCGCGGGGTGTAGCGGTAGTTCTGGGTGACCATCATCTTGACTTGCGCGTCCTTCACCATCCGCACGATACGCCCGCAGGCGTCCCAGGTGTCGGCGATGGGCTTCTCGCTGAGGATATCCATGCCGCGCTGGGTCGCCAGGCGCACCGAGAGCTCGTGGTAGGCGGGAGGGGTGACGATGCAGCAGAACTCCGCCTGAGTCTTCTCGAAGGCCTCCTCCTGTGAGGTGAAGCGGCGCTCGGCGGGCAGGCCGAGGAAGTCGCCGGAGGCGTCCAGGGGCTCGCGGTTCACATCCACGAGGCCGACGATCTCCACTCGCTTTGGAAACGCGGCGAAGAAGCTGCGGATCCAGGCCCCGGCCATGCCGCCGGCGCCGATCATCAAGCAGGTGTGCTTGCTCATCGGTCAAGGTCCTTCCTTGTTGCTGATGGCCCGCCGGATGCAGTCGACCCACAGCCGCACAGCATGCGGGGTCTGGGGCCCGTGGCGCCCAAAACGATCCGCAGGATCGTCGGGGGCATGGGCAGAGCCCCGCGACCTTGCCCCGAGACGTCCGCTGTGCGCGGCCCGGGCCGCCAATGCCGCTGCAGTGCACGAAGAGTCCCGGCTCCCCCGCTACCCCATCCCCACCGAGACGTACTTGGTCTCGAGGTACTCCTGGATGCCCTCGGCTCCGCCCTCGCGACCCATCCCCGATTCCTTCATGCCGCCGAAGGGGCATTCGGCCGTGGCCGGGGTCATGTCATTGAGGCCGATGATGCCGAACTGCAGGCCCTCGCAGATCTCAATGGCCCTATTCAGGTCGCGGGTGAACACATACGAGGCCAGGCCGTACGAGGTGTTGTTGGCGAGTTGGAGGGCTTCCTCCTGGGTGGAGAAGGGGAAGATGGGCATGATCGGGCCGAATATCTCCTCGCAGGTGAGGCGCGCGCCTGCGGGGACGTCCACCATGACGGTGGGCAAGAACCAGAAGCCCTTGTCAAAGCCGGCCCCCTCAGGGCGCCTGCCACCGGTCAGCACCCGGGCGCCCTTCGCCGTGGCGTCGGCGACGAAACTCTCCATCTGCTCTACCGCCGAGGCGGAGACCAGCGGGCCGCAGTCCACCTCCCGGACCGCCGGGTTGCCCACTCGGAGGCTCTCGGTGTGCGCGATGACGCGCTCCAGGTACTGCTCGTAGATGGACTCGTGCACGTAGAACCGCGTAGCGGCGATGCACACCTGGCCGTTGTTGCGGAACTTGCCGCGCACATTGGCCTCGGCCACGCGGTCCACGTCGCAGTCCGGGAACACCAGGACGGGGGCGCTGCCTCCCAGCTCGAGGGACAGGCGCTTGAGCTGCTCGGCCGATCCCCTCATCAACTCGCGCCCCACCTCGGTGGAACCGGTGAAGCTGATCTTGCGGACCACCGGATTGCTCAGAAGCTCGGGGCTGTGCACCGAGGCCGGCCCCATCACCTGGTTCACCACTCCCGGCGGGAAGCCGGCGTCATGGAGGCAGCCGATCACTTCGCAGCCGCACAGCGGGGCGTGGGTCGAGGGCCGCGCCACGATGGTGCAGCCCGCCGCCGTGGCCGCGGCGATCTTCCTCGCCGGCAGCAGCACGGGGAAGTTCCAGGCCGTCACCGCGGCACAGACGCCGAGAGGCTCCTTGAGCACCCAGCGGCGCGCCCCGTCCTTGCTCGCGGGCACCCAGCGGCCGTAGACGCGCTTGGCCTCCTCGGCAAACCACTCGAATTGCGCGGCGGAGGCCAGAATCTCGCCGCGTGCCTCGGCGGCCGGCTTGCCCACCTCCCGCAACATGGTCTGGGCGATATCGTCGGCGCGCTCGCGCATCAGCTCGGCCCCCCGGCGGAGGATGGCCGCCCGCTCCCAGGCGTTGGTCGCGCGCCAGGAATCGAAGGCCCCGGCCGCGGCGGACACCGCCCGGGCCACGTCGCGGCCGTCCTCATCGTAGGGGATCTGCGCGATTGGCGCCTCCGTCGCCGGGTCGATGACGTCAGTCGTCTTGCCACAGGTTGCGTCACAGAACTCGCCGTCAATGTACATGCGCCAGTGCTCTTGCATGGGCAACCTCCCAGGAAGCAGGTAACAGGAAA
>CAZXDD010000173.1:3013-11919 GCA_964639415.1 uncultured Armatimonadia bacterium
GAACGGTCTCGCAGGGCGGGAGCTGGGAGGGCGCGGGCTATTGGGCCTTGATGTAGTCGATGGCCACCTCCGCCTTTGCCGGTCCGTGGACCGGGTCCAGACGGAGGCCGACGATCTTGCCACTCCACTGCGGATGCCCGGCCACGTCGAGGCGATAGGTATGCCATTGGCCGTCGGGGACCGGGGTGAAGTGCACCACCTTGTCCTGACCCACTCCCGGCGACTGCTCTGTGGTGAAGTAGAGCTGTCCCAGCTCGCCGGCGTCGGTCCGCATGCGGATCTCGATCGCGGCAACAGCAGCGGCATCCAGCGCGAAAGCCGGCCCATACAATTGGGGGTCCTCCGTAACGGTGCGCAGGTGAAGGGCCCCATCGCCGACCTGAGTGGTGAGGATCCCCGGGCCCGTCGCCCAGCCTTCCATGGAATCGGAGAACTCGAAGGCCAGCTCGGTGAGTGGCTCCGGCGGCGGCAGGACCAGCGGAAGCGTCTCGCCGTCGACGGTAACTGTCATCGCCTCCAGGTCGGCGGAGAGTACCCGGCTGCCCCGATGCCACAGGGTGGGGCTACTGACCCCCCGAATGCTCTCGCCCCGAGGATCGATGTACTCCAACTGCGCGGCGTCGTCGCGCAGGTAGTCCACCCGGTGCTCGGTGCCCGGCCACCCGGCAGAGAAGGCCACCAGCGAGCCGTCGGCCTTCCACGCCACCCAGCCGTACCGGGGCAGGCACATGCCTTCGGGATGCGCGTCCGGCACGGGGAACAGCCCCGGCAGGCGGTTGACCACCACGTTCAGGCCGTTTTCGTACTCCACCCGGACCCTGCCGAACTCCTCGGTGGGTTCGCCCTCCCACGGGCAGACATTCGGCACCACGCCCCGCTTCACGAGCTCCTCCAGGGTCCGCCAGCTTCCGTCCTTCCAGTAGCGGACCGCCCGCACCGGCTGCAGGGTGTAGTGCTGCTGCAGATTGCCGACCAGGAGCACCTCGGTGAGCCAGTAGCTCCAGTTGGCGAAGGGGTAGCAGACATAGGCCCCATTGCCGTAGAGGACCTCGCAGGCCCGGTAGTCATCGAGCTGCTCGGGATCGGAGCCGAAGGTCGTGGTGCCGTTGTGGAAGCGATCGAAGGGCGGCATCTCGTAGAAGCGGTACATCAGGCCCATGCCGTGGAAGCCCGTGAGGTGGTGCAGGCGGCGAAGCTTGTACTCCGGGGAGAGCAGGCGGTGGTGGGCGTCGGCGATGCCGTAGTCGCCGGTGTCCACGAACTCACCCAGGAGCTGCTGATCGAAGAGTGTCTCAGACCCCAGGGGCCCCTGATGGGTGCGGCGGATGAGACGGGCCAGGTTTTTCTGGCGCTCCAGGGTCTCGCGCATGGAGCGGCTGCCGCCCTCGGCGGCATAGTCGTGCCACAGCCAGGGGGCGGCGCCCGAGGTGAGCTGGTCGGTGAAGCTCGCATTTGGGCGCCACAGCTCGCGAATCTCCTGCTCCTGCCGCCCGGCCACGATAGGCCAATCGGCGGTGCGCAGATAGTCCAGGGGCTTGCCATCCGCGTCGACCGCGAAGTGCGCCACACCGCGCAGGAAGCTGGGGGAGTTCTCCCGCAGGATCCGGTAGTTGGTGCGGAACCCGAAGCGCCCCAGCGACTTGCCCAGCTCGCACAGGTTCGCGAGGTGCTCGACGGTGCCCACCGCCGAGTTGGGCGCATAGTCCGGAAGCCATATCGAGTCAGGCAAGAGGGCGTCCCAGCCGCCGACTTCCCAGTTCTGCAGGATGGTGATGAACTGCTGCCTGCCGCGGGTGATCCTGCCCATCACGGTAAGCAGGTGCTCCAGCTCGGGAGCGGCTCGGCCGCCCCACAAGTCAAGCTGCACCGCCGCGGCCAGGAACCGCCGGTACTCGCTGGGGCGCTGCCGAAGCTGTGGCACCACGCGCCAGAGGTCCCGGCTCACGCTGATCTCCAGCACCTCGCGCAGGGGCAGACGGCGGCCCTCGGTGTCGGGGGCATAGGTGACGACCTGCGCCGCCGGGAAGGGTCCCTCTCCGGAGTTCTTCTGGTTCGGCGCTTCCCACGAGGTGCCGTTGCTGTCCTCCATCACCCAGTGGGCGGTGAACCAGAAGCGACCGCGGACGCTGTAGGTGGTCTTGGGCCACCACAACTGACCGTACATCTCGGCCAGCCGCGAGAGGTCCAGGCGGCGCCAGGCGCGCAGTCCCTCCACCCTGCCCGGATCGAAACCATGCACACAGGCGGCCGGGGAGCTCAAGTGCAGTCGCAGCGCGTCACCTTTGGCCTCGATGTGTACCCGCACCGGCAGGGAGCGGTCGACACTCCCCTCCGGGCCGACAATGCCCGCGCCCACCAGGGGCCGGAACCGCACCTGGCCGATGCGGACCTCGAGCCCGTCCAGACCCACGCTCCCGTCATAGGAGACCTCGGCCTCCGGCAGACAGAAGTGGTCGGCGTGGCAGGCGGGGACGCAGAACGCGGCGCAGAGCGCGGCGCAGAGCGCTGAGGAAACTATGTTCATGAAGCATCTCCCTGGCCGGGGCTTTCCTCTGCCCTGCGGCGCTTCGGCATGATCTGGTCAAGAGCCGTCTCCGGCTCGTGGTAGCGGCGGTAGACCGTCGTCAGTGTCGTGTGAGCAAGCAGCCGGCCTCCCCAGCGGGTGCGGGAAAGCAGCCAGAAGGGCAGGTACAATGCGTAGACCGCGGTCAGCAAGTATAGCCACTGGATCAGCTCGGCGTACATGGACAGGACCCCGGGCACCAGCAGGTCCAGGCTTTCGGCGATGTCCGGATAGTGCCCGCGGAACCAGCCGATGGCCGCGGCTCCCACAGGTATCGTGGTGATGAAGTACAGGGCCAGCGCCCAGGAGTGACTGGCCTCCACGGCCCGCTCGGGGCAATAGGCCATGCACCTTTGACAGCTTTGGCACCTGCCGGTCCAGAACGGGCGCGGCGGCGCGCCGAGCATCACAATGGCCCGGGCCGGACACATCCGGGCGCACAGCCCGCAGCCGGTGCATCGCGGGCCGGCGAAGAACACCTTGGGCACAAGCAGTCTGCCCAGGAACAGGTACAGAAGCGAGATCGGGCTCAGGCCAAGGCCCAAGAGCAGCGGGACTAAGCCCCACAGCACCACCTCGCCCCCCAGCACCCTCGCGATGAACCGCTCGGCCTTGCGCTGTGCCCGCCGGGAGATCACCACCACATGCCCCGGGTGCAGTCCCCAGTGCAGAGCCAGCCAGTTGGAGGGCATGTCAAGGCCCATCACGCCCCGCACCCGATAGCCCTTGAGCAGCAGGATGCAGGCGATCAGGTAGGCGGCGGTGCCCTCCAATCCGGGCAGGCACAGGCTCCCGATGCGAATCCCGGCCCGGGTGGCGACGACCACCGCGTGAGTGCCGCGACGGCGAGGGAGCCTGACTGCGCCCACGATCACGCTCCACGGAGCCGTGAACCCGTGGGTGGGGAAGGCCATGCACAGCAGGCAGTCGCACCCCTCCCCCACCTCCCGACCCGGCCACGCCTCCCCAAGCTGCACCACTCTCGCCTGGGCACCGGACCTCTCCAGTACCCCGGCCATCCAGCAGCCGGCGCGGTACGAGTTGCCGGTACCTGTCCAGTAGTAGAACGCCGCCTGTTTGTAGGGCATGGGCACTCCGGGCGCACAGCCGTAGGCGGTGGCGGACAGGGCGACGACGCCGCAGCCCATGGGCGGCGGAAGACGGCTCGCGCCACCTACAGCCCGAACACCCTCTTCGCGTTCAGCCCCAGGATCAGGCGCTTGTCATCATCACTCAGATCGGCCCTCAGCACCCTCCCCAATCCCGGGCGGGGATCGATGAAGGGCATGTCGGTGCCCAGAAGCACCCTGTGCGCCCCAACGCGACGCACCATCTCCTCCAGCAGCCCCCGCAGCAGCCGAGAGCCCGTGAGGTCCAGATAGACGTTCTCCCGCCGCGTGGCCTCCAGCGCCGCCGCGTGCATGACCTCCCAACTGCTGGCCGAGTGCCCGATGATGAAGCTCACATTGGGAAACATCCCCGCCAGACCGTTGACGGTGCTCGTCCCCCCGCAACTGTCGCCATCCCAACAGTGGGAGAGGATCGGCAGGCTGTGGGCGTCGGCATACTCGTAGACCGGGAAGTACCCCTGGTCGGAGGCCCGGCGGCCGTGGCAGGACGGGTGGAGCTTGAAGGCCAGGACACCCGTCTCTTTCTCCCACCTGGCGATCTCGGCCTCCACCTGCTCCCGGCTGTAGTTGGGGTTCACTGTCACGAAGGGCAGGATCCGGCCCGGGAACTCTCCGGCGGCCGCCGCGACGTCTTCGTTCCCCTGCCGCCAGTCGGGGCCGATGGCGATGTGGGGACTGGCAATCACCGTGTCGATGCCCACCAGGTCCATGGCATGCACCATGGAGGCCGCCGTCCCTTCCTCGGGCACATGGAAGTTGTACCAGGGCCCCATGTGGGTATGGGCGTCGATGATGAGCTCGTCTCTGAGAACCGTGCCGGTGAGGCAGGCGTCGTTCAGTGTCATGGAAGACACTCCGAGTGAGGAGTCGGCGAGTCGCGGGTCGGCGAGTCGCGAGTCAACTTCAACGGCAACGGATACGGCGTCAACGGTCCCGTCTTGCGGGAGCAACGGCGCCGACGGGTACGGCACCCTATGTGACTCTTTGCTATCTCGCTGGGGGAGATTGACGCTCAGCAGGACATGAGCCGGGCCTGCCGGGCTTCTCGGCCGGCCATCTATGCCCCCAGCAGGCGCCGGAGCGTTGCTCCGGCAATTGCGGTCTTGTCGGCGTCCGGGATCTCGGCATACATGATCTGCGCCACCGGGCCGCCCGTCTCCAGTACGGGCAGGTTGGTGCCGAACACCAGCCGCTCGGGGCCGAAGCGCCGCACCACGGCCTCGATCCCCCGGTGGACCTGATAGGTCGTTGTCTCCAGGTACAGGTTATTGTGCCTGTCCCACAACGGGTAGATATGGCGGTCGACGCGGTAGTACGTATCCAGGAGGATGACGGGAAGGCCGGGGTACTCCGCCAGCAGGGCCGACAGTCCGACCCAGTCGATTTGGGCGGCATCCACCAGGACGGGCACCGCCAGCTCGGCCAGGGCCGCCAGTGTCTCGCCCATGCACCAACCGGCGATGGTGTACTGATGCTCCTTGGGCCACAGTCTCACGGCACCCCGCCGCTCCCGAACCGTAGCGGCGAACTCGCGGGGCGGCGGCAGCTCTCTGGTCGCCTCGGGCAGCCCGACGAAGCAGGGGTAGAGCCGGCCTTGACCCTCGATCTCGGCAAGCAGTCGCGCGTTGCCCCGGGCAGGCGACCACTCCCGTGCGAGCACGTGATGGACCAGGGCGCAGGCGATTCCCGCCCGATCCATCTCGGCAAGCAGCTCGGCCGTCGAGGAGAGCTCACGCTCGGTACAGACAGCCGGACGGCCGATGCGGCAGTTGCAGTCGAAGAACGTTATCTGCGGCGGCACGATGCCCTCCTTGCGTGCGGCCCGCGGCCCGCACTTCCCGGTCGCACGCCAGTTCGCCCCGAAGCTCGCTCCTTCCTTTGCCCTTGAGCCAATCGGGCGCAAAGGCTAATGTAGCTTGTTGAGGATGCCGAGGCAGTAGACGGAAGCGGCCGGACCGGAGAGCGCAGACGCGGCGGCCAAGTGCCCGGAGATGGCCGCTACAGGACAGGAGGGAGTATGGACGAGCACCACATCCTATCACAGCAGGGAAGACAGTTGGCCTCACGGTCTGTGTACGAGGGGCGTGTAGTGAGCCTGCGCGTGGACACCATCGATCCCGGCCGGGGCGAGGCGCTCACGCGCGAGGTGGTGGAGCACCCGGGAGCGGTGGCGATTGTGGCGGTCTCAGACGATGGTGACCTGGTGCTCGTGGAGCAGTGGCGCCATCCGGTGGCCGAGGTCCTGCTGGAGGTTCCCGCGGGCACGCTGGGCCCGGCTGAGGAGCCGCTCTCGTGCGCACACCGCGAGCTGGCGGAGGAGACCGGCTACACCGCGGGGCGCATGGAGCCGTTGGCCGTGTTCTACAGTGCCCCGGGCTTTTGCACCGAGCGTCTCCACACCTATCTGGCCACGGGTCTGCTTCCCGGCGCGCAGGCGCTGGATGAGGATGAGGCGATCCGGGTCCGCCCGGTGCCGCGGGCGGAGGCTGTGAGCATGTGCCTTGACGGCCGGATCCGCGACGCCAAGAGCATCGCGGCGATCCTCTGCGCCGAGCGGGCGCTAGACAGGATATGAGGAGGCGGAGTTAGAATATACCACAGGGGTCGATGGTTGCCGTCGCGTGCTCGGGCAGGGAATGGCGCGGGGGCAAGGGAGGACACCGGCGGACGGCGGCCGATGGACGCACCCGGCTACGGCGGGGGGATGCATCGCACACCACCCAGAAGTCACAGTCAGGGGGGGCCACCATGATGGATCGGTTCGACAAGGAGCAAGTGCGCGACCTGGACGCTTGTCTGAAGCTGGAGTGGCTGGAAACCAACGGCCTGGGCGGCTACGCGATGGGCACGGTCGCCGGCGCCAATACCCGGCGCTACCACGGCCTGCTATGCGCGGCCATCCGGCCGCCGGTGGATCGTCGCATGTACCTGAGCAAGCTGGAGGAGCGGCTGAGCGTTGGGGGCGCGGAGGGCCCACTGTCGTGCAATCTGTACGGCGAGTTCGTGCACCCCGACGGCTTCTCCAACCTGACCGGCTTCCGCCTCGACCCCTGGCCGACGTGGACTTTTGAGCTACCGGGGGCCACTGTGGAGAAGACGGTGACCATGGTGCATGGGGTGAATGCCACGGTGGTGCAGTACAAATGCCTGCACGCCGATGGCCCGGCCACGCTGTTCATCCGTCCCCTGATCGCCTGGCGCGACCACCACCACCTGACGGGCGCCATCGTCCAATCGAGCCCGGACGTCAGTCCCGGGCCGGAGACGGTGCGACTGAGCAGGTCCGGCGACCCCAGCCTGATCCTGCACGTTCCGGGAGCCCGTTTCTGGGGCGCCGCAGACTGGTACTACGGCTTCACGTACCCCGAGGAGGCCGCCCGCGGCCTGGACTTCACCGAGGACCTCTACACCCCCGGAGAGCTGGAATGGACCCTGCGCACGGGCGACACAGCCACCGTGGTGGCCGCCATCGAGCACACTCTCGGCACCTCGGTGGAGCGCGCGCTGCAGGCGGAGAGGGAGCGGCGGGAACAGATCGCGCAGGCCGCCCCAGAGGGAGATGAGGTCGCCAGGACGCTGTTTCTGGCCGCCGACCAGTTTGTGGTCAAGCGCCCCCTGCGTGGCCGGGACGCGCACTGTGAGACGTGGAGCGTCATCGCGGGCTACCCCTGGTTCACCGACTGGGGACGTGACACCATGATCGCGCTGCCGGGGCTGTTCCTCACCACCGGCAGGCACACAGAGGCCGCCGGAGTCTTGCAGGTGTTCGCCGACGCCATGCAGGGCGGCCTCGTCCCCAACATGTTCTCCGACCAAAGCGATGGGGCGGCGTACAATACGGTGGATGCGACGCTGTGGTTCTTCGCCGCCGCCCGGCGCTACTACGACGCCACCTCGGACCTGGACCTGTTCCGCAACGGGCTGTTCGGAGCCCTCAAGCGCGCGCTCGAGGCGCACATACAGGGCACGGACTTCGGCATCCGGATGGACGAGGACGGCCTGATCGTCGCCGGCGACGGCTCCACGCAACTGACCTGGATGGACGCCAAGGTCGGAGACCACGTGTTCACTCCCCGCCACGGCAAGGCCGTGGAGATCAATGCCCTGTGGTACTCGGCGATCCGTACCGCCGAGTTCTTCGCCAAGAAGCTGGGCGAGGAGGCGGCGCCCTACGCCAAGCTGGGCCGCCTGGTGAAGGACTCCTTTGTCGCTACCTTCTGGAGCAACGAGCTGGGATACCTGTACGACTGCGTCCGGGAGGACTACAAGGACCCGGCGTTGCGGCCCAACCAGGCGATCGCGGTCTCCCTCCCCTACTCGGCGCTGTCGCTGGAACAGGAGCGCTCGATCGTGCGCGCCCTCACCGAGAAGCTCACCACCCCCTACGGCCTGCGGACGCTCTCGCCGGATGACCCGGCCTACCGGGGACGCTACGAGGGGGATCCGTGGTCTCGCGACGGCGCGTACCATCAGGGTACGGTGTGGCCGTGGCTGCTGGGGCCGTACCTGTCGGCCTATCTGGTGCTTGGGAACCGTTCGGAGGAGGCCAAGAGGGCGGTGCGCGAGCTGGTCCGTCCTTTGATCGAGCACCTGGGGCAGGCCGGCCTGGGCACGCTCTCGGAGGTGTTCGACGGCGATGAGCCCCAGCGCCCCGGCGGCTGTCCGGCCCAGGCCTGGAGTGTGGCGGAGCTGCTGCGGGTGTGGGTGGAGAACGATCTGGGGAAGGCCTAGAAGCGCGGCCGAGAGGTCTGGCCGGCCCGGTTCCTGTCATTCCGGAGCGTCGGCGTCGCAAGCCCGGGCGGCGCAGGCTCAGGCTTGTGCCGCTTTGGCGAAGAATCCCGCTGAATGCCGGGAGATTCTTCGAGCTGCTCCCTCCGGGAGCGGACGCTCTGGGAATGACACTCTCCAAGAAGGTGGGGTTTGCGGCCGGACCTCTGGAAGCCCGGCCGAGAAGCAGGGCCTGCCGTGAAGATGTCATCCTGGACCGTCGGCGTCGCAAGCCCGGGCGGCGCGAGCTCAGGCTTGTGCCGCTTGGGCGAGGAATCTCATTGAATGCCGGGGGATTGCTCGAGCTGCTCCCTTCGGGAGCGCACGCTCTGGGAATGACACTCTCCAAGAAGGTGGGGTTTGGCCCCGTACCGCCAGAGGCCTCGCTCGGCCCACCGCGCCGAAGTTCGGCGCGGAGTTGCCGATAATGGAATCCGAGGCGGCGG
>CAZXDD010000173.1:12019-13133 GCA_964639415.1 uncultured Armatimonadia bacterium
CCCACCGCGCCGAAGTTCGGCGCGGAGTTGCCGATAATGGAATCCGAGGCGGCGGCGAGCGGATCGTCAAACCAGGGCCTTGCGGAAAGGATTCACTATGGGCGTTTACCTGCCAACGGCGGCGGTGGGCAATGGGAGAGTGCTTTGCACCATCGGCGGCTCAGGCGAGATCATGACGTTCTTTTACCCGCACATCGACTTCGCGCAGAATGTGCGCCAGCTCATGCCTGCGCTGTACGTGGGCTCGGAGGGATGCGGGCGCGTACTGTGGGCCTTCGACGCGCAGTTCGAGCGCTCTCAGCGCTACCTCAGTCAGGCCCGCGTGCTGCAGACCAGTCTGCGCCTGGGCGCGGACGGCGTGGTGCTGGGGTTCACGGATTTCTGCCCCCCGGACTCGACGGCGCTGGTGCGCAGAGTCAGGGTCGAGTGCCAGGGCTCCAGACCCTTCGAGGGGCTCTTCATGCAGTACTACGAGCTGCGCCTGTACGAGGTGACAGGCAAGCAATCGGTGAGGTACACGCCCGAGGAGGGCGTGCTGTTGCAGTATTTCCGCGATATCGCCGTAGCCATCGGTGGAGAGCGGCCCACGGACTGGCGCTGCGGCAAGTCCATCGACGAGGGCTTCAGGAGTGCTAAGAGCGACGTGGTCAACGGTCATCTGAACGGCCAGCCCGAGGACATCGGGCAGGTGGATTTCGCTCTGGGCTGGCGACTTTGCGTGGAGCCCGGGCAGTCCAGGGAGTTCGACATCATCATGGTGGCGGAGCCCACAAGGCAGCGGGCCATCAAGACGGTCGGCACCCTGACCCGCGCCGGCAGCCGGCGTCTGGAGGAGCAGACGGTCGAGCAGGACCGGCTCTGGCTGGGTGGCCTCAAGAGGCCGGACGTGGCCCCGCGCTTTGTGGATGCGTACGATCGGGCGCTGCTGACCCTGCATATGCTGCAGGATCGGGACACCAGCGCGGTGGTCGCGGCGCCGGAGTTCGACCCCAGCTACGAGCTGTGCGGCGGCTACGGCTACTGCTGGCCCCGCGATGCCACCGAGGCCATGGTGGCACTTGCCATGGCCAGATCGGAAGAGCGTCGTGTAGGGAAAGAGTGTAGGATAGGGTGT
>CAZXDD010000174.1:0-626 GCA_964639415.1 uncultured Armatimonadia bacterium
GGCGCGAACCGCCCGTCGCCATCCACATCCAGCCAGGCTCCGTGCAGCAGGGCCCCGCTGTCTCGGCGCATGGATATCCGCAACGGGCCGGTGTCGACGCTGACCTCAGCCCCGCCATCGACCACCCGCACGCCGCGAGCCAGGGGCGCCCGGGTCACGTCAGTCCCGTACTCCAGAGCGTACCGCCTGCCCGGGACCACGGCGCACTCCACCAGGAGCCACTTCACATCGCCGTCCGGCCGCTCCCAGGTGGCCGTGCGCCGCACCGTGCAGGGGTGCTCGAGGCCCTCCTCCAGCACGCGCGCATTGTCGGCCGAAGCCAGAGCACCGCGGGGGAAGGGGACGCCGAAGGTGACCGGGATCGGCCGGCCCGACACACCGTCGGGCACCTGCACGGTCAGAGGGAGCTGCTCCCGGGCCGACCGGGCGACGGTGCGGGAGAACCGGGGCAGGTAGCCTTCGGTGGGCCGCATCTCCTGAGACCACGCCAGGCAGGTCGCGAGCGCGAGCAGTGCCGACACAGCGTGCTTCATGGGTGCGCCTCCCGTAAGGAGGTGATGGCGACCAATGGCCGCGGACTTCCCCGCGACCCCGGCATGCCCCTGCGGACGAGCGTCTCCCCCCTC
>CAZXDD010000174.1:636-13108 GCA_964639415.1 uncultured Armatimonadia bacterium
CCGCGAGCCACTCGCCGCGGGGGCGCGCGCAGACGGACCCGCAGGGACCGCGGCAGGCGCCTCCTGCGCCCCCCTCCGGCCACCGCAGGGGCTACCGAAAGCGGATGACAAGACGGCCCGGAGAGCGCGGACGCTGGGGACATGGCCCCCGGCACGCCCCAACGTCGCGGTCTCTCCTCGGGCCGTACGGACGGCCGACTACGGCGGGAGCCGCGCAGGCCTCGCCTACTCCTCCCGCACCAGCTCGATGCCGGCGATACTCAGCCCTTGCGGGGCCTCGGGGTTGACCTCCTCGGCCTCCAGCCTCAGCTCGTGGGCTCCGGCGGCGCCGATACGAAGCGTGCCCAGAGCGCTGGCGGTCTCCGGGAAGTACTGGGCCCGCGGCGTGTTGACCGCCTCCTCCCCTGCCAGCTTCCCACTCACAGTCTCGCCGGCGACGGTGACCTTGACGGTGTGCCCGGCGGCGGGGGCCTGACCGTGGCCACCGGAGCCGAGGATCACCCTCACCCCAAACTCCCCGGGCCGCGACAGCTTGAACCCCCAGGTCAGGGACGGGCCCGGCTCCTTCCAGCCCGCGACCACGCCGCTGCGTCCGATGCTCAGCTCCGAGGCCCCCGACTGCTGTATCTCCGCCAGGTACGCCGGCAAACAGACAAGCCCGCTGGGCTGCTGGGCGAGGCAGGGGTCTACATCCAGCTCGCCCTCGAACTCCACCACCACCACCGACACCAGCGGGTCGGCCGCCTCCGCCGGGAGCCCCAGGCGCAGCACATGGCTGTCGGCGGCGGCATCGTGCTCCTGGGTTACCTCTGCTGCCACTTCCGGGGCCGCGAGCAGGTGCGCGCCGGTAACCCTGTTCCGTAGTCCGCAGAGGGAGAACTCCGGCAACCAGTCGTAGAGCAGCAAGAAGAGCTTCCCCGGCCTGGTGGTCACCCGCCCCCACTCGAACTCGTACGGCCAGGGGTTGGGCTCGGTGCCATAGATGGCCTCGGAGTTGACGTCCATCCACCGGCCGATCTCAAGCAGCCTGTCCACGCTGGGCTGAGGGATGAGGCCCTCGGAGGTGGGCCCCACATTGAGCAGGTAGTTCACGCCCTTACTGGTCAGGTCCACCAGGAGATAGAGCAGGTCGCGGGTGGACTTCCAGTTGTGGTCATCGCTCTTGAACCCCCAGGTGTCGTTCATCGTCGCCGGAGTCTCCCACTGGCCCTCCAGCGGCCCCGGCGGAATCTGGTTGTCTCCCAGGCTTCCGTAGTCGCCCACGTCGTTCCCCACGCGGCCGCTGACCAGGCAGTCGGGCTGCAGCTCGTGCACCAGATCGCGCAACTGCAGGCTCTGCTCCCTGGTGATGCACACAGGCGTGTCAAACCAGATCAGGCCGATGGGGCCGTACTGGGTGAGCAGCTCCCGCACCTGAGGCCTGGCCTTCTCCTCCAGGTACCGGGCAAAGCGCTCCGGAACCACGGCCGGGTCCCACCAGCCCCTGCCCTCCTGCTCCTCCCAGTGCCCGGCGCCACCCGGGGCATGCCAATCCTGGGACTGCGAGTAGTAGAAGCACAGCTTCAGCCCCGCCTCGCGACAGGCATCTGCCAGGTCGGCCATCACGTCATGGCCGTACGGCGTGGCGTCCACGATGTCGTAGTCGCTGCACGCGGAGTCGTACATGGCAAACCCGTCGTGATGCTTGGCGGTGATGACGATGTACTTCATCCCCGCGCGCCTGGCGATATCCACCCACTCACGCGCATAGAACTTCACCGGGTTGAACTGCCCCGCCAGCTTCTCATACTCGGCGATGGGAATCTTGCCGTTGTACATGATCCACTCACCCAGACTGGGAACGGGCTTGCCCTGCCAGATGCCCGCCGGCACCGAGTAGATGCCCCAGTGGACAAACAGCCCGAAACGTGCCTCTTTCCACCATTTCAGCCGATCGCTTTGCTCCGACATGGTATCTCCTGCCGACAGTGTAGTGTGGTGGGTACCGACCGGGACGGCAACGGCAATCCGGCGGATGGCGGGGTGCGTGAGGGCGGCCTCAGGCGCCCGCGCCCTTCCCGGGCCCGCGGCGCCGCCGCTACTGCCCCCTGATCTGCGCCACCGGCGGCAGCGTCACCCTGTGCGCGCCGGTGAAGCCCATGCGCGGCAGCGTTTCGAAGGCCGCCGTCTGCGTCCGGGCATCCCAGGAGAAGCCCGGGTCCTCGGCCACCGTTAGGCGAGTGTTGTCGCCCTCGGCGATCGAGGAGACCACGGTGTACGGCGAAATGCGCCGACCCGCGTGATCCAGCAGGACCACATCTCCGGCGGCCGCCGGGAGCGCGCCGGAACACAGCAGCGTTCCCGCCTCGCGATCCACCGCCAGCAGGTCGTGCGCCTGTGGCTCCGCGGCCACGGCCAGCGCCAGGTCGCCCCACTGCATCCCCCCGGCCACAACCGTCGCCGCCGGAGCGCCGCCGGCCGAGATGAACGCCAGCTCGGCATCGGCCCTCAGCTCCCGGTCCAGCCACGTACCCGCCGCACCCTCGGCGCCCAGCAAGATCAGGTCACGGCGCTCCCCTATCCGCACCTCGAGCGCCATTCGGGTACCGGGGATGGACAGCACCCGGACCTCAGCGGTGCCCGGAGCGGGCGACAACGGCTCCAGCACCGCCGCGAACACCGAATCGGAGCCCTGCCTGCGGAGCATGCAGAACTGCCGGCGCCGGTCGTCGAGTTTGCCGTCATCCTCACCGGCACCGCGCACCGCCGGGTTCTGCCCGGTGACCAGTGTATCTCCCGCCTGCGCCGCGAGGTGCGCGCTGAGCTGCGGGGTCCCGGCACTGTCGGCATACGTCACCTGTGCCACCCCGTCGGCCGTGACGGCCAGGCCGCCCAGGCCCTCCAGGTACCCGTAGGCGAAGCCCGGCTCCGCGATGGGCGAGGTCTCCATCTCGTTGCGCGGCCGGGAGAACGCGACACCTTCGGGCAGCAGCGTATCCAGCGGCTTCAGGGGCGACCGGACCCCGGCGAGCTGCACCGCCAACGTCTGGGGCTCGTCGGCCGAACCGTGGAGAAAGTAGTCGTGCTGCTGACCTCCGGCCACCTCGAACACGTCCACGAGGTAGCCGGGCGTGCCCTCCACCGCGATGAGCATCAGCGTCCGGCGGTAGGTGGAGGTGAGACCCGGGTAGACCTGCGGGTTGTCCACGCTCAGAATCTGGCAGCCGCCGTCACCGGGGTAGAACAGGCGCAGGGCCCCGTAGGTGGACTTGTCCTGCCTGCCCGCAACCTGGTTGGCCGTGTCGACCACCACCGCGTTGTGGGCCGCGGTGGACAGCGTCCAGGCCCGGTCCCGGGTGTGCGTATAGCCGATGTCGGACACCAGTTCCTTGCCGTTGGCGAACAGTAGCAGGCTCAGGCCGTCGTAGTGCGCGTGGCCCCAGCCGGGCGACCAGGTGAGATTGGCCTGCACCTGGGCGGCGCCCTCTCCGCGCCCCAGACAACCGTGGCCCAGGGCGGGCAGTAGATAGGGCGCGGAGCGGTCCAGAGCGCCCATGGAGTTGGTGCTCCAGGTGTCGTGCACCGGCACCAGGCGCCCGTTGGGCAGGCGCATCGCCGCCAGTGCCCGGCCGGCCCTGGCCACCGCCGGGAAGGCCGTCTCGATGTCCAGATCGTCGAACCTCTCGCCGGTCGCCGGGTGGGCGTAGCCCTCGGGGTCGGAGTGACCCGCCGCGGCGGAGAACACCCCGCCCAGCGCACCCATCACCTGCGAGTGGTAGGACGGGGCCCCCTCGCCCCAAGCGCCGTCGTAGAAGAACTCGCCGGTCACGAACCGCCGCAGCCTGTGGAGAGCCTCGTGCACGTAGCCGGGCTCGCCGAGCACCCGGCCCGCGCGGATGGCGTCCGCCCACATGCCCGGGCTCATGTTGCTGAGCCGGTCGTCATTGGCCAGCACTTGCCGGATGGCGGTGGTGAAGAAGTCCACGATCTGAGCGTCCACGTCCACGCCCAGCTCCTGCGAGAGCTCCTGCAGGGCCGTGCCCGGCGCGATGAGGTCGTAGGCGGCGATCAACTGCTGCGGGATGTCCATGTACGCCCACCACGTCCAGCGGGCGGTGCGGAACCCCGGCCGGAAGTCCTCAGGCTTCACATCGCCATCGTAGATGACCTTCTCCTGAAACGGGAAGTCGTAGTGGTAGCAGTAGCCCGGGTAGACCTGCGCGAATCGCTGGAGGATCAGGGCGCTGCGGCGGGCAAACTGCCCGTCTCCGGTGAGGGCATACACCCGCGCGAAGTTGAGCGCCGCCGTCTCCATGTACCGGATCTTGTGGTAGTCGATGCGGGCCGCGAAATGCAGACCGATGCCGTCGGGCACCCGATAGTAGGGGTATTGCACCGTCTCGCCCCGCGGATTGCGGACCTCCACGACACTGTCCATGGGGTACTGCTCGCTGGGGTATACGTGGCCGCAGTGCGCGCAGCGGAGGATGTCGGGCTCCTCGATCGACCACGGAGTGTACTCGGCCCGGCTGCCGAACTGCCCCTCCTGGCGGCCTGCGGTGCAGTTGGGGCAGTCGCAAAAGTAGATCCCGGACTTGCTCGGGATGAGCTCGAGCATCTGCCCTTCACCCATGGCGAGCAGAGGATTCAGGGCACTCTTGTACCCCTCGGCGCTGCCCCCCGTCACAGGGAACACCGGGTGGTTCATTCCGGCGGCCAGACAGGACACCGTGAGAGTACCGACGAGGATGGCGGAGAATGCGGCAGGTACCATTGCAGGCCTCCTGTGGCGCTGAGACGAAAGGTGATGGGTGGCGACGGGTCGGAGCCTATACATGAGACCTTTCGCCGGCCCGCCTGTGAGACCTGCGTGACCCGGCGCGGGGCCGAGGGGCCGGCGCCGTCCTCCGCGACGCGCGGGATCACCTGCCACCGGCACCCACGCCCCGGGTATGCTCCGGTCCTGCGGGGGGACCGGGTCGTGGCCGGCCTCGGGCAGGCGCGTGATCTCGTCGCCGCAACATACTCCTGGTGAGGTGTCACCATGCGCTGGATGCTCTGCAGCCTTGCTGTCTGCGTGCTCGCCGCGTTACCGGCCTTCTGTGCCCCGGGCGACGCTGCCCGTGCATATGTGGGGCAACTGCTGGACTGTCTCGAGGCGGGAGAGCGCGGCTTGCCGCAGGTCACGGGCGCGGCGGAGACCGTGGCCGAGCGCCTTGCGGCCGGAGGGAAGCTCTGGCTGGCCGGGTCGTACGAGGGATTCGTCATCGAGGCCTACTATCGCGCCGGCGGCATGATGAACGCCACGCGCCTGAAGAGTGCCGATGAGCCGGCGAACGGGGACGTGGTCCTGGTAGGCGCCATCGTGCCGGGGCACGCGGCGGATGCGCAGACGCTCGCGGCGGCCCGAAACGCCGGAGCCCTGGCGGTCCTCCTCGCCCCCGAGGACCTGCCCGGTCCCCACATGTACCTGAGCCCACACGCTCCCTCCGGGGCCACCGCGGGAGGCGTGCCCCTCGTCTCGCCGGCTCTGACGGTGAAGCTGTGGACCTTCACCGGCGAGCTGGTGGGCGCCCTCACGCGCCTGGGCAAGATGCCCCCGATGTTCCAAAGTGTCGTCGTCCCGGGTGGCCGGGAGCGCAACGAGGCCCATCTCGGCCTCGCCTGGGAACCCGAGACGGTGCCGCCGGTGGCGGCCGGAGAGCTGGGGGGCCGGTACCTCACCGGCCTGCGGAGCCGCTTGGAGAAGCTACGGGACACACAGATGCCTCTGTTTGGGGAGGCGGGGCGGCTCGCGGCGCAGACCCTCGCTACAGGGCACACAGTCTGGTATGTGGGCGTCGGCCACCTGCCTCCCTATGAGCCCGGCCAGCCCGGAGACCCGGACCTCACTGCGGCGATGCCCAACGGCATCGAGGCCGACAAGGCGGCGGAGAAGGTGTCCGCCGGCGACCTGGTGCTCTACGTAGGCTACTATGAGCCCTTCGGGCCCTGGGTTGAGGCGATCCACGGCGCGGGCGCCAGAATCGTCACCGTGCTCTCGGGCACTCCTCAGCGGCCCGCCGCCGAGATGGGGGCGGACATCAACATCGACGGCTGCTGGCCGTATGGGGACGCGCTGGTGCAGGTGCCCGGCTACGATGTGGACATCCTGCCGCCCTCGGGGGTAGTCCAGGCCGCGGCGTACTGGATGCTGGTGGCCCAGATCGCCGCGGCGCGGGGCGATTAGCACGGCCCCGGGCCCCGGCCTGCGGCCTCCGGGTCTTGTGCGATGGTGTATACTGCGAGGTTCTCGTGGGCGCGTGTCGGGAGCGGCTTGGCCTGTCGGCGCAGTCTTTCGGCACCCTCGGGTCGCCGCGACGGATGACGTCCCGTCTTCGAGCGCGTCCACAATGCCGACGCAGGGCCTGTATGAGGCCATCGCGGCACCTGTCCTACGCGTCTCGCGCTCGTGCATCGAGGCAGGTAGGCGGTCCAACTGAACCAGCCGGCAGGCTCGGCTACCCCCGACCGGCGTCCGAGCCCATTCGGCGTGTCCTCGCTGGAGGCGTCAGCCATGTTCCGACCCCTGGACGTACTGCGGGAACCACCGTTCTCGGTGGTCACCCAGCACATGACCATCATCGTTCAGACTGTGGAGCGACTCAGGCCCCTGTTCGAGGCGCTCCACGCAGGGGACCAGACGGGGGTGGCGCGGTTGTGCGCCGAGATCACCGCTCTGGAGGAGGCGGCGGACCAGATCAAGAACGCCGTCCGCGACCACCTGCCCAAGGACATCCACCTCCCGGTGTCCAGGCGCGATCTGCTCACCGTGGTCAGCGCCCAGGACACCATCTCCGACAACTGCCTGAAGATCGTCTGGCTGCTCGAGGTGCGCCGCTTCCACGTGCCGGAGCAGATCGCCGAGCCGCTGATGAAGCTGGTCGACATGGTGACCGACGCCGCCAGGGAGGGCAGGCAACTGCTGGGACAGGTGGAGGTCATGGCGGAGGCCGGGTTCACCGAGGCCAGGATCCGCGATGCCGCCGGCCTGATCGGCAACATCGAGGCCCGGGAGGCCGAGTGCGATCGGCAGGCCCACCGGGCGCTCCGGGCGCTGTTTGACGCCGAGGAGCAAATCGGCCCCGTGAGCACGATCCTGTGGGACCGCATCATCGAGCTCGTGGGCTCGCTGGCGGATTCGACCAAGAAACTGGCCAATCGCGTCCGCCTGCTGATCGCTCAGTAGTGCCGTCGTCGCCAGAACAGGCGGCCGCCTACGGCCGTCCTCCCGGGGAGGGCGGTCGGGACCGGAGCGAGCCGCCCGACGTCCGGGGTGCGTGAAGTTGGAAGTCGGTATCATTGCCTTGCTGGGCCTGGGGATCGCCTCGGCCTCCTACATGGCGTGGAACATCGGCGCCAATGATGTGGCCAACGCGATGGGAACCTCGGTGGGGAGCCGGGCGCTCACGCTGCGCCAGGCCATCGTCGCCGCCTGTGTGGCCAACGTCCTGGGCGCGGTGCTGGTGGGCGGTCATGTGGCCGACACGCTGCGCAAGGGCGTGCTGGACACCGGGCAGTTCCAGAGTGATGCCCACACCATGATGCTGGGCATGCTGTCGGCGCTGCTGGCGGCCGGCCTGTGGATTCAGTTGTCCTCGTTCTTCGGCATCCCGGTCTCCACCACGCAGGCCATCGTCGGTGGCGTGGTGGGTTTCGGCGTCATCGCCGCCGGAGCCGGGGCCATCCAGTGGTCCATGGTGGGCAGCATCGGAGTAAGCTGGGTGCTGTCGCCGGCTATCTCGGCAACGCTGGCCTTCTTGCTCGCGCGCCTGGTCCGCGGCCGGATCGTCAATGCACCCGACCCCATCGGCGCCACCCGCCGCTGGACCCCGGTGCTGGTGTTCTCCGTCTTCTTCTCCATGTGCCTGGTGATCTTCTACAAGGGCCTCAAGAACCTCCACCTGGACCTCCCCTGGCAGTCCGCTCTGACCATCGCCATGCTGGTGGGCGGACTGGCCGCGGTGTTCGGCTGGATCCTCGTCGGCCGCGCCGACCCGGCCCCCGAGGATCACGAGGCCCTCGCCGACGCCGACCAGGAGCGCCGTCAGGCAGAGCTGGCAGGCGCGCTGGAGCGGGCCCTCGAGGCCCTCAAGGGCGCCCAGGAGGCGCCCCTGCAGGAGACCAACCACGACAAGATACACAGCGCCGCCGAGGTGGTGGAGGGGCTCGTCGCCGAAATGCGCGACAGAGCACCCGTGCGCCCCCGCGACACCGAGCGCAGCTATCGCTTCGTCGAGCGCGTCTTCGCCAGCCTGCAGGTCGTCAGCGCCTGCTGTGTCGCCTTCGCTCAGGGCAGCAACGATGTGGGCAATGCCATCGGCCCCTTCGCCGCCCTGGTCAACATCATCCACACCAGAACCATCGCCGATCAGGTCCCTGTCCCGCTGTGGACCCTGCTGCTGGGCGGCGTGTTCATCGCCCTCGGCATCGCCACCTGGGGGCCGCGGGTGATGAAGACGATCGGCGAGGGCATCACTCACCTGACCCCGACCCGAGGCTTCAGCGCCGAGTTCGCCACCGCCATCACGGTGGTCGGGGCGTCGCGACTCGGGCTGCCGGTGTCCACGACCCACGTGATCGTCGGAGCCGTCATGGGCGTCGGCCTTTCACGCGGGATACGGTCGGTAGACTGGCGTACACTGCGGAAGATGGCCACCATGTGGATGGTCCAGGTCCCTGCGGCGGCCTGCATAGCCGGGTTGCTCTTCATCCTCCTGCGGGCCATCATCCCCCGGGTCTTCTAGCCGGCCTCCGCCACGAGCCCGCCAACGCCCACGGAGATCTCTCGGTCACCGACGACGGTCTGTCCCGCGGGGCGCGACGCCCGCCCTGGCGCGACGCCTGCCAACTGGTGAGGGTCGCCGGCGATGGTTCGGTGACTCACCATGCGGGCCTGGACACCCGCGGGCGCGGGCTGTATGACGGCGAGCACTTTCGGGCGCACGTCGGGGGCCACCGCCGTCGTCGTGGACGTGCTCCCCCTCCTCCCGTCTCCCCCGCCGTCTGGGCGAGTAAGGGAGAGGGCGTCGGGGGGTGAGGCGACGTTGCGGGGCCGCCGGGGGCGCGTCGCAAGACGTAGTGGCCCGCCGGCATCCACAAACACAACGGGCGGAGCTCACGCTCCGCCCGTTGCGGTAAGTACCGAGTCTCCGGGGGAGTGCTACTCCCCTACCGGGCCCGGCGTCGCCCCTCGGAAGGGGCGGGCATCACGGTCTTGTCCATGGCCCACCTCCTTGTCTGCCACCGCCGCCTCGTCTCTGCCCCCCCCACCGCCTGCGCCGGTCGCGTGGCCTAACAGCCGCCCTCTATCTACGCCGGAAGGCGCACAAGCCGGGGAGTGGGTGATCAGCCCCACCCCTTGTGCCCTCGCGGGGTGATCGGACCCGCGAAGCCGAGCGGCCGTTGGTATCTGAAGGTGGCAAGGCCTGCGGCCTCCCACATTCCCGGCCTCTATAGCCCCCGGGGCCCCGCGTGCTAAGGACGCCTGCGGCGCACGACGCAACGCGGGGACACCCCCGACGGCCGACGGGAGCCCCGCGACGCGGCGTCGCCTTCCTCGGCGGGACACTCAGCCCACAGCCGCGGCGAAGCTCGCCGCCATTGGCCCCTACTCCCCCACCACCGGCCGGGCTCCCCCGGCGCCCTCCTCAAGCTGGCGCCGGGCGCGGAGGATGTACGCAAACCCCAGGGCACTGGTAGTGCCCCCGGCCTCCATCAGCCCCGGATGAGCCGCCATGAACTGCCGCAGGTGGAGCTCGACCCTCGGGTCGAAAACCGCCAGGAAGGCCCATCGCCCGAGCTGCGGCGTGTACTTGGTTCCTGCCGTCCTGCCACCCAGTGTCTCGGCGAACTGCCCGTTCCCCAGGTACAGACCCTGAGTCAGCGTGCGGCACAGCCGTGCCATGTCCGTGTCATCGAAGCCAACGCCGTACTGCCAGGCGAGGTGCATGAAGCTCGCGTTGATCGCCGCGTGCGACACGTCTTCGCCCCTCCCCGCCGGTGCGTCGGCGCCCTGGCTATAGGCCCACAGATAGTAGTCACCCTCGGCCACGTGGGTGAGCTTGGAGCGGAAGAACGCCGCCAGCTTCCGGGCCCTGTCGCCGTACTCGGGCTTGCCGGTAAGCTCGTGGAGGAGCACGAGTGCCCTCCCGGGCCCGTTCATCTGGTTGTTGGGCAGGATGCTCCCGCCGGGGAACACGTAGTAGCCCATGCCCTCCTGAGGGCCGTCGCGCCACTCGGCGTCGTACTCGCCGATGGCCTGCTCGATCAGGGGGACAAAACCCTCGGCGCTGTCAGAGTATCGCGCCGTGGCCTCCCCTCCGGCCCGGACGAGGCGCACGAAGTCCGCGGCCGGGTACATCAGCATCCCCGTGTGTACCGCCCAGCAGGTGTGCTTGCCTCCCGAGTAGTTCCCGGTGCCCCAGGCCGCCAGCACGCGCCCGCGCTGATAGTCCACATAGCCCGCCTCCCCCAGACGCGCCGCCAGCTCGGTATCCCGCCGCGCCATCAGCCCCTCGATCACCCGCAACTGCCTGTCGAGGTACGCCGTGTCGCCCGTGGCCTCGTACAGCACATTGAGGGCCATCATCCCGTACGAAAGCGACCAGGCCAGCTCGCCGTAGCCGTCCTTGTCCCTATCGGCGAATTGGTCCAGGGCGGCCACACGCTCGTCGGCGAGCTTCAGGAAGTCAAACTCCGGCGGAGCCTGGGCGTAGGTCACACAGGCCATTGCGGCGGACACCAGCGCTATGGCGGCGCCGTACAGTTTCATCATGGGCCTCCCTGCGGCATGGAAGATGCCTACGGTCTCCCCGGTTCGATGGTGGCGCTATCGTTTGCGGCGGTGCTCTCCCCCTACAGCTTCCGATAGTACATGACGCTGGGGATCTCGATGTCGAAGCCCACGGCCTCGTAGGCCCTGCGCGCCGGAGCGTGGGCGTCGTCCAGGCCGGTCTGCACCGAGGCGTACTCAAGCCCCTGCTGCCGCATCCACTCCAGCGCGTACTGGTACATCCGGCGCCCCACTCCGCGCCCATGTCGGTCCGGGTGCACCGCGTTATTGCCGATGACGCCGATCCTGGCCTCGGAATCGCCGACCCAGAAGGTGATGAACCCCACCACCTCCCCGTCGATCTCAGCCACCCACATCCGCTCAGGATGCCGCCGGAAGCCCTCATCGATCTGGTCCGACTTGCCCGCGATCCCATCGGGGCGGAGGCGCGAGAACAGCTCCCGGCCCATGCGCCGCCGGATCTCGGCGAAGATCGGCGTCCAGGCCAGGGCGGCGATCTCGCGAACCCGGCGGATGTCGGCCTCGGTGGCCGCACGGATGACGAACTCTTCGGTCATGGCCGTCTCCTGGGATGTTGTGCGCCACGGCGCGCGCCGCCGTTTCCGCCACC
The DNA here is from genome assembly GCA_964639415.1 of uncultured Armatimonadia bacterium. Lineage (GTDB taxonomy): Bacteria > Armatimonadota > Zipacnadia > Zipacnadales > JABUFB01 > CAYRFY01. The sequence goes on from CAZXDD010000174.1 coordinate 12,060, forward strand.
TACTGCGCTGCGGGCCCCATTGCCGCCGTCCGCTCCGGACTTCGGTGCAGCTCAACGCCGCCATACGATAGCTCCGTGGCGTCCAGCGCCGCCCATTGCCTGACCTCGCCTTCGCGGAGGCTCACGAACCCCGCCGCACCGCTCAGTCTCACCCCCTCCGCTTCGCCTACGGGTTCGCCGAGCAGCATGATGTCCGTGGCCCGTGGCCAGGTGATCTTCGCCCCGCGGAGGCCCTCCCCCTGCAGCAGTTCCACAACGGGGCGTGGGGTATCCTCGCGTCGGGGGACCATCACCGCCAGGAAATGCGGATTGACGGCCCTGACGGTGTACCAGAGCCGCGGGTGCGCGCCTTCGCGAGAGGTCGCGAACCACCCGGTCTCGACCCGGCCGCCCTCGGTGTGCGCCCACAGGACGTCCACGCTCGCTCCCGGCGCCAGGACCTCCTCGGCCGGGAAAACGATGAACGGCGCTGCTCCCATCCGTGCATCGGCGGCACCCAGGGCCACGGCGCCCGCCGGCATCGCCTCGGGGTCCACCGGAGGCTCGGCAGTCGCCGGCAGTACCAGCCAGCGGGCCAGCTCCGCCTGGGTCTCGCGCAGTGACAGGTGGATGGTGTGTTGGCCCGCCTCGAGCGGGAATGCCCTCGGGCCGCCCTCATCCCTGTTTGACACGGCATCCCAGGCGAACGCGGCCCCGGTCTTCAGGTCCCAGGTCAGCCGATCGCCGTCGTCGACGGAGACGAAGAAGCTGTCGGACTTGCCGCTCTCCGGCCCTCCGGCGCGTACCAGGCCGTAGAGCAGGTACTCCCCGGCCTGAGGCAGATCGAAGGTGAAGTCGGCGCTCGCCGCCTTGGTGTCGAGGGTGCTCCCCAGAACGTCGAAGCCCCGCGGCCGGGGCGAGGCGCTCAGGACCTCCCCCTCCACGTCAAACCGCATCCCGGCGGGTATGTGCCATTGCCAGGTGTACTCGTGCTCGGAGCCGTCCTTGTCCATGTCGTCGTAGAGATCGGAAGAGCACACGTCTGAACTCCAGTCACCGCTCATTATCTC
>CAZXDD010000175.1:0-1495 GCA_964639415.1 uncultured Armatimonadia bacterium
GACGGCAGACGCTCATCGACGTGGGCGCCTTCGACGAGAACTTCATCGGCTATGGGCATGAGGACATCGAGCTGGGCTACCGGCTCAAAAAGCACGGTGTCCCGATCCTCTACAACCCCCGGGCGGTGAACTACCACTGGCACCCGGTGCCTTTCGATGAGAAGTGCTCGAAGATGGAGATGGCCGGGCGCAGCACCGTGAGGTTCTGGCGCAAGCATAGGGATCCGATGATCAGGCTGCGTCTGGGAGTGAACCCGGCCACCATGCTCCTGCACCGGCTGTTCCCCGCGGGATCGGCAGGCCTGCGCCACTGCGAGCGCCGGGCCCAGCAGTCGCCGTTCTGCGCCGAGTTGGTCCTGCAGCACCACTATCTCAACGGTGTCAAGGCCGCACTTGCAGAGGGCGAGCAGGAGGCCAAGAAGGCGACGGCCGGCTCATGAGTCCTGCCAACCGCCTCCCGGACCTCGCGAAAGTGCGCAAGGTGGCCGTCCTGCGCCTGGACAAGGTGGGCGATCTGCTCCTCTCCACGCCCGCGATCCGCAACGTGCGCACCGCCCTGCCGCAGGCCGAGATCACCCTGATCACCGCGCCCTATAACTCCAAGGTCCTCCAGGGCTGGGATGGCGTGGACCGTCTCCTGATCTACGACGTCGACTGGCCCGGGCAGGTGAAGCGCGAGTTTTGCTCAGAGACCCGCGCTCGCGGTGTGGACCTGTGCCTGGTGCTGTCCCCGCTCATGGAGGCCTACCGCCTGGGGTATGCCACCCGGGCCCCCACCCGCGCGGGGATCGTGTACTCCACCCGCGTGGTGCCCAGGCTTCTTGCCCCCCTGCTGCTCACCCATCCGCTGGTGCTGGATATCGATGGCAAACTGGCGCGGGGGGAGCCGGTGCCCCATGAGGTAAGCCAGATGCTGGACCTCGGGGCCATGCTCGGCTTCCCGGCCGAAGAGTACCCCCTCGAGGTGCCTTTGGACCCCGGGGATAGCCAATGGGCGCAGGAGGCACTGGCCCAGCGCGGTCTGGATGGCCCGCTACTGGCCTTCCATCTGTCGCCCAAGTGGCTCACCGGTGGCTGGACGCCCGAGGAGCTTGGCTCGCTGATCTACCGGGCAATGGCCGAGGGCTCCTTCGCCTCTGCCGTGGTGACCTACGGCCCCGCCGAGGCCGAAGTCGTCAAGGCCCTCAGCCCCATCATCGCCGGTTCACGGCCCGAGGGCACCGGCCCCGTTTCCCTCCTGGGTGAGCTGCCCTTCGGCAGGTGGGCGGGCGTCCTATCGCAAGCAGAGCTGGTCATCACCACCGACACGGGCGCGCTGCACCTGGCCGTCGCGCTCGGTCGCAGGGTGGTGGCCGTCTACGAGCACGCCACTTTCGCCCACTGCTCCCGCCAGTGGGCCCCCTGGCAGGTGCCGGCTCACGTGGTGGACAAGACGGACCCCGAGCGTACCCGGACAGACATCCTCCATGGCGTCGCCGCCCTGATGCAGTCCTGA
>CAZXDD010000175.1:1595-13081 GCA_964639415.1 uncultured Armatimonadia bacterium
GTAGCGAGTAGCGAGTAGCGAGTAGCGAGTAGCGAGTAGCGAGTAGCGAGTAGCGAGTAGCGTCGCGCTGGAAAGCCCGATCACGGCAGGCGGGACGACGGCAACACCAAACCCCCGCGTCCGCCGTTTCCCTGCCTTTCCCTGCCTTTCCCTGCCTTTCCCTGCCTTTCCCCTGCCTTTCCCCTGCCTTTCCCCTGTCTTTCCCCTGCCTTTCCCCTGCCTTTCCCCTGCCTTTCCCCTGCCTTCCCAGTGGCCGCACAATTGCTGTGGGTGCTGTGAGCAGGCGCAGCCGCTGCGCCCTGCTGCGTGTGTGCCGGTTCTCGGGAGGTCAAATCGCGGTGTCAGATCATCGAAATAGCCCGTTCTGCAGCCGTTACTGGCCAATAGTCGGCATTTCCCTGCTTGTCTGCCACTTCGCTCCCGCATTGGCCGACCCGGCCGTGACGCAGGAGCTCTGGAGCTCGGCGGAGATGTCGGCCTGGGAGCAGGCATGCGTCGCGGAGACTTGGCCGCAGCGAGCGGTTTGCTTCGAGGGTACTGTGCCGCAGGCCTATGCCGAGCAAATGGCGGCCTGCGGGGTGGCCTTCCGCGTCGCTCGCTCCATGGCCCTGCTGCAGGAGGGGATGGTGGCGGAGGCGGTGGCGCTGGCCGAGCATTGCGCCCGCGAGCTGGCGCTTCCCGACTGGCTGTCGGCGCTGATCGAGGGCCCCCAAGTGGCCGCGGGCGACATTCCGCCCCTGCCGCGGTCGGGCGACGACCCCGCTTTGGCCGACCGCCGCTCCGCCCGCCTGAGCCGGCTCACCGGGGGGGCCGAGGGTGACGGCTCGGTCCCTGCATCACTCACGGCGGGGCAGTTCCGGGCCTGGCTGGAAACGCCTGTGGAGGACACCGGTTCTCCGTCGCCCGGCAGTCTCGCCGCCGTTGCGTGCGAGATGCTGCGGGCCGGTGTGGCCGACGCGAGCATGACCCGGGCCCGGGCCGACGCCTGGCGGGCCTATTGTGCCGACGCCGCGCCGGCCGTGGAAGTGCTGCGGCATCGGGCCCTGGCCGTGCTCGCCCGGGCCGTGACGGAGGTGGAGCGTACCGACCTGCTGCTGAGCGTGGGGCTCGCCGACGGGCTGGCGACGGAGGTTGGGCAGGCACGCCTGGAGCCCTTCGGTGGGCACCAGACGGTTGCCCTGGCGGTTGACGGTGACGAGGCCGGTCGCCTGTCTCTGCGCCTGCGTCTGGTCGATGCGGACAAGCTCCTGGGGCCTGTGCGCGGCGGGATGTTGTGGGTGACCCGGCGCGATCGCACCCGCTGGGCCGAGCCTCTGTGCGTCGGTGAGCGACTGGCCGGGGCCGCGGAGGCCGTCGCGGGGCGCATCGAGGACGGTCGCCTCTGCATCCGGTGCGATCTGGGGCCGGTGGCTCCGCACACCTCCGCGGTGCTTGTGCGCGTGAAGGGCCCGTCTCGCGGTTCCTTGGCCACGCTGACTGTGGAGGGCGCCGACGCCCCTCTGGTGCGAGAGAGCCGCTACCACGACTTCCGCACGGCAAAGACGGAGGTCGGCGAGGAGGGCATCACCGTTGAGTTGCCCCTGGATCTGAGTCTGGTGCGTGTTGCCGCCGATGTGCGAGTGTGGCCTGCGTGGCGCGAGGAGCTGTACCGGCGGGAGATGGAGTTGCCGAGGATGCTGGCGGAGCTCTCCGGCGTCGGGGCCGGCGGCAACCAGTCGGTGCGCAATGCGGCCTCGGGCATCACGATGCGGGTGAAGCGGGCGGCGCCAAAGGGTGCCACCGAGGAGCTGTACCTGGATGTAGAGCGGGCCGCCACCGGCCTCAAAGGGGGAGAGCCCGCCTCCGGGCAGCGGCGCGATGAGCTGCTGGGTGGCCTCAGGTCCTGGGTGGACCGGGTTATCGCGCTGGAGATGATCCGCACCGAGAGCGAGAGAGCCCCCGGCCCGCGGGTGAGCTTGCCCGAGCAGGTCCGGGTCGTGTCCTGGCTGCCGCTGGAGACGGGGCCCTCGACCCAGGGCTCCCGAGATGTTCGCATCGGGCTTCACGTCCCCGCCGCGCCCACGCTGCCGCCGACCGCAGCGGGCACGACCGTGACCTTGCAGCAGGCCGCGGCCGCGATGGATGCGCTCCTGCAGGACGCTCAACACGGCCAGATCGCGCCCGCCGAGTACCATGCCGCGGCCCGGGCCTGGGCCATGGCGGCAGCGCAGCCGAAGGACTGGGACAACCGCACGATGGTCTCCTCCTGGCTGCTGGAGAACCACAGCAGGCGGCCTGTGGCCGAGCTGGCCCAGCGAGAAGTCACGGCCACCTACGAGCGTCTGAAACAGGAAAACGAAGCGTGGCTCAAGGAGGTTAGGAAGCTTCCGGCCGAGCTGGCTGCGACGCTTCCCGCCCCGGTCTCCCAGGTCTTCACGACCCGCGGTGAGCTGGGAAGCGACATGCCCATGCCGCCGGGTGCCGGCGTGGTACATCAGGCCTTCGCGGGCGGCCTGTGGCGGATGACGGACCCCGCCCTGGATATGCGGCCCCGCTACCTGCTCACCCATCTGGGAAGCTACGCGGCCTTCTACAGCGAGCGCCTGGAGGCCCTCGGCGCGCTGAGGCTCAGACTGGAGGAAGACCACCTCCCCAGGGTGCGCCGGCTCCTGGCGGCCCGATTGGCCCACAGCCGGGAGGTAGAGCGCCTGCGCACCCCGGCCGAGCTGGTGGGCCGCGGCGCACGCCTCGACAGGGACCTCATCGTTCCCGAAGGCGACCCGGCCGTGCGCTATCTGCTACTGGCGCAGACGCACAGCGCCGGTGCCGTCCAGGCGGTAGCGGTCTGGGAGGAGATGACCCGGCGACGCGGGGAGTGGATCGCGTCGGTGGCCGAGCGCTGTGTAGCCGGCGGCGAACGCCTGGCGCGGAGAGAGCGGCTGTTGCGGGCCGAGCTGCACCTGCGGCGCACAGAGCAGGCCGCGGAGCTGCTCGGCCTCGCGGAGAACGCCGGTGCCCTTCAGTCCGCTCTTGAGCCCCTCGTGCAGACGACTCAGGCTGTGCTACCCGGCGCTCCCAGCGAGACGGCGCTGCCTTTGGACCTCGCCGGCGCCCGCTGGGAGACGGTGGCCGCCGGCCTGGAGGCCTGGCAGGCGACGCTGTCTTCGCAACTGGCGGCCGCGGCGCAGTATCCGGGGGCGCAGGGGGCCGCTCTCGCCGTGGGCTCCGGGGGGCTTTCCGAGACGCTCGCCGCACTCGAGGAGGCCTGTCGGGCCGCGGCCGCGGACTGCGACGAAGCGGCGCGGCAGCAAGTGGGGATTGCCGCAACCGTGGCGGAATACCACGAGCTGGAGCGCGAGGCCCGGCTCGAACCTGTACCGCTGTACGCCGCCGTGAAGGGGGCCGCCGGCCTGGCCGCTCTGGTCGACCGCAACGGTCGACCCAGCCGCGAGGGCGACGCCGAGATTCGGCGCCTCGTGGACGAGCAGCTCCTGCCGCGGAGCTGGCGGACCGACTTCGATGCCACCTGGCAGCCGCAGGTGGAGAGGCTCCGGGCCGTCGCCGGCGTCTTCCGCCGCCACTGTGCGCTCTTTGCCCGTGCGGCCCAGGTCTATGAGCAGTACGCTCCGACGGTGGCCATGGGACGTACGCGGTGGAGCGAGAAGATACTGCCTCTGGTCGACAACTGTCGTGCCGCGGAGACCGCCCAGGCGCAGCAGGCCGCTCTCGCCGAGCTGTACGCGGCCTTCGATAGTCGTCTGGGCTACAGCAACGAGCAGCGCGCCGCCGTCCTGGGTGACCGGGTTGAGCTGCCGCAGGTGGACGCCGAGCTACTCCCGGCGGTGGCCGCCGCGGCCGCGGCCTATTGCGAGACGGCCGCCTCGCAGCTCATGGCCTCGGCCACCGCGCTGCGCAAGACCGCCGCCGCCATCGAGGCCCTCACCCCCGAGCGGGCCGCGACCCACCCCTGGCGGGAGCGGGCGCAGTTGGAGCTGGACCTGGCCGACGGGGAGCTCCAGCCCGGCCGACTCCCCGGCGCTCGCTGCATGGCCTGGCTGCAGGCCACCCTGGTTCGAGCCGGTCTGTCCACGGCCGCCGATACCCTGGCCGCCGCCATGCAGGCCCGCGCCGAGGCCGCCGGAGCTCTGGAGACCACCTATCAGGCCCGCTTCGCGACCCCGCCGCCGGAGACGGTCGTGGCCTCCGAGTCGACCCCGGGTCCCAGCGAAGGCTAAGCCCCCCTGCCGTGATCCTCGGGCCGGCGGTTCGCCGTGCTTCCCCCCGCCTGCCAAAGACGGGCGGGGGAGTGGCTGTCGCCGCCACCGGGACCGGCCCCTCGACGCCCTGGCCCGCCCGCACCTTGCCCCGGGCAGGTCAACCTGTCTCCCGCGCCGAAGAGCATGAGGTCTCTATCCGCCTCTTGTCAGGGGCGCATCCGGGTGTGAGGACAGTGTCTCCTACGCTGCACGAAGCATTGCTGATTGTCTGCCTGATTCTGCTCAACGGCTTCCTGTCGATGTCCGAGATCGCCGTGGTGTCCGCCCGCAAGGGGCGGCTGCGGCAGTGGGCGGCCGAGGGGCGACGCGGCGCCGGGCTGGCCCTGGAGTTGGCCCGGGACCCGGGGCGCTTTCTTGCCACCATTCAGGTCGGCATCACCCTGGTCGGCATCCTCTCCGGGGCCTTCGGTGGTGTGACGCTGGCTCAGAAGGTCGCCGACTTCCTGGCAGGTTGGCCCGCCCTGGCCCCGCACAGTCAGACACTGGGCGTGGGGATCGTTGTCCTGGCCATCACCTACGCTTCGCTCGTGGCGGGAGAACTGGTGCCCAAGGCCGTCGGGCTCAATGCGGGCGAGACCATTGCCGCCGCCGTGGCCGGCCCCATGCGCCTGGTGTCCAGAGGCCTGGCACCGGTCGTGTGGCTTCTGGACGCCTCGACCAGAGCCGTGCTGTGGCTGCTGCGGGTACGGCGCGCCTCCGAGCCTCCGGTGACCGATGATGAGCTGAGGTACATCGTCAGGGAGGGCACCGAAGCCGGCGTGTTCGCCCCGCAGGAAGAGACCCTCATCGAGGGCGTCCTGCGCCTGGGCGAACGCAAGGTCGCATCGCTCATGACCCCGCGCCACGAGCTGGTCTGCCTCTACCTCGACGATCGGCCCCAGGACGTGCGTGAGAAGGTACTGGGATCCTTGCACTCCCGCTTCCCGCTGTGCGGAGCCAGCACCGACGATGTGCGTGGGACGGTCAGGACCAAAGACATTCTGGGAGCCATCGCCAACTTCTCCGAGCCGGACTTGGAGGCCCTCGCCCAACCGCCCCTGTTCGTCCCGGAGAGTCTCGCGGCGCTGAGCGTGCTGGACAGTTTCCGCGAGACCGGCGTACACATGGCCATCGTGGTGGACGAGTACGGGATGACGCAGGGGGTCGTGACGGTGGACGAGGTGTTGCAGGCGGTGGCCGGCGAGTTGGCTCCCCCGGACAGCCGGGAGCTGGAGGACGTGACGGTGCGCCAGGATGGCTCCTGGCTCGTGGAGGGCGGGGCCCCGCTGGAAGTCCTGACCGAGGATCTCGGGTGTGCAGAGCTCCCCGAGCGCCATGGCACCCATTACCACACCCTGGGCGGCTTCGCCATGGACCAGTTGGGCCGCGTTCCCGCTACCGGTGATGTGTTCGAGTGGCAGGGGTTGGCCTTCGAGGTCGTGGACATGGACGGGTACCGTGTGGACAAGCTGCTGGTGCGCCGGGCCGAGAGCGATGCGGACTGAGCATGGCGGCGGAACAAACGCCGGACCACGGCGCACGCGAGCAGGGAACAAGGCCCGAGCGTGTGAGGAGCCGGCGGGAGTTCTTCGTGCCCGCCGGTCGGGACACACCGAGAGGGACGCCCATATGAACCACATAGAGCGCTTCGAGGCAACTACCGCCCGGCGGCCCGTGGATCGGCCGTGTACCTGGCTGGGGCTGCCCACCGCGGAAGCCTGGCCGGGACTGCTCTCGCATTTCAAGGTGAGCGACCCGCGGGAGCTGATAGTGGCCCTCGATGACGACATCTTCCCCGTGGAGATGCCGTACCACTCGCCCACCAGTGACGCCATCTATGCGGCCTTCGATTTCGCCCGTCAGGGCCCGACGGACGCGGCTCACCGGACCCTCACCGCCACCGGGTATTTCGCCGGACAGAGCGACCCGGCGTGCGTCGAGGCCTTCGACTGGCCCGACCCGGCCCTGTATATCGATTCGCGGCTCTGCGAGGCGGCCGTGGCCGCTGCCCCGGAGGGTCTGGCCGTGCTGGGTGTCATCTGGTCGGCCCATTTCCAGGATGCCTGTGCCGCCTTCGGCATGGAACAAGCCCTGCTCGCCGCCTACGACACTCCGGAGCTGTTCCGCGCGGTCATCGACCGCATCACCCGGTTCTACCTGGATGCCAACGAGATCTTCTACCGCGCCACCGCCGGGGCGCTACACGCCGTCTTGATCGGCAATGACTTCGGCAGCCAGACCGGACTGATGGTCTCGCCCGAGCTGATCCGCGAGTTTGTGCTGCCCGGCACCCGGGCGCTCATCGCCCAGGCCAGGCGTCACGGGCTCATCGTCTTCCATCACTCCTGCGGGGCCGTGCGCCCTCTCATTCCCGACCTCATCGCCGCCGGGGCCGATGTGATCCACCCCATCCAGGCCCTGGCGGCGGGGATGGAGCCGGCAGAGCTACGGGCCGAGTTCGGTGACCAGGTCGCCTTCTGCGGCGGCGTGGATGCCCAGTACCTCCTGGTCCGCGGCAGCGCCGACGAGGTACGGCGGAAGGTGGGAGAGCTACGGAGCATCTTCCCCACAGGCCTGATCCTGTCCCCGAGCCATGAGGCCATCCTGCCCGACGTCCCGCCCGCCAATGTGGCGGCCCTGATGGAAGCGGCGCATCGTCTGTAGCGATGTGGCGGGGGGGCGCGCTCGCCCTTGCCGGGCGCACCGGCCCCACACCCAGTGCCCTCCGGGGGTCTTCCGATGATCCCGCGTTTCGGCGACGGTCGCGACTGGTTCTTCTCCCACCGCTTCGGGCTGTTCGTCCACTGGGGGCTATACGCGCTGGGTAAGTGGCACGAGCAGGAGCAGTTCCGCCGGCCTGTGGCGCGAAAGCAGTATGCGGCACAGATCGCGCGCTTGAACCCCGTGCATTTCGACCCCGAAGCCTGGCTGGACCTGATGGAGGAGGTGGGCATGAGCTATGTCACCTTCACCACCAAGCACATCGACGGCTTCTGCATGTTTGACAGCGCCCACACGGACTACAAGATCACCAACACGCCGTATGGGCAGGACGTGCTGGCCCTGCTGGCGGCGGCCTGCCATCGCCGTGGCGTCCCCCTGTGCCTGTACTACTCGGTGGCCGACATGCACCACCCCAACTACCCAAACGCCGGCCGCAGCTACGAGCTGCCCGGGCCCGCTCCCGGCGATGAGCCCGACCTGGGGCGCTATCTGGCCTACGTCCGGGCCCAGCTTGGGGAGCTGCTCACCAACTACGGGCCGATCCATGGGGTGTGGTGGGATGCCAATGTCATCGGCCACCGCGATCCGCGGTTCCGGGAGCTGATCCGCGAACTGCAGCCCTCGGCGGTGGTCAACGGCCGTGGGTTCGACGGGCGGTGGCCGGATCAGGAGGCCGGAGACTTCGAGACCCCCGAACGTGACTTCGACACCTCCGATGACCAGTCATCGGCCTATACCCGACCCACCGAGGCCTGTCAGGCCGTGGGTACCCAGAGCTGGGGCTACCGGGCCGATGAGGACTACTACACCGACGCCTACCTGATCCGCAGCATCGACAGGACGATGGCCAGGGGCGGCAACTATCTGCTCAATGTTGGGCCGAAGGCCGATGGGACGTTCCCCGAGCAGGCGGTGCGGATGCTGCGGGCCATCGGCCGGTGGTATCGGCCGGTGCGGGAGGCCTTCGAGAACGTGGTGGCGGCCACGGAGCTCACCGAGAACCGCGAGGTGCTGCTCACCCGCCGCGGTAGGACGCTCTACGTCCACCTCCACCGGCCGCCCAGGGCAGATGCGGTGCTGCTGGCCCCGCTGCGGACCCGACCCAGGTCCGCGCGCCTGCTCAACACCGGAGAGCCTGTGGCGACGGCCGTCGACCGCCTCCCGGAGCGCTGGCGAGACCCGGAGCCCTGCCTGCGGCTGCGCCAACTGCCGGTGAATCGGTACCCGGATACCGCTCTGGTGGTGGAGCTTGAGTTCGACTGTGACCTCTGAGTCGCCGCGCTGCGGAGGGTGCCCTGCCTGGCCTCGCGGAGGCCCTTTCGAGGCAGGGGTCGAGTTGCACTCCCGCCGATATGTCGTTAAGATATAGGACAGCATTGGTGCCGGTCGGCTGTCTCCGCGGTGGCGCGTCGTCCCGCGTCCGCGGCGAGGCTTTTTGTGTGCCCCCTGAGAAGCGGACCGCCCGGCGCCCGCTACCCATGACTGATTGGGGTTGAGCCCGAATTGCACGTCTGTTTCCTGACCAACGGCTATGGAGAGGACAGGTCGGCGGCACTCATTGCCGGTGAGTTGCGGAGTCTCCGGCACGACATCACCATCTCCGGCGCCCCCCTCGTGACCCCCGGACACGAGTACGAGAAGCATGGTTTCCCCGTGCTGTACAGGGGCAAGGTTCCGCCCTCGGGCGGCTTCCCCACCACCAGCATGGGCTGGTTCCTGCGTGACCTGCTGCACATCGGCAAGGGCCTGGGCTACTACCGCGCCCTCAAGCGCCATCGGTCCGAGATCGATTATGTGGTGGCCGTGGGCGACTTCGTCCTGATGATGCTGGGCCACTATGCTCTGCGCCGGAAGATGCTGTTTCTGGCTCTGGCCAAGTCGGATCACAAGCGGCCCCATCTGGGCATCGAGGAGCACTTCCTGCGCCGCATCCCCTCTGAAGTGCTCACCCGCGACAGTTACACCGCCGAGCAGCTTCGCGTCAAGGGCGTCAGAGCCACGTTCCTGGGCAACCCGATCATGGACGCTCTGGAGCCGAAGGGCATCGCGATCACCGGCAATCGCGTGGTGGGGGTGCTGCCGGGGAGCCGCGCCGAGGCCTTCGAGAACTTCCGGCGGATCCTGGCGGTCATCGACCTGGTGCACGAGCCTGCCGATTACTACTGCGCGGTGCCGGGCGCCCTGGATTTCGGGAGGTTCTTCCAGGTGGCGGCGGAGACCGGCTGGGAGGCCGGGGACGACGACACGCTGACGCGCGCGGGGCGCACGGTCCACATGGTCCGCAACGGGTTCGAGGACATCATCGCCCGGGCCGAGGTGCTCATCGGGCTGGCGGGCACCGCCAACGAGCAGGCGGTGGGGATGGGCAAGCCCGTGGTCTCCTTCGCCGGCACCGGCCCGCAGACCACGGTCACCCGCATGACCAAGCAGGAGATGATGCTGGGCGGATCGGTGCGCTACATCGCCGACCACCCGCGAGGGGTGGCCGAGGAGGTCTCCTTCCTGCTCTCGCATCCGGAGGAGGCCATGCGCCGCGGCCGCATCGGCATCGAGCGCATGGGTAGCCCCGGCGCCTCGCGCCGCATCGCCGAGCACATCGCCCAGACGCTCCCCACCGGAGCCGCAAGCAGCCTGTGCGAGGGGCTGCCCAGCGGATGAGCCCCCTCAGACGGCTCTTGCGGATCACCCGCCCGGCCTATCACGTGCTGGCCTCGGGCCTCGGTCTGATGCTGGGCGTCATCGCCCTGGACGCCGTGGCCATCCCCATCCTGCTCGCCAGTCTCCTGAGTCTGGTCATGGGCGCCGATGCCCCCAATATGGACATCCCGTTCACCGATCTGGATGTCCGGCAGGTGGTGGCGCAGGTGACCGCCGGCGCCGACCGCATCGCCTTCCTCCAGCTTCTGTGCGTGCTCAGTGCCCTGGCAACCATCGTCAAATGCGCCGTCCAGGCGGCCCAGACTTACATGATGAACAAGTTCGCCTTCCTGGCCTCCCTGGACCTGCGCCAGAAGCTCTTCGGCCACCTGCTTCGCCTCTCTCCGCCACAGTTGGAGGCCGATAGCACCGGCGGCCTGATCTCCCGGGTCACGTGGGATGTCAATGTGGTCGAGGGCTCTCTGGGCCAGCCCGTCGTGGAGACGGTGCAGGCCCCCCTGACCATCGCCATCACCCTGGCTTTGATGCTCAAGATCAGCCCCCAGCTCACGCTCACGGTGCTGTGTCTCTCCCCGGTTGTGGCGGTGCTCATCTCGGTGTTCGGCCGCAAGATCCGCGTGCTGACCACCGCCATCCAGGACCGCGTCGGGGCACTCAACGGACACCTCACCGAGACTCTGTCGGCGGCCAGGGTCATCCAGTCCTTCGCCCGCGAGCCCTATGAGAACGAGCGCATGCGGAAGCTGAACCTCTCCTACTACAAGAACAACCTGCGCTCGATCCTCGTGGCCGAGACGCTGTCGCCCGGCACCGAGGCCATCGCCACCACCGGCATGCTGGTAGGAATCGCCGTGGCGGGCATCCAGGTGTTCGAAGGCAGTCTGGCCGCAGGTGACTTCCTGCTCTTCCTGGGCTTCGCCCAGAAGGCCGCCTCGCAGTTCACCCGGGTCGCGCGGCTCAACCAGGTGCGGCAGAGGTTCAACGCCGCCGCCGAGCGAGTGGCCGACCTCATGGACGTGCAGCCACTCATTCACGACGCCGAGGGTGCCCGCGAGCTGCCGCCCGTCAAGGGTGAGGTGGAGTTCCAGAGCGTCTGCTTCTCCTACGACGGGACCCAGGACGTCCTCAAGGACGTCGACCTGCGCGTAAGCCCCGGCGAGGTGATCGCGCTCGTCGGCCCCAGCGGCGCAGGGAAGACGACCTTCGTCAATCTGCTCTCGCGGTTCCATGACCCCACCACCGGGCGCCTCCTGGTGGACGGCGCCGACCTGCGAGACGTCACCTTGTCCTCACTGAGGCAGCAGGTGGGTGTCGTGCCTCAGGAGACCACGCTGTTCTCCGGTACCCTCCGGGAGAACATCCGCTACGGCCGCCTGGACGCCACCGAGGAGGAGATCATCGAGGCGGCCCGGGCGGCCAACGCCATGGAGTTCATCCAGCGCATGCCCGAGGGCCTCGACACCGTCATCGGCGAGCGGGGAGCGCGGCTCTCCGGAGGGCAGCGCCAGCGCATCGCCATCGCCCGAGCGATCCTCAAGAGCCCCCAGATCCTGGTCCTCGACGAGGCCACCAGCGCCCTGGATACCGAGAGCGAGCGTCTGGTGCAGCAGGCCCTGGACCGCCTGGTACACGGGAAGACCACCTTCGTCATCGCCCACCGGCTCAGCACCGTCCAGCAGGCCAGCCGCATCCTCGTCCTCGATGCCGGTCGCATCGTGGAAGCCGGCACCCATCAGGAGCTCCTGGCGAATGACGGCCTGTACCGCAGGCTATACGATCTGCAGTTCCGCGAGCCGCCGTCGGAAGAAGTCGTGCAGGACTGAACGGCAGGTGATAGGGGATAGGAAACAGGTGACAGGGACGGCGGGA
>CAZXDD010000176.1:0-13076 GCA_964639415.1 uncultured Armatimonadia bacterium
CCCTACACGACGCTCTTCCGATCTGGTAGACCCGCTGGCATTCCCCGGCGCCAACGGCGACGGCTATCTGATCTATCCCGGACAGGCCCATGGGGACCTCCCGATTCCTTCTCTGCGCCTGGAGTGGATCCGCCAGGGGAATGAGGACTTCGAGACCTTCTGGCTGCTGGAGGAGCAGCTCAAGGCGGAAGCCGCGATCCTGGACGTGTCGGCCGAGCGGTACGACCCCCACAGCGCCGTGGAGGCGCTGGTCACCCGGGTGGCGCCGAGCTTCACCCGCTGGAACCGTGACCCGCTGGTCATGGAGGCCGCCAGGCGCGAGGCGCTGGACCAGCTCGAGGCCACCACGGGAGGCCCGCACTGCATCCTCTGGACCTCGGAGCCCGGTGGACCCATCACCGCCGGCGAGGACATCGACGGGGTCATCTGGGCGGAGCCGGGAGCGAGCATCTCGGCACTTGTGCAGGCCGACGGCCGGGAGGAGGCCCTCCTGATGGAGCTTGATGAGGAGCCGGCCACCTCGCCGCGGCACGTGGCGCGGCGGTTCTCCCTGAGCCCGCAGGAGTACGTCACCCGGCTCACCGTCCAGATCGAGAAGGACGGCAGGACCCGGGAGTTCGCGCGGACCTTCACCCTCCCCAGACCGTTGCCGCTGCTGACCGGTGATGTGCTGTGCCCGTGGACATCCCCCGATGACCTGAGCAAGTGGACCCTGGCCAACGTCGACGCCGAGGTCACGCAGTGCGAGCAACTGGGCGCCTGCGCCCGGCTCACCTATCGGCCCAACGTGGAGTTCCCCAATGCCCGCCTGATGCACCCGGCCGGCTTCGACGACCCCGACTGGAGCCAGAAGGGCTATCTGGTGCTGTCGCTGCTTAACCCCGGCAAGGACACGGTCGACCTGACGCTGAAGCTCTTCACCAGAGACGGCAAGGCCCAAGACGGGCTGAGCATCCAGCTCCCGCCCGGTGAGCCCATGCGCTATGTGTGGTCAATCCGCGATGACTTCACCATCGACACCCGGGACATCGCCGGTTTCGAGCTGTGGATGTGGGACAGGCCCACGCCCCGCAGCATCTACCTCGGACCGGTACTGACCACGCAGCAACGCCCGGAGGCTTAGGGGCCGGCCTAAGAGCCCGCATCTAGACGGGACTGTGATTCTCAGAGCGTCCGCTCACGGTAAGGGCAGCCCGAGGAATCTCCTGGGCTCCAATGAGATTCTTCGCTATCTCGCTACGCGAGATTGGCGCTCAGAATGACAGGAGCCGGGCCGCCCGAGCCTTGCGGCCGGACCTCCAGTCCCGATCGCTTATGCTCACGAAGTAACCGGGCACGCACCCTGGCCCCATCCCGCTCAAGACCCATACTGCGAATTGGAGGACGTCACCCATGCCCCTACGATACATGCTCCTTGCTGCCATTGCCCTGGCACTCCCGGGCCTCTCGGCCCCCAACATCTACCCGGATCCGGGCTTCGAGCAGGACGGGGTCTTGGGCGATGCCCACAGCGGGGAGAAGGCCGGAGTGCTGCGTGTCGCCGAAAAGACCCACTGGGGTGCCCTGGGGGAGGTTCTGGAGGTCGAGCCCTTCGCCCGGTACCGCGTCTCGGTCTGGGTCAAGGTGACCTCCGGCACGTTCTTTGCCCCTCACTGCTTCGACTGGGACAGCTATGAGTGGGCCTTCGATGCGGCCGTTGCTGTGCGCAGCTCCGGCGAGTGGGTCCAGACCGAGACCACCTTCATCTCGCCCAATGCGACGATGAACGTGTCACCCCTTGCCTACATCGAGGCCGAGAATGCCGAGGCCCTGGTGGACGATGTGGTGGTGGAGAAAATCCAGGAGCCTGCGGAGGCGATGGCCGAGATCCTCGCCAAGGCGCAGATGAGCGGGAACGAGCAACGCCTGGCCGCCCGCTGGCTGCTGAGGCAGGGCGACGTCGAGGGGGCGGCGGGGATCATGCGCAGCGCAGACGGGTTGACGAGAGCCGACATTGCCACGGTCATCGCTCTGGCACTGCCGGAGGGCGCGGAGCGCCGTCCGTACGTGGTGGAGGCGGTTGCCTACGGGGGGCCCACCTATCACGAGGGCATGGACCGATTCGCGGAGATGACGACGGGGATGGACGCCGCCGAGAAGCTGAGTATCGGGCTGGAAGCCGTTGGGCTCAATCCGGATCTGGACAGGGCGGCCCGTGCGCTGAGTCTGATCGTGAGCGGTACCACGGCCGCCGGCGGACCCCGGCCCGTGGCGGAGATGGAGGCCTCCCTGCTCGCACGGGATGAGGCGGTGCGAAAGGCCCTGGCCGGCGTCCCCGCCGACTCCCCTGCCGCCGCGGAGCTGAGACTCGCCGCTGAGGCAACCGGGGAGGCGAAAAGACAGATGCAGGAGCGCAAGGCGCGCCTGGGAAGCTGCACGCTCACCCTCGACGGCCATCCCGTGACCCATCAAAGCCACCGGATCGTCGTCCCGGACGAGCCCACGCCGCAGGAGAGCTACGCCGCCGCGGATCTCCGCTGCCACCTCGAGTTGCTCACCGGAGAGCTGTACGCCCTGTGCGCTGAGGCCGAGGCCGCCGGTCGGCCGGGGTTCTACGTGGGGAACACCCGCCGAGCCCGAGAGAACGCCCTCGACCTGCCGTCGCTAAAGCTGGAGGGCATCCACATCAAGACAGACGGCCCCTCAGTGCTCCTGGCCGGCAACCAGCGGGGCGTGTTGTACGCCACCTACCAGTTCCTGGAGGACTATCTGGGCTGTCGGTGGTTCACCCCGGACTGCTCCACCTGGCCGCGGGAAGGCACGCTCGCCGTGCCCGAGATCGATCGCCGCTACATCCCGCCCCTGGAGTACCGAGGAGGCGACTATCCCATCGCCCGGCCGGGGGATTTCGCCGTCCGCCTGCGACTCAACGGCGCCAATCACCACATGACGGCCGAGCAGGGCTCCCGCGTAGGTGTCCACAGCCTGGCGCACACCTTCGCGGCCCTCTGCCCTCCGGAGAGGTACTTCGCCCAGCATCCCGAGTACTTTTCGCTCGTCAATGGGGAGCGCCAGTCCGGCTACTCGCAGCTCTGCCTGACAAACCCGGACGTCCTGCGCATCTGCACCGAGGGCGTGCGGCGGTGGATACGGGAGCTTCCCGACTGCAAGGTGTTCTCGGTGTCCCAAAACGACACCTGGGGCTACTGTGAGTGCGATCGATGCCGGGCGGTGGCGGAGGAGGAGGGGAGTCAGAGCGGCCCTATGGTGCGCTTTGTCAACGCGATTGCCGACGCCATCCGGGATGAGGCGCCGGATGTGGCCATCGAGACTTTGGCCTATCAGTACACCCGCAAGCCGCCCCTGAAGGTCAAGCCCCGGCCGAATGTGATCATCTGCCTGTGCAGCATCGAGTGCTGCTTTGCGCACACCCTGGCGGACTGCGAGGCCAACAGGTCCTTCGCCGACGACATCAGGGGCTGGAACCGGATCTGCGACCGGCTCTGGATCTGGGACTATGTGATCAACTATGCCCACTCCGTCTGTCCGTTCCCGAACCTGCAGGTGATCCGGCCCAACATCGAGTTCTTCATCGACAACGGGGTCAAGGGGATCTACGAGGAGTCCTGCTACTTCACAGTGGGTTCGGAGCTACAGGAGCTGCGCAATTACCTGATTGCCAAGACCCTCTGGGAGCCTTCGCACGACACGGAGAAGGCGGTGAACGAGTTCTGCGCGGCCTACTACGGCCCGGCCGCGCCGCACATCCTGGGGTACCTGGAGCTGGCCGAGAAGACGGTGACCGCCGACCCGACGCGGCACATGATGATCTTCTCCCATCCCAGCAGCTACCTGAACGCGGGGATGATCCCGCAGGCCCGGGAGCTGTTCGACCGGGCCGAGGCGGCCGTGGAGCAGGACACTACGCTGCGGCACCGGGTGCAGGTGGCGCGCCTGCCGGTGATCTACGCCGAGATTGCGCTAAGCGCCGGGGGGACGTGGACCGAGGAGAAAGACCGGTTGGTGCAGGTGGGCGGAGCCGACGTGGGTGCGCTGGCCGACGAGTTCGAGCGCATCGCCCGGGCCGCGGGCCTCACCAAGGTGCGAGAAGGCGGACCGCTGTCCTCCGTGGACGCCTGGCTGGACTCCCTGCAGCGGCACGAGAGGAGCCTCGATACGCTGGGGCTGGACAACGGGCTGCTGAAGCTGACCGTCCTGCCGGGTCTCGGGGGCCGTATCTGGAGACTGCAGACCAATACGGGGCGCGACATCCTCAAAGTCCACGGCGAGCCCGGGGACTGGGAGCCGGGCTCCGGTGGGTACGAGGAGTACAGCGGGGCGGACTACCGCTCGGCGGGCTGGAATGAGCCCTATGAGGTGCTGAAGCGCGATGGCACCTCCGTGACGCTGCAGGCGGACCTGCGCAACGGCCTGCGCCTCAATCGCACCATCGCCCTCGAGGCCGGCCGGGCTCTGCTCAGGATCACCTCCACTCTCAGCAATCCCGGCGGGGAGGCGAAGCCCGCCTGCCTCAGGCTGCACCCGGAGTTTGGTATCGGCTCGGCGGAGATGGCGAAGGTCCTGCTGGGGAGGGCCGACGGCACGTGGATAGCCCACAACCTGGCCAATCCGGAGGACCCGGATCGCGAGATAGATGCGTTCCTAACCGGCCAAAAGACCCCGCAGGGCGTGTGGGCGCTGGTGGACGAGATCGGCGGCCTCGCCGTGGTGAACCGCGTCGCGCCCGAACAGGTGGACAGGTACCTGGTCAACCGGTCGGGGCTGCAGAACCGGGCGACGTTGGAGGTCTACTCGCCGCAGCGTAACCTCGCCGCCGGCGAGAGCATCACGCTGGAGAGCAGCTACGAGGTCGTAGCCGCCTCGGAGCTGGAGTAGGCGCAAGCCCGGCCACCATCTGCGATGGACCCGCACGCCGTGGGTGCCGTGCCGCCCGACCGCAGTGCCTCCGGCCAATGGCCGGGGAAGCGGTGCGGAGGCCGACGGCGTGCGGGCCCCCTCTTTGGTTCCGGGGACGGCGACGCCGCCTCGGCCACACCGCCCATCAGCCCCGGCGGGCCATGTGCACCCCTTCCAGGCGGCTCTTGGCGAACCGCTGCCGCCACGCTCCCACCGTCTGGTGGCTGCAGCCAACGGCCCGGCAGATCTCGGGCGTGCTCAGGCCGTCGGCGATCATGATGATGATGCGGGCGCGGCGGGAAGCCGGCGACCGCCCTCCATCGGCGGCCGCCAGGTCCTGCAACACTGCTCGCTCCCTCTGCGTCAGGCTCAGTTGCTCCTGCGGTGCTGTGTTACCCATCTAGACTCTTCTCTGTTCAGGGTTGGTCGTCAGGCACTACTTGCGCATCTCCAGCCACCAGTCGAAGTCCGTCGGCCCCCGCAGCAGACGGACGTGCGCCACTCCCGCGGCGCGGACGCGGTCCGGCAGGTCGGGGGGCATCTCCACGAAGCTGTCCGGGTCCTGGGCACGCTTCCTCTTTGCCTGGGCCACGAGCCTCTCCCTCGTGGCATCGTCCAGCAGCCGGCCGTAACCACCGCCGAGAAGGGCCACTCCACCGGGCTTGAGTATGCGGTAGGCTTCCAGTACTCCCGCCGTCTTGTCGGGCCACTGGAACATGGAGTTGCGGCTGACCACCAGATCGGCGATGCCTTCTCTCAGGAGCAGATTCTGCGCATCGCCCTCGATGGCCCGCACCCGTCCGCGCAGGCCCTCCTCGTCGGCCCGCAGGTTACACAGACGCACCGCCGCCGGATCGATGTCCACAACGTAGACGGTCATGTTCGTGGCTTTGGCGATGGCCACGGCCAGCGACCCTTCGGCACCTCCCACATCCACACACACACCCGACGTCATCCCGTAGTCCTCCACCAGTTGCCGGGCCAGGGCCGGGTAGACCGGGGCGAACGGTCCGGTTGCCACCTCGTGAAAGGGGAACTCGGCAACCAGGCGCTCCTTGTAGTTGTCCTGGGCCCAAACGCACGCGGTCAGGCAGAGCAGCACCAACAGACAGGCGGTCACGCGTCTCATAGTGTGTCTCTCCCTCCAGGTTACCAAGCGGCCCCCATGATGCCACAGAGAGCGGACGAGGTATGGAAGGGCGCAGGACGGTAGTGGGAATTGCGGGGAACGTACCTTGTGGTTCGGGAGGCCTTGCCGACCGCAAGCAGCCGGGGGAACGCGTCTGGGGCTTCGCGTAGTAGTCGCCCCGCGTCGTTCGGCGAGCGCCCGGCCATGCTTGCGCCACCCCAGCCGGTACAGGCGGCAATGGTCGCGCAGGGCGAGAGCGGTAACGTTGGCCGCGCGGCCCCGCCGCACAACTCCCGGGGCGGCACGCCCCTCTGGACGGGTAGGGCGGGCCTTTGTGGGGGACCGAAGGTATCTGCCTCTTGCTGTCGAAACCTCGGTACGATCGTGCATTACCAGACCCTCGTCCGCCCGCGCAAGGGACGGAGCCGCAGCACCGGAGCCGCCTGCTCCTGCGTGCTCACGAGGCGTTGGGACAGCGCCGCGCCGCCACACCCGTTGTGGCTACACCCAGAGGAGACACCGCATGCACAGAGCACAGCTATTCGTCGTCTTGCTGGCCGCAGTCGTCGCACCCGCACTCTCGCAGCCGCTGCTCACCGGATTCGAGGACCTCTCCGAGTTCAAGCCCGTGGGAGATACCGTCTTCGAGCCCTCCACCGAGGCCCACGAGGGCGCGACATCGATCAAGGTCACCATGCCCGGGCAAGTCTCGGGCAAGGTGTTGGACAACTATCCGCCCCAGGAGTATGACGACTACGCCGGGGTGAGCTTCTGGGTCAAGGGGGACGGCTCGCAGGAGTGGGGCTGTATCGCCCTGCAGGGGGACGGCTCCAACGCCGGCTACCGTTACTGCACCTTCTTCCCGCTGGCCTCGACGGAATGGCGCAAGGTCGAGGTGCCCTGGGACGACTGGATCCCCGAGGGCCCCTTCAACCCTATCGGCACTCCGGGGGCACTGCCGCCCAGCGGGATCCAGTGGGTGCGTGTGGGGACCCGCTGGAACATCGGGCACAACAACGCCCCGATACCGCAGCACACGTACTGGGTGGATGAGGTGCGCTTGGAGCAGGACTTGCCGGAAGTGGCGCCCCCACCAGACCCGGCGCCGTTTGCCGGTGTGATCGCGAAACTGCGGGACAAACAGCCGGTGCACATCGTCTGCATGGGAGACTCGATCACCGCGGGCACGGCACTGCCCGACAAGGACGCCCAGCGGTATGCCACCTTGCTACAGAGCCTCCTGCGGGAGCGCCTGGGCTACGCGGAGATCTTCGTGGAGAGCCGGGCCGTCGGTGGCGCCCGCCTCACCGACGCCCGCGCATGGGTCGACCGCGACTTCCAGGGCTCGGCCCCGGACCTGGTGACCACCCTCTACGGCTACAACGACAAGAGCGGTACCTTCTCGGCCTATCAGTTCGCGGACTCATTGGAGGACTATCTGCTGCGCATCCGCAGGGTCACCGGCGGCGAGACGGCGCTCCTGCCCATGACGACGATCCCCGGGGCGGGCCCGCGGTTCGTGATGATGGATGACTTCGCCCGGGCGGTCGAGGACGTGGCCGACTCCTGGCGGCTTCCGTGTCTGGACCTGGCGGAAGCTCTGAAGGGGCAGGGGAGAGACGGCCTGCTGCCTTTGATGGCGGACATGGCCCACCCCAACGCGGAGGGTCACCAACTGATGGCGCAGGCAATCGCCGACTATCTGGTGGAGCAGGTTGAGGGCCTGCAATAGGCGGCTGCACGAGCCCAGGTGAGACACACCAGGGCCGGATGGGCCCTGCCCCGGCGAGCGGGGCGGACCTATCCGGCCCTGGTCCTCTGAGCGACAGGTTGCCCCAGAGGTGCGGCCGAGAACCCCGCATTCGGCGGGAATGTCATTCCGAGAGCGTCCGCTCCCAGAGGGAGCGGCTCGCAGAATCTCCCGGCATTCAGTGAGATTCCTCGCTATCTCGCTGCGCGAGATCGGCGCTCGGAATGACATCATCCGGACCGGCCCGGCTTCTCGGCCGGACTTCTAGGCGTCGGCGGCGCGCACCAGCAGGACCGGCGCCGTAGCGTGGCGGAGGAGCTTGTCGGCGATGCTGCCGTACACCCAGCGCCCCAGCCCGGAGCGCCCGTGGGTGCAGATCACCACCAGACAGCACTCCTGCACCTCGGCGTAGCGCAGGAGCTCCTCGGCAACGTCCCCCTGGCAGACGTCCCACTCGGCCTCAATGCCGTCGGCGATCAGGCGCTTGCGCACCCCGCGCATGTACTCGCGCGCCCGCTCCACCTGGGCCTCCCAGTCCGCGGGCTGCCCCGTCGTCTTCAGGGCCACCGGGTCG
This sequence comes from uncultured Armatimonadia bacterium, assembly GCA_964639415.1. GTDB lineage: Bacteria > Armatimonadota > Zipacnadia > Zipacnadales > JABUFB01 > CAYRFY01. The sequence goes on from CAZXDD010000176.1 coordinate 8,350, forward strand.
ACGATGGGAACGACCGACACCAGGTGGATGGCACTGCCGAAGGCCCTGGCGATCTCCACCGCATGGGGCAGGGCCCGTTCGGCGAGGTCGGACTGGTCCAGCGGCACGAGTATCCTCTCGTACATCGCAATCAACTCCTGCAGGTATGTCAGGCTTCGGATAGTACACAAGGACTTCCCCACGGCCGGGGGGAAATCCTGCACCGCTCAATTCGTCTGCCGGGCATGTCGGGCCCCGGCCCAACGACTGCGTGGGCCGGGGTGGAGCCGGGTTGCGTGCAGTTCTCGTTGTGAGGAGCGCGATTCTCAAGCGAGGGGGCGCATCGATGGGAGCGAAGTGCGAGAAGTGCGGCATGGTCAGCGATCGCGACGACATCTGTACATGGTGCAACGCCGACATCAGGCGCACAAGAGCACCGGACAAGGGGGCGGCGGGCTCGCGCACGGCGCCTCCACCTGGACCGGCGACGCGGACGGAGCCTCCGGCGGGATCGCCCACGCGGTCGGGGCCTCCACCGGGACCGGGGCCGGGGCAGCCGGCCGCCCCGGCACGCCGGCGGGTGCGAGAAGTGCCCCAGGCGGCCCGCACGGGAGCTCCCGGCTGGCTGCTTCCGGTGCTGATCGCCGGTGGGGCCGTGGTGACCATCGTCTTGGGCCTGTACGCCTACGGCCTGAGCCAGATGAAGCCCGTGCCTGAACCAGGCGAATGGGCATCTCTCACCGCCGTGGGCAATGTGCTGACCTTGTCGTACCCCGAAGGGTGGGGGAAACCGGAGAACGCGGGAGCCGAGGGCACCTCGACCCAGATCACCTTCAGGCCCAACAAGCTGGCCCGGGTGCAGGTGCTCGGTACAGGGAGCAGGGGGGCCCGCGGTGACACCGCCGCGGCCGCCGAGCGCCTGGCCGGCGGCAGTGTCCCCATCGCCCAGAGCGCCGACGGGGCCGTGCTCGCCATGGACGCCGAGGAGTTCGCCAAGGCCCGGCCGGGCTACCAGGCGGGCGACATCCAGGAAGCGTACAACTGCGCCAACCGCAAGAGCGCGGCGATCGAGTACACCTACACCAGGCGCGTCGGCCTGCTGCCGGTGAAGATGAAGGGCACGAGGTGGGGTTGGTTCGGAGGAGACCTGGGTTTCGTGTGCTACGCCGAGGCACCACAGAAGCACTGGGACAAGTTCCAGGCGACCGCGGGCCAGATCCTGGGCTCCATCAAGCAGGGCTGAAGTGGCCGTCTTCGGGCCGAGGTGGAGGCCTTCAGGCCCCCGTGTCTCGGCCCTTCCCCGGCGCCTGCGGCGGGGTGCCGCCACCGGCCTCGGGGCCCGGTGCGGGCGGTCGCCACAGCAGAGGGAACAAAACTGAGGCCGTGATGATCGCCGCAGAGACGCCAAAGGCCGCCGCCCACACGATGTGGACACCGTAACGGTCGGCCAGTGCTGCGACGACCGCCGCCACCGTGCCGGCCACGATTCTGCGTACCTGGTGCCACGTAGTCATGAGGTCGGGGCTCCGATCGGGCGGGGGGTCAGGCCGGGCGCAAGCGTCTGCTCCGGCGGTCGGGCCAATGGTCTCGGCCCGACCGTCCGGCGCTATCCTGCAGCGCCGGCGGCGCAAGCGCCGCCTGGGCGAACACTCTCGCTCCATGCCGAGGCGCCTCGAGCCGCTCCCTCCGGGAGCGGCCGCTGCTAGAATGGCGTTCCCGGCGGAGGCGGGGTCTTCGGCCGCGCCTCTAGTCCAGCTTCAGCACCGACATGAAGGCCTCCTGCGGCACCTCCACCACGCCCACCTGCTTCATCCGCTTCTTGCCTTCCTTCTGCTTCTCCAGCAGCTTGCGCTTGCGGGTGATGTCACCGCCGTAGCACTTCTCCAGCACGTCTTTCCTCAACGCCGAATTGCGGGTGGAGGCGATGACGCGGCCGCCGATAGAAGCCTGCATCCTGACCTCGAACATCTGCCTCGGTATCGTCTCCTTGAGCTTGCGGCAGATCGCCCGGCCCCGGCTCTCGGCGAACTGACGATGGGCGATGATGGCAAGAGCGTCCACAGGGTCGCCGTTGATGGCGATTTCCACCTTCACCAAGTCGCCGTGCTCGTAGCCGCTGAGCTCGTAGTCCAAGGTCGCGTACCCGCGGCTGACGGACTTGAGCCCATCGAAGTAGTCCACCACGATCTCCGCCAGGGGCAGCTTGTAGTGCAAAGCGACCCGATCGCCGTAGAGGTACTCCATCTTCTCGAAAACCCCGCGGCGCTCCTCGGACAGCGTCATGCACGGGCCCACGAACCTCTGCGGGCACATGATGGTGGCCTCAACCACAGGCTCCAGCAGTTCCTCGATCTCGTTGACATCCGGGACCTGGGCCGGGTTCTCGACCTCCAAGAGCTCACCGTTCTTCACCAGCACCTGGTACACCACGCTGGGGGCGGTGGCGACCAGATCCAGGTCATACTCTCGCTCCAGGCGCTCCTGGATGATCTCCATGTGGAGAAGCCCGAGAAAGCCGCAGCGGAATCCGAACCCCAGCGCCGCCGAGGTTTCGGGCTCGTACTTGAGGGAGGCGTCATTGAGAGACAGCCTGTCCAGCGCGTCCTGGAGGGCCTTGTAGTCCGCGTTGTCCGTGGGGTACAGCCCGCAGAACACCATGGGCTTGGCGGACCGGTAGCCCGGGTAGGGCTCGGGGGTCGGGCGGCTCGCTCCGGTGATTGTGTCCCCGACCCGGGCGTCCTTGACGCCCTTGACGCCGGCGATGATGTAGCCCACATCGCCGGCGGCCAGTTCGTTGACGCGTGTCATCTTGGGCGAGAAGACGCCGACCTCCATCACGTCGAATCGCTTCCCGCTGGACATCATCCGTATCTCGTCGCCGGGCCGCACGCGTCCGGCGCCCACACGGACGTAGGCGATGACGCCCCGATGCTGGTCGAACTCCGAGTCGAAGATCAGCGCCTTCAGCGGCTCCTCATCGCCCCCCGTAGGCTCGGGGATCCTGGCGACGATGGCTTCCAGCAGCTCCTCCACGCCCTCGCCGGTCTTGCCCGAGGTGAACAGCACCTCCTCGGCCAGAAAGCCGAAGATGCTCTCGACCTCCTCGGCCGCCGCTGCCCGGTCAAACAGGGGCAGGTCGACCTTGTTGACCACCGGGACGATCTCGAGCCCCTCGGCGGTGGCCAGATAGGCGTTGGCGACGGTCTGAGCCTCCACGCCCTGGCTAACGTCGACAAGCAGCACCGCGCCTTCGCAGGCGTGCAGGGCGCGGGAGACTTCGTACTGGAAGTCCACATGGCCCGGGGTGTCGATGAGATTGAGGACATACGTCTGGCCGTCCCGGGCCTCGTAGTTCATGCGCACCGCACTGGCCTTGATGGTGATGCCGCGCTCGCGCTCCAGGTCCATGGTGTCGAGGACCTGGGCCTTCATGTCGCGCTCGCTGATGGCTCCGGTGCGCTCCAGTAGTCGGTCGGCCAGGGTGCTCTTGCCGTGATCGATGTGGGCGATGATGCAGAAGTTGCGGATGTGGGCTTTGTGGGTCATCTTGTCCCGCGTGGTCTCCAAGGCTCCCGCCAGTCACGGAGGGATCAGTCAGTATCGGTACAGGCTCTATTGTAGCCGATCCTCGGCCTGTAGTACAGATGGCCGATGCGATGTGCCCGGGCGACACGCCATCTTTCGGCGACTGCCTGAGTTGAGGGGGCCCTTGGGCCTGCGCTGGAGGCGCCGGATCGTGTATCATGGTCAAGTCCATGGTTGCCGCCCGGTTGCGCCCCGACCGCAACCGACGGCACCGCCACCAACCACACGGAGGAAACCCCGCAATGTTGTGTCTTCCAAGCTCACGGCGCCTCACCGGCTGCCTGCTTCTGCTCATCACTATTGCCGTCGCCTGCGTCGCTCAGAACGCACCCCCGGGAGGCGGGCCCATCGAATCCGCAGTGCAACATGAGCGCTATGAATGGTCGAACATCTGGTGGGACTGCGCGAACGACCGCAGCCTGCCTCGCGTCCTGCTCATCGGCGACTCCATCTCCTGCGGCTACAGCGCCGGCGTCACGAGGCTACTGGAGGGCCGGTACCACGTGGATCGCCTGGGCACCTCGCGCAGCATCAACGATCCGGTCCTGGCCAAGGAGACCGTGATGATGCTCCAGGAGTACCCTTACGTGGCGGTTCACTTCAACAACGGCCTGCATGGCTTTCATCTCGATGCCGCCCAGTACGCAGCGGCACTGGCCACCTGGGTGGGTCTCATCAGGGAGCACGGCACGGGTGCCGCACTCATCTGGGCCTCCTCGACGCCGATCACCGAGAACGGCGCCCCCGAGAAGCTCAGTGGCGGCAACCAGACCGTCCTCGCGCGCAATGAAGCCGCCGCCGCGGTGATGCAGACCCAGGGGATCGCCACGAACGACCTGTACTCGGTGGTCATCGACAGGCCGCAGTTGCGCTCCGCAGACGGGTACCACTACAACGGTGACGGCTACGATCTGCTGGCCCAGGCCGTGGCCGAGGCGGTGCTTGGGCTGGTCTCCGAGCCGTGATCGGGCCCGGTCGCGGAGGGGGAGAGGGGCGATGTGGCGAAATCTCACAGCCAATCGGCAGGGCTTCCGTGGCACCGCGCGGTGAGTCGCGGCGGAGAGCCCAAAGCCCACCGCGCACGCAAGGTTACCGTGGCTTCGGCGGCCCCCGGCCGCCGCGGCGGGTGCTGCCAGGCTCGCGAGTATCGCTGCCAAGAGCCA
>CAZXDD010000177.1:0-5416 GCA_964639415.1 uncultured Armatimonadia bacterium
GGGGTGAGGCGCCGTTGGCCGTTGTAGGGCGGCGACCTGTGCGCCGCCGCCGTTCCGCGCCACGGCCGTTCGCCGCGCCGTCTGGCCCGGTCGTTGGCTCGATGCGGATGAAGGAACTCTAATAAGTGGTCATCTTGCCTGCGGGACAAGGGGCTGCTATCATGGGAACATGCAGGTCCTACTGGTTGAGGATGAGGCGACCACCGCCAGCTTTGTCCAGCGCGCTCTGGAGGAGCACGGCTTCCTCGTGGAGTTGACGGGCAACGGCGATGAGGCCTACGAGTTGGCCCAGCAGGACGCGTATGACGTGATCGTGCTGGATATCATGCTGCCCGGTCGCGACGGGCTCAGTATCCTGCGGAACCTGCGGGAACAGCACAACGCCGTACCGGTGATTCTGATGACGGCCCGCTCGGCGCTGAACGAGCGCCTGGAGGGGCTCAACCTCGGCGCCGATGACTATGTCACCAAGCCGTTCTTCGCCGAGGAGCTGATAGCGCGGATCCACGCAGTCACGCGTCGCGTTACGGGCGAGCACACCAATGTGCTCTCTGCCGGGGGAATCGTGGCCAACCTGGTCACCCGCGAGGTCCGCCGTGGGGAGACCGGGATCGACCTGACGGCCAGGGAGTTCCGGCTGCTGACGTTTCTCATGCGCTCGCCCGGTCGAGTGCTGCCGCGAACCCAGATCCTGGAGCACGTCTGGGGCTACAATTTCGATCCCTCCAGCAACGTGGTCGAGGTCCACATTCACACGCTGCGCAAGAAGCTGGACCCCACCGGTGAGAACCGATATATCGAGACCGTCAGAGGGGTAGGCTATCGGTTCCGAGAGGAGCCGGTCTGCCCGGACCCGTGATGAAGCCCTCGTTCCGCACGCGGATCATCTCCCTGTCCGTCGCCGTCTCCGGCGTGGTGCTCATCATCTTCGGAGTCTCCGCTCTGGGGCTGGCCTATCGCGATGGCCTGCGGAAGCTGGATCTGGACATGGCCGTGCGGGTCGGGCGGACGGTGTCGGTCCCGCACACCCGGAACCAGTGGCAGCGGGTCCGCGTATGGTTCGGTCCCAGCTTCCGGGGACGCGGGTACGCCATAATGGCCCTGGACGCCGAGGGGCGGATCCTCGCCCTGTCCTCCGAATGGCCCACCGAGATCGCCGCCGATAGCTTCCCGCTCCCAACGCCCGACAACCCCCGACTGGTGCGCCTGGGCACACCTCAGGAGAGCGATACGGCTCCCGCCCAAGGACAGGACCGCGACAGGAACGGCGACCGCCACTCGGGTTGGCGCTTCTCCCCCATCACCCCCCCGGACTATTCGACCCGGCACGCCAACAAGAGCACCTGGCGGCTGTGCAGCATGCAGAGCCCGGAGGTCACCCTGGTCGCGGCCGCGGACCTGTCCCCCCTGCGGGCGGAGGTCATCCGCGCCGGCACGTCGCTCCTGGCCGCTCTCCCCGTCGCCCTGCTTTTGATCGGTGGCGGCAGTTGGCTGATCTCGCGCCGTGTCCTGCGCTCGGTGGAGAAGCTCGCCCATGTCGCCGAGAGCGTCACCGCCAGCAGCCTGGACCGCCGCGTGCCCATCGAAGGCATTGAGAAGGAGTTCGGGCGGCTGGTGACCGTCCTCAACAGCATGCTGGACCGCCTGGAGGGCAGCTTCGGTCAGGCGGTGCGGTTCAGCGCCGATGCCGCCCATGAGCTCAGGACGCCGCTGATGATCCTCCAGGGCCTGATCGAGCAGGCGCTCCACGACGCACCGGAGGACTCCGAGCAGCAGCGCATGTGCGGCCGTCTGCTGGAGGAGGTCCACCGGCTCAAGGCGGTGACCCAGAAGCTCCTTCTGCTGTCCCAGGCCGACTCGGGCCAACTGCGCCTGTCCAGGGAGCCCGTGCGCGTCCCGGAGATCGTGGCCGAGGCCGTCGAGGATGCCTCGACACTCGACCCGTCTCTCGCCGTCGGGCTCAGTCTGGACGCCGGGGTCCAGACCATGGCCGACTACGACCTGCTGCAGCAGGCGGTGGCCAACCTCGTGGGCAATGCCTTCAAGTACAACCGCGAGAACGGCTCGGTGCACGTCACCCTCACGGCGGACAACGGGACGGCGCGGCTACTGGTGGTCAACACCGGCCCGGGAATCCCGCAGGAACAGCACGACCGGCTGTTCCGCCGATTCTACCGCGGCGATCCCTCCCACGGCCGAGGTGTCGACGGTGTCGGCCTGGGACTGAGCCTGGCCCGCGAGATCGTCCGCGCCCATGGTGGCGAGGTCTCCCTGGTGGAGAGTCGCAGCGACCGCACCGTATTCTCCCTCTCCCTGCCCGTGATCGGTCCGGACAGTGCCGACACCCCCCCTCCGGCGCCGGACCTCAGCGACGCATAGCCTCCCCAACGCCCCCATACCCCCCCCGCCCCTTCGGGCAGGCAGCGTGCCTTCTGAGTCACGACCCGCTCTCACTTGCGCCGGCAAGAAGGGAGCCGATGACCCGGCGCCGAAGGGGTGTCGGAGCTCGGGAGCCCGTGGGTCAAGCCAACTGGACCGCCTCAGTGCCTCGGTGCCATGGCCCGGAATGCGTGGGGTCACCGTCGTCGGCGTCCTGCAGATGTCCCTTCCGCGCGCCGGGAGCGCGATCCGCCACGGGAGGTCGCCCGGCCGCGGGCATCCGAGCGTGCGGAAGGGCTTCGCCCACGGGCTCGGTGCCCCCCGCGATCGGGACAGCAAATGACGAGATCCAACGACGCCATCTCGGAGGTCATCATGACAGCCAGGTCACCGCTCATCCTGTGTCTCGGCCTCATCGCCCTCGCCTCGGCCTGCGCCCAGCCGGAGGGCTGGCAGTTGCAGTTCTCCGACGACTTCGAGCGCGAAGCTCCGGGCGAGGACTGGATCGGCGCGGTAATGGCCATCGAGGACGGGGCCCTGCTCCTGGGCCGTGAGGACGACATGGGCAGCAACTTCGTCGCCACCACCAGGGGCTTCGCCGGCGCGCAGCGCCTGGAGTTCGAGGCCTGGGCCCCCACCGACCGGCCGTGTGATCTCACGGCCGTGCTCAACTGCGGCGAGAACCGCTACTCCAGCGGCTACCTCTTCGGCTTCGGCTCGCGGATGAACACGCTGGGACAGCTCATCCTCAAAAGCGAGGCCGTCAAGCAGTTTGACCTGAGCATCGTTCCCCACCGGCGCTACAAGATCGTCTGTCAGCGCGAGGGCAATCGGTTTGTCCACACTATCGACGGGGAGGTCGTGCTCGACTACACCCACCCCGAGGCGTTGCCCGGCCCCCTGTACGACCGCATCGGCCTGTACTCCTGGCATGTGGCCAAGATCGACAATGTCCGCCTGTACACGAAAGCCGAGAACGTGCAGATAGCCGCTGTGTCCGATGGCGGCTCCGCAGGGCAGTTCGCGGTGAAGGCCCGGGGCTATCCCGACCCGGGGAAGATCGTCGTCTCGGTGGATCTGCCGCAGATGGATGGCCCGCAGGACGTGTCTTTGCAGGTTGCGCTGCTCCGGGGCGGGCGGGAGGTGCGGAAGGCCATCCTGGTCACCGCCCCGGCGATGCGCGAGGAGGTCATTCTCGAGGCCGAGGACCTGCCCGCCGGGGAGTACCGGGCCCGGGCCGAGGTAATGGCCGGAGAGATCGACATGACGCAGACCGCGGAGGTCTCCTGGCCCGGCAGGTCCCCGGAGTTCCGGGACATCACGGTACTGAACAACCTCGTCTGGGAGCTGGTAAGCACGACCTGGATCAACCCGGAGGGCCTCTACCGATTCCACCTGCCCTGTGACCGCTGGGTCTTCGTGCGCACCCGGATCCGGGACGACGATACCGGTCGCCTGACGGTGACGCTCGATCCGGGCCGGGGCGTGGAGCCCCTTTACGTGCATCAGGGCCCCGGGGAGACGCAGGAGGCCATGAGGTTCCTGCGCGCCGGCGATCACAGCGTGCAGGTGGAGGTGCAGGACGCCGAGATGAGGCTCCTGCAGGTGCGGGCGGTGCCCGAGATCCAGCACAGTCGGTACCCCACCACCGTCGCCATCGATCAGGGCCTCCGCTACGACTGGGAGTTCCTGAGCCGCCACATCCTACCGCACGTCAACACCATCATCAGCTCCGGTATGCCGGATAGTGCCGAGGCCCACGCTGAGCAATGGCGGGCCGGAGGCGGCAAGTGGATCAGCTACGGAGGCCGTCCGGGGCTGCAGAACAACAAGGAGGCCGAGCTGAGCGCTCAGACCGTGGCCGACTTCTTCAGGCGGCGTCCCGGCTACGCTCACCGCCTGTGCGATGGGCAACTGGTGGACGAGTTCTACCACAAGGAAGATCCCGCCTATCCGGCGTACGCAGGTGGCATCGCCCTGCTCAATCAGCGCTTCCCCGGCAAGGCCTTCTACCCCTACGCCGCGGGGAGCTTCGGCAAGGACGAGGGCAGCATTCCCTTCGCCGGGGCCTGCATCGCCGGCGGCGGCTACATCTGCTGGGAGGCGTACCTGGCGGAATGGGCCACGCAAAACCAGGCCCTCGACGCCATGCGGCGCTACCCGGAGCGCAATATCCTGCCTTTGGAGGACAAGCTCCCGGGTGCAACGAGGCACACCATCTGGGTGTTTGGCGCCTTCTCCTACCCCTGGCCCTATGCCGACGGCTATGCAAGCGTGAACTACAACGCCTACCTGGACATGCAGTTTCAGATGCTTGCGACGCACCCGGCGCTCTTCGGCCTGGGCGGCGTGCACATCTGGCGCTCGGGCTACTGCGACGAGGAGCGGGTGCGCTGGTTCGGGCGCATGTTCCGGCACTACTGCATCGAGGGCGCCACGGACCGTCTCAGTGACGATCCCTACGAGCTGGGGCACATTAGCAATCCCGACTTTTCCGAGGGAGAAGAGGGCTGGACACTGCAGCCCGCCGCCGAGGGTGCGATCACGGCCGAGGACGCCACGCAGTTTGGGAAGTTCATCGGCCGGTACTATCGGGGCCCCGACAGCTTCTTAGTCACCCGGCGCCAGGCGGGCCGGGCCAATGTGTTCAGTCAGCGGATCACCGGCCTGGAGCCGGGACGGACGTATTCCGTCAAGCTGCTCACCGGCGACTACGCAGACTTCACCTCCGGCGTCTCCAGACGTCAGGTGCATCCCGTGATAGTGACCGTCGGCGGAGCGGAGCTTCTCCAGGGCAAGCCCTACAGCTACCAGGAGCCCTTCCCGACTCGAGGGCGGCAGGGCCAGTTCACGGACAAGAACCCGTTCTTCCTCAACTACCACTGGCAGGTGTTCCGGGCCACGGGAGAGACGGCCGAGCTGCGCATCAGCGACGAGCCGGCGGCCGAGGGGCAACAGATGCTGTATACCTTCGTCGAGGTCAAGCCGTTTCTTATGGACTGAGGACCGCCGGCAACCCGCGGCGCCGCGGTAGGGC
>CAZXDD010000177.1:5516-13058 GCA_964639415.1 uncultured Armatimonadia bacterium
AAGCCGTTTCTTATGGACTGAGGACCGCCGGCAACCCGCGGCGCCGCGGTAGGGCCCGGGCCTGTACCGCGCCGGGGCCGGCGGGGCACCGGTCCTGCCCCCACACCGACCCGCGATGCCCCATCCCCCCACGGCCTGCGCCGTGGAGAAGCCAATGGAGGCCCCCCAAGGTGACGGACTACACCGACAGCCGCTGGATGCCGCCCTCGCCGCACCGCGAGGCCATCGTCCACAGCCTCAAGACCGGCCGCGCCCACATCCAGGAGCGCGGGCACGGGCTCTGCCCGCTGTTCGTCTACGAGGACGGCGGAGCTATGGAGCTATCGCTCATGCGCCTGGTCGATGGTCAGCTCATCGCGGTGGCCGACGCCGCGCTGCCACCCACCAGCACCCGGCATATCGACGTCTGCGGCACCATCGACGAACTCGAGGCCCTGTGGCAGCGGCAACCGGAGCTGGCCGACGACGACCCCGAGCGTCTGCTGGAGCTGCTGGGCCACGCCATGGCTATGCTGCGGCGAATACACGGGCGTCTCGAGGCCTACCGGGAGTTCTCCCGGGAGGTTGCTGCTCGGGTGCAGGAGATGGAGCGGCTGGTACATCCCGACCACGGCCCGGCTCCGGAGCTTCACGCGGAGCTGTGCCGGCGCGTTGAGCAGGGCGGCGAGGCCGTGGCTTCAGGCCTGGAGAGCATGGTCGCCACCGCGGAGGCCATCCGCACGATCGCGGGCGATTCGGAGCAGGTGCTGTACCGCTACCGCGACCTGGCCATTGAGATCGGCGCCCTGTACGAGGACATCCGCGGCGGTCGACAGTGGCGACGCCCGGACGGCAAGTAGCGACACCCAACGCCGCGGGGCTCCGGCCCTGTCGGTCCGGCATCCGCACACCCCAACGACCCGGGGGCCTGCCCGGCCCCCGCCACCGATCCTTGCCCGGAGGCCCGGCGCGTGATCTACTCAAACCGCCTGGAGAAGCTGCAGGACCCGCCGCCGCTCTTGGCCGACTATCCCGATTTCCTGCAGCCGCCGCAGTGTGATGACCGCTACCTCGCCCCACCGGTGGTGGAGGAGCCCGACGGTGACCTGCTGGTGCGGGCCTGGAGGTGGTGGTATAACGCCAGGGGCATCGTGGAGATGGAGTGCCGTCTGCAGGCCGGGGCGACGGCGCTGGTCATGGTGCACCCCTGGGGCATCGATGACGGCGTCGGCCTGCGGACCCCGGAGCCGGCCGGACTGGCCTTCTTCTGCGTGAAGTACAAGAACGAGATCTGTGGCGAGCACATCCGCCGGGTAGTCAACCCCTTCATCGCACGCCTGCGCCCCCGCGTGGCGGTGGTGGGCTACTCGATGCCGCGGGTGCGGGACGATATCCGCAGGCTCCTGTATGCCTCCATCGACACCCCGCCGGAGCGGCTGGCCCCGGAGGTGGGGCGGCGCCAACTGGCGGTGTTGATTGGGGCGCAGAGCTTCACGGGCACCCCGCTGCCCACGCGGATAGTGCTGGGCTCGGACAGCCCCGGGGCCGCCTACATGGCGGCCACGCCCTCAACGGATGCCTATTCGGGCACCAACGGCGAGGGGTTCTGGGAACTGCCGATGCCGGTACATGCCGCCCTGGAGCGCGAGGAAACGGACCTGGTGTTCTACGATGCAGAGGGGTACGAGAAGGTCCGCGACTATCTCAAGAGCCGCGGCATTCGCCATGTGCTCTTGTTGGGCTACGCCACGGACATGTGTGTGAAGGCCACCACCTGTGGCTATGACAACCTATCGCGGGACTTCAACGTGTTCCTGGTGGGTGACGCGACGATGGCGACCTTCCCGGGCAGCACGACGCCCCGCTTCGCCACCCAAGTCGCGGTGCTCAATGCGGGCCTCAGCCAGTTGGTGACTCAGGCCGGCTGGGTGCGGACGGAGTAGAGGGAGGCCGACGGTCGCGATCGGGCCTGAGGCCCGCTTTGACCTTGACCGGTCGTTCGGCACCGAGTTGGCGGCCGGAACCATGGCCGGAAGTCGACGTGCGTGTCTTCCTGAAGGGCATCCGCGATAGGGCCTCGGATCGGACGTCCGACTGCGACGCGGTCTGCTTTCCGGTCCACGCTCCGTCCCCGAACAAGGTGCGCCGGTGTGCCGCATACATCCGCAGGAGGACTACGGGCCTCCCGGCCATCATGGGCGGGTCCCAAGTGAGCATGTTCCCGGACACGGTGCCGGATATGTGCGACTTGGCCGTGCGCTACGGGGGGGGATGGGGTGCTCCCGGAGTTGCCGGCGTGCCGTGCCGCGGGCTCCGATCCCCGGGGCCTGGCCGGGGTCTCGTTCATCAAAGGCGGCGAGGTGCACCACAGTCCGACTCGGGTGCCTCCGGCGGGTCCGGACATCGACCCGGAGCTCAGCAGACGCCCGGCGGTCCGGCCGCCCGCGGCGCTCCCGGCCGCAGACGCAGACGCCGGAACGGGCGGCTGCGACACATGCCGGCACCGTCCCGCCCGGCGCCATGTCTCCCGGAGGCCTCTGTCCATGAACCGACATCTTACATGCCGTCTCTTGAGCCTCTCCCTCGCGCCGGCCGTGGCGGCTCTCCTGCTGTCCACGGACGCCCGGGGCCTGGACCTCGTCGCCGAGGGAAGACCCGTGGCCACCATCGTCATCCCCGACGAGGCGCTGCCGGTGGTCCGGGCGGCGGCCGAGGAGCTGCAGTACCATGTGGGCAAGTCCGCCGGGGCCGAGCTGCCCATTGTGAAGGCCTCCGCAGCCCCGGAGGGTCCGGGGCTCGTGTTTCTCGGGCCATGTCCGCAGACCGCCCGGCTCGGCCTGAATGTGACCGCTCTGGAGCCCAATGGGTCCTTCATCCGGACCGTAGACGGCAATCTGCATCTCCTCGGCGACGACACGGACGGGCAGCCCTTCTGGGTGCAGCATGAGAACAGGACCCGGGTCGGGACGTTGTTCGCCGTGTACGAGATCCTGGAGAAGGACCTGGGTGTGCGCTGGCTGTGGCCGGGGCCACTGGGTGAGGTGATCCCGCGGCATGAGAGCATCACTCTTTCGCCGACTGATCGGAAGCCGACACCCCCCTTCGTGCACACCCGCTGGCGCGACGGCGGCACCTACTCGGCCGGAGCGCAGGGCTGGGCCTCCCAGACCACGCGCTCGAGGTTCCTCAACGAGCAGGGCAAGTGGCTGCGTCGGCACCGCTTCGCCATGGGCATCAACATGGACATGGCACACTCGTACACCGACTGGTGGGAGCGGTTCGGGCCGGAGCACCCGGAGTACTTCAACCTCCTGCCGGACGGCACCCGGCGCTCCGACCCCACCTACCACGGCGCGGCGCCCTCGCTGATCTCCATGTGCGTCGGTGAGCCCGGGGTGCGTCGGCAGAAGATCGAGGACTGGCTGGCCCGGCGCTCGCCACAGAAGCCGTACATCGACGCCAGCGAGAACGACACGCCCGGCAAGTGCACCTGCCCGCTGTGCATGGCCATGGACGTGCCCGACCCGGAGAGCCCGGTCCCCTTCGCCGAGCGCCTGCAGGAGGCGGAGAAGGCCTTTGCCCGCGGGGAGCCCGAATGGCCTCAGGCTCTGGGCTCGCTGTCCGACCGCTACGCCCGGTTCTACCTCGCCCTGCAGGAGGAGGCCCGGAAGATCGATCCGGATGCCGTGGTCATGGGCTATGCGTACGCGAACTACGTCAGGCCGCCTCGGGAGACCAGGCTCAACCCGAACATCATCATCGGGATCGTCCCTGCGTTGATGTTCCCCTGGACCGAGCAGAAGCGAAAGGCCTTCATCGAGCAGTGGGAGGGCTGGTCGGCGACCGGCGCACGCCTGCTGCTGCGGCCGAACTACATGCTCGACGGCCACTGCCTGCCGATCAACTTCGCCCGGGCCCTGGGGGAGGACTTCTCATTCGCCATCCGTCACGGCCTGATCGGCACCGACTTCGACTCCCTCACGGGCCAGTACGCCACGCAGGGCCTGAACCTGTACATGCTGGCGCGACTGCATGGGGATCCGGCGCTCGAGCCCGAGGCGATCATGGAGGAGTTCCTCACCGCCTTCGGCCCCGCGACCGGGCAGGTGCGGGACTACTTCGCCCATTGGGAGGACATCTCGCGGCAGGCCACCGACGAGCAGGTGGGCCACTGGGCGAGCTTCTACAAGGAAGCCGACGGCCTTTTCACCGAGGCCGCCATGGGCCGGGGGCAGGACCTGCTGTCCCGGGCCGTCCGGGCTGCGGAGGGCGACGCCGGAGCCACGGCGAGGGTAGAGTTCCTGAGCAAGGGGCTCCGCCATGCCGAGCTGGTCCTGGCCACTCAGCGGGCCTACCGGGACTACAAGCAGACCGGGGAGCTTGCGCCCTACGCCCGAGCGCTGGAGACGCTGGACGAGTTCCGCGCCCTGACCGAGGGCGACCTCATCGCCAACATGGCCTACCTGAGCTGGTCGGAGGCGAGCACCTGGGACAGGGCGCTGGTCAAGCTCATGGCCACTCCCGGCCGCGAACTGCCGGACACCTGGCTGCTCTCGTGGGACCCGGAGAGGATCGGCGAGGCTCAGCGCCTGTTCGCCGAAGACTCGGACACGGCGAGCTGGCTGCCCGTGGGCATCAACAGCCCGTGGGAGGAACAGGAGGTCGGCCGGCGCTGGGAGCAGGAGCACGGCCGACCCTTCGACGGCATCGCCTGGTACCGCAACCGCTTCTCCCTGGAGCCCGAGGACGCCGGGCGACAGGTGCGTCTGGTCTTCGGGGCCGTGGATGAGGCCTGCCGGGTATGGGTCAACGGCGAGCAGCTTCTGGACCGCCCCTACCCGTACCGGGGGAACCCCAACTCCTGGCAGGAGGCGTTCGAGGTGGACGTCACCGAGACGGTGCGCTTCGACAGGCCAAACACGCTGGTCGTCCGGGTCGAGGACAACACCGGCGCCGGAGGCATCTTCAAGCCCGTCTGGATCGTGGTCGCGGATGCCCCCGCCCCGGCCGAGAGCAATCTGATTGCCGACGGCACCTTCGAGGACGGACCGGGGGAGTGGAAGCAGAGCATCATGTGCGGCACCTTCGACCTCGCCATCGACGACACCGTGGCCCGCACGGGGAGGGCCTCTGCCCGTGTGCGCTGCACGGCGCTGGGCAACGAGGACGACGGGCGCAGGCTCCGCACCCGCGCCTGGGGCCGGTGGCATCGGGCGGTGGCCCCGATGGCACAGGACACCACCTACCGCCTGCGGGCCTGGGTGCGCACGGCCCCCGGGTTCGCGGGAACGGTCAGGGTCTGGGTCACCGGCACCACCGGGCAGACGCTGGAGGCCAGGATGCTCAACACCGACGGCATCTGGCGCCAGGTGACAGTACCTGACATCGTCCCCGCCGGAGACGGAGTGGGGCTGTATTTGAACCTGTTCGACGCCACCGGCACAGTCTGGTTCGACGACCTCGAGCTGCAGGCGCAGGACTGATCGTGGCGCCCATGCATCACCCCACAACGCGGAGCATCGCCATGCGATATGACGCCGCAATCCTCGTCGGGCTGCTCGTGGCCGCTCCGGCGCCGGCTGCCCCTGTCGGGCCGGCCCCCTATGCCGTCTCGGGCTACTGGATGTTCGGCCGTGCCGAGACGGGGCAGTGGGCTCCGGCCCTGGACCGCGTGAGGAACCTGGGCGCCGACACAGTGGTGCAGTTCGGCCCCGTGCTCAGGCACCTGTCCGACGAGGAACGCACCGAGATGGATCGAGACCCCGCATGGGACGTGGGCGAGGTCTCCCTGCTGCAGGCGACCGTGGAGCAGATGCGCACGCTGGACGAGCACAACGTCCTGCGGCGGGTCTTCGTGCTGTCGAGCCGCGAGAGTTACGGCCCGGCGCTGGTGGTCCGCCCGGAACTAGACAGGTGCTTCGAGATCGCAGACAGCCTGATCTGGCGGCTGATCCTGCCCTCCGAGGCCCCTACCGACCGCGAGCGAGACGTGACCGCAGGAGGCGAGTACGACGTGGTCTTCATCCGCGGCCACCGCTGGGATTCGGTGGCCGAGCTGCTGGACGAAGCCGGCACGCGCGACATGCGGGTCTACGTGGGCATGCCCTGTCCGCCCTCGAACCCCCAGTACCCTTGGGACCCGTGGCTGGAGATGATGCCCGATATGGTGGAGGTCTTGCGGCGCGTGCTGCAGGACTACTCACAGCGTCTGGGCGACAAGCCGGCCTTCGCCGGCGTCTATCAGAGTCGCGAGATCCCGGTGAACGCCCGGCCTCTGGCCGCCGTGCTGGAGGCGTACCGGCAGATGCACCCCGTCGTGCGGGCCGCTCTGCCGGACAAGGCGATCCTGATCTCCCCGTACTGGGACGCAAGGATCAAGGACGGCCGCGACGGTTCCACTCCCGAGGACATCCGGGAGGGGATCCGCCAGATCGGCCGCTGCGATGTGGACACCATCGCTCCCCAGGACAGCCGCGGGACGGGGAAGGTCGGGCTATTCTGGCCCCACCAGGCCAATGAGCCCGTGGACCGCCGGGTGCTGCCGGTGGTGGGCGAGGGGACATACGCCGAGGCCTACCGAGCCAACACCAGGGCCTTCTACAAGGCGGCGCGTCTCGGGGTGCAGGACCTCAAGAGAGATGATGGCATCACCGTGCAACTGTGGGCCAACATCGAGGCCTTCGAGCCCGGCGTGGGTGAGCCGTGCGGCAGCTTCACCGATTGCCAACGCACCACCAAGGAGCGTCTCGACCAGGCGGTGATGTTCGCCGGGACGGCTCCCTCCAAGCTTATCAGCTACATGTACGACAGCCTCTACACCTGCGAGGCAGGCCACGAGCTATCACTGGCAGACGAGATCGCCGCCGACCGGCGGCGCCCGATCGTGGCGGACGCGGCCTACGACAAGCAGGAGGGCGCCGCAGGCCTTTGCGTAACGGGCTACCATATCGAGGGGTGTGAGGTGATCTTGGAGTGGGAGGAAGCCGGCCGCGCCCAAAGCTTCAGGGCGCCTGCGGGCGCCGTCGCCTCTGCGGGGCCCGACCTTCCGCCCCTGCTGCAGACGATGCGCATACCCTTCGGCCGGCGGCCGAACCTGCTGGCAGTATCCGTCGAGGGGCCCTCCGGCCGCTCCCGGCATGCGCTCTACCTGCCGGCCGGCGGAGACTGAGAGCGAGGGTTACCACAGGGGGTTCGGCTTCTGCATTCCGGGCATTCGGGCTAACCGCAGCGGCCCCGACCGCGGGAGCCGGACGGCGTCCGGTCCCCGACCTCCCGCCGGGAAGAGACGCGCCCCGGCGCCCGGGCCACTCGACGGCGGCCGCCCCCTATCATTCGCCGATCGCCTCCGCGATTGCCGCCAGCAATTGCTTGATGTCCACGGGCTTGCGCAGACAGGCGGCGGCCCCTGCGCGGCGGAGGTCGTCCGTCAGGTCCTCCTCGATGCGACCGGTGAGCACCACCACCGGCGGCGGCGGATCGAGGCGTCCGGCCTCGACGATCACCCGCCTCCCGCCACCTCCCGGCCTCAGCAGATCGCTGACCACCAGGTCGAAGCGGGCCTTG
>CAZXDD010000178.1:0-12977 GCA_964639415.1 uncultured Armatimonadia bacterium
AGTTGATCCCGTACTGCCGCGGGTTCTCGTTGCTGTGATAGCCGCTGTAGACGCTGAACTGGGTCCCCGGCGCGAGGCGATGGATGCTGGCCTTGAGCTGGAGCAGGATCTGTGCCGTGCGCCGGGCCATGAAGTCCACCCACTGCTCGCCGTAGTCGGCCTCGATGCTCTCCGGCGTCAGCGTCACATCCGCCGCCAGACCCGCCGCGGCGCGGAACTGCTCCAGGCAGCGCTCGCAGTAGCACGAGTGGGGGCCGCTGAAGGGCGGGTACTCGTAGTCATAGTCCGCCACATCGGGCGCAACGGCCCGCAGCTTCTCCTCCAGCACGGGCTCCACCGCCGCGCCCCAGGCATCATCCAGCAGCCGCGAGGCGCACACCAGGGCGTCGTCGGGCTTGCCGGTGCGGTCGATGAGACGGTCCTCGGGGTGCTGCTCCAGGTACGGCTTCATGTTCAGCGACCACGTCTGGAAGTTCATGCCCATCGTGTGCTGCATGCCGTACTGGCCGGCCGCGTCCGAGGTCCAGCGGTCGCCGGCGACGATGTCATTGATCCCCGCCGCCTGCGCCGTCTCCAAGGTGGCCCGACGCATCGCCTCGTCGGCCATGCTCGACAGCCACCCTCCCCAGAGCTGCCACACCAGCGTCTTGGGCTGCATGCCCCGCAGCGCCGGCAGAATGCGCACCGGGACCTCCTGACGCGGCTCCACGATCGTGCCCTCGTTGGCCTCCGTCCAGTACAGGAGCTTCGTCTCATCTCCGGCGATCTCGGCCCCATCTTGCAGCCTCACCAGGGCGTTGACCACGTGCATGATGTAGTGTCGGCCCGCCACGATGGGCTTGCTGGCCACGATCCTGGCCACATGCATGGCCTGGCCATCGATCTCCCGCTCCCCCAATTGCGTGCATTCGTACAGCGGCTGGTAGTCTAGATGGGGGTAGTAGCCGGTGGAGCCGAGGATGGTTAGCTGCGGCGGGACGGCCAGGTAGATGGTGAAGTGCTCCAGCTTCCGTCCGGGCAGGCCGTCGGCGATGAAGTTGAGGTGCTGATTGCTCTCCCGGGCGATGTACAGCGCCGGGTCTGGTGTGGGCCAGGCGCGGGTCTTGGCCCACAGTACCGTGTGCCGCAGCACCACCGCCCGGCCCGCCTCACCGACGACACCGTCGGCCTCGGGAGCAAGCGGCCACTGCCCGTCATCCAGGCTCATCTTCGTCGCATCCGGCGTGTCGGCGGGCGCCAGGCGCCACTTCACCGGCCCGCCATCGAGCCCCGGCACCCGCAGGTCTACCGACGCCGAGCCCTCGTCCAGCTTGAGGGCGAACACATTGGACCCCTTGACCAGCGGCACCTTGATCGCAACCGCCTCCGCGCCCTGCCCTCGACTCGCCACCAGCTCGTTGACCAATAGCTCGTAGGGCCCGCCGCAGGTGATCGTCATCTCGGCGAAGGTCGACCGCACGGCCCGGGGCACGACAGGGGACAGGTACAGCGGCCGCAGCGTCCCGGCGTCCAGCAGACCCCAGAAGAGCTGAAGGGCATCAGATTCCGGGGCCGTGAACTCCAGGGCCGCCTGGGGGGCCGGGCCGGAGACCGCGTGATAGCCGTAGGTGCGCGTGGCGACCTTGCCGTCGCCCAGACCGGCCGTCAGGTACACGGCTCCCGGCCCACCGGGGGCCACCAACTCGGCTGAGAGCGCATTGGCGCCCGGCTGCAGCGCGTCGGGCGCGGTGACCTTACCCCCCATCGGAGAGGGACCGAAACACAGTAGCCCCATCTGGGCCGGATCGTGGAAGCCCTTGTTGCACAGGTTCCAGGCGCCGGTCTCATTGCGGGCCTTGGCGATGCGGCCGACTACGGCCTCCCACATCTGCCCCTCCCGCGGCGCCCCGCCCACAGCCGCCAGTGGTATGGCAAGCTCGCAGGACCAGCGGCCGTCCTCGATCCGCCCCGCCGCCCTGGCGCCGCTGTCCCAGGACTTGTCCCGCTTCTCCCACAGGTCCGGGCTCTGGCAGCGGGCGTCTTCCACCGTGCCCAGTGCATTGACGAAGAAGTCGAAGGCCTCGTCGCCGCCCTGTGGGGTGAGGATCAGCACGCAGGAATCGTCGCGACTGACCTCGGCGTCGTGCTCGGTGGCCGTGGCTCGGAACTCGTGGCGGCGTTGTCCCGCCACGCTCAGCACGGGTTCCTCGCAGGCGAACAGGACGTAGAGGTTCTCGTCATCGGCGCAGAACCGGGTCTCGGTGGCCGCCTCCACCGGGTTCGTGGAACCCACGCCCATGAAGCCGGTGCAAACGATGGCGCCTTGCCAGCAGGGGTCATCACCGCTGCCGTCGATAGCCGGCGCCTGGGTGCAGGTGATGACGGTCGTCAGAGGACGGCCGGCGATCCACGGCGGGGCGGCGTCGAGCTGCTCCGGGGTCAGGTCGCCGGCGGTGGCGAGCACCAGCGAGTCGATGCTGCTTTGGCCCGGCGCCCCCTTGTCCCTGCGGCAGTCCAGGGTGAAGCTGTCCCCCAGCTCCGCCGCATGGGCGGCGGGCAGCTTCAGCCAATGCCACTTGCCCGTCTCGGCGGGCTCCGCCTGCACCACGACCTGGGTATGCCCGCCCTGCAGGGTACAAAGCCGCCACTGCTCTGCTGTGTCCTCGGTCCGGACCCGCAGGTAGACCGCCAGCGGCCGGGAGGTGCGGGGAGTGGGCAGTTGGGTGAGCCGCAGGTACTGCCCGTGCCGCGCGATCCCGCCGCCCGCCGCGTCGGCGTCGGCCTGCAGATAGTCGGCGCTGGCCACGAACTGCTCGGCCTCCAGGCGCAGGGGCTCCACGGACACGTCGGCCGTCTCCAGTGGCTCGCCAAGCGCCAGTTGGATGTCGTCGATCTCGAAGACGGCCCCCTGCTGCCCCTCCCGGGAGATGAAGAAGATACCCAGGGATGTATCGGCGAGCATGAGCGCCTTCGGCAGGCTCACGGTCTGCCACCGGTCGGAGAGCCTCACCGTGTCCGGGGAGTAGAGCCAGCCGTTCCGAGAGTTCAGACACAGCCACAGTTCCCCGCTGCCGCGGACCTGAGCGGTGACGGTGGCAAGGCGCCCGCCGGGCAGTCCGGTGGCGGTGACAGAGCAGCCGGCCAGGCGCTTGCCGTCGGGCACCGTGGCCCGCAGGAAGCTCCGGCCCTCGGCGGCATCGCCGGCGATGACCTCCAGCCTGCTGTTGGGCGGCTCCTTGTGATAGGGCGCCGCCGAGCCGGCCCCCTGCTCGAAGGACTCGGTCCACGCCTGGGCGAGGGCGGGCATGGGGAGGATGGCCAGGACCGCGATGGTCAGGGCGACGAGGCGGCCGGCGGTGGTGGTGGACAAGGGTGTCACTCCTCGGGGGGTGCGAAGTCTCGCGGGCACGGGGATGAGCGACCACTGGTGGCCACCGGCGTCGCGTGTGCGGCCTACCGTGCGGGCCTGGAGCCCCGCGGGCACGGGTCGGCGGTCGGTGAGCGGGTTCGACGTTGCGGTGGGGCCCCTTCCGCGCCGTTCCCGCCACCAACCACGCGCCACGGCCGTTCCCGCCGTTACGCGCCACGAACCACGCGCCACGGCCGTCCCCGCTGTTACACGCCACGCGCCACGGCCGTCACAGCCCCAGCCGATTGGCGATGCATTCCCACAGCCAGTAGGCCAACCCCGCGCGGGTGACCTGGCCATCTGTCAGCAGCTCCGGGGGCAGGGGGCTGAACTGCTCGTGCTCGGGGAAGGCGGCCGCGAGGTAGCCCTGAAGCTGCTCGGAGGTCAGCGGGGCTTCGGGATCGAGGCCCTCCAGCTCGCCGGCCGGGATGATGCCCTTGGCCACACAGAAGGCGATGCCCGAGGACCACCACTGGCCCTTCAGGCGGTCGGGTAGCTCGGCGGGCTGGGGTAGCCGCTCCCTGGCGGGCATCGTGGCGAAGGCCCGGGAGATGACGACCGCCGCCATCGCCACGGTCGCCTTCTGCTCGGCGCCGAATCGCGCATCGGAGACGCCCCGGAACACCCCCATCTTGCCCAGGCCGATCACTGCATCGTAGGCCGGGTGGCCCTTGGGCACGTCCTCGAAATCGCGGCTGACCGCGTAGGCCTCGAGCTGGTACTTGAGCTGCCAGCGGTCGTACTCCGGCAGGACGCCGAGCGTCTCGGCCCGATAGTCACCCAGGTCCGCGCCCTGGCGGATGAGGGTTCTCTGCAGTTCCTTGAGGAAGGGCTGGCCCAGGGCCGGGTCATTGCCCTGGCCGATCTCCCAGGGGCCGACCTCGAGGGCCGAGGCGAAGGCGGCCGCGGTCCCCGCCGCCTGGCCCAGGCCCCAGCAGGTGGGCTGGATGCGCAGAGACGAGTGGGCGACGTGGTCGGCCGAGATCGGCCGACCGGCCACCAGCAGATTGTCGATGCCCCGGGGCAGCAGGCTCCGGTAGGGAATCTCGTAGGGCTGCTGGAGCTTGACGATGGTGGCCTTGGTGCCCTGCGGATCGTGGATGTCCACATCGTAGTTGTTGCGGGCGATGGCGTCGGCGCGGTGCTGGTAAGTCCAGCCCGGGTTGACGATCTGCTCCCCGGTGAGCGTGGTGGCGCCCGCGATGCGTCGTGTCTCGCGCACCCCGATCTGGGCCGGGAGAGCCACCAGATACGCTTCCCCGAAGCCGGGGACATTCTTCTTGAGCGTCTCCACGGCTTCCATGACCGCCTGGCGCCCCAGGATCGTCGCCTGCGAGAGGTCCTCGGCGTTCAGGCCGCTGAAGCCCCTGATGCGGGTCATGTTCAGCGTCATCTCATTGGGGTTGGGGTCCCAGGCGTAGCTGCACCAGTAGTCTTCCATGCCCGGATAGGACATGATATTGCCGCCCTGGAACGTCACATTCCCCATGCGGAAGATCATGGTCATCGGCTGGGTCATGCCGTCGGATTCCCTGCCGACCTCGAAGGGCACACCGGCCCAGGCGGCGAGGTCCGCGTCCCCGGTGCAGTCGATGAAGACCTTCGCTCTGACCAGTTGCAGGCCGGACTTGTTGTGGATCACCAGTCCGGTGATGTTCCGGCGCGGCTGGCCCTGCCAGGGCTTGCCGGCCGCGGTCTCGCAGGCGATACCGCGCGTGTACAGCAGCACCCGCACCCCGGCCTCGGTGACCATCTCGTCGAGGACCACCTGCATCCCGGCCACATTGAACGAGCCTCCACGCCGGGCCTTCTGAGCGTCCAGGCGCTGGAGCAGCTCGCGGAACAGCCCGCCGGCGTAGCGGTAGGTCATGAACACACTGACGCTGGAGGCCGTGGCGGTGCCGCCGAGGAATCCGTACTGCTCCACAAGCAATGTCTCGGCGCCGTTGCGCGCGGCGGCCACGGCGGCCGCGCAGCCCGCCGGGCCGCCGCCCACCACGCACACATCCACGTCGTAGCTGGGCCTCATCATCGAGAAGTCCGGTCCCTCCTGGGCCGGTGCCAGGCAGGGGATCAGCAGCAGAGACGGCAATAGGAGACGTATCTTCAACGGGGACAACTCCTCTTCCGCAGGCTTCAGACGCTCTACCCACATCATCCATGAACGCATTCAGGCTACATCCCGCCACGGTGAGGCCTCTATCGCTCGCTATGATGCCGTTCTCCCCCCTCCTCCCGTTTCGCCGGTTGTACCGGCGAGGAAGGGAGAGGGGGGGGTGAGGCGACGTGAATCGGCGCCCGCCCAGAACCTGCATGATTTGAGGCTCTAGTCTGTCACTTCCCCGCCGCGGGCATCCACACCTCCCGGAGGAGGACGCTGCAGCCCACCCGCCGAACTACCCGCCCGCCCACACACTTGGCCTGAGGGAGGCCCGCCGCCATGCCCGCCGAACCCGCCTACCGCCACCGCATTGCCTTCGGCACCTGGATCAACGATATGCGCAATGAGCCCTTGCCTCTGGAGCAGTGGCCCGCGCCGCAACTGGACGACACCACCGTTGAGGGCATCACCCGGACCCTTGACGTCATCTCCGACGCGGGCTACGGCTATCTGGACGCCTTCGGGCTGTATGCCACCACGAACTACCCGCCCGACATCGTGAGCGCCTTCGACGACCCGGAGCGCGCTCGGCAGGTGGAGAGGGTGTTCGCCGCCGCCGACAGGCGCGGCATCAAGATGACGCTTTGCCTGGGGGTCCACACCTGGGGCTACGACCGCATCATCCGCGAAGACCCCTCGGTGCGGGGCCTGGACAAGGACGGCAACCCGCATCCGCACGCCATGTGCGGGGCCAAGGAGAAGTCCTGGGAGTACATCGACCGGCTGGTGCGGACCATGTTCTCGCGCCACGATTTCGGCGCCGTGCATCTGGAGTCTGCGGATCTGGGGTACTGCATGTGCCCCGAGTGCGCCGGAGGGCTGGGGAGCGTGGGGTACAACGCGCGGCTCAATGCCCGGGCCGCACAGATCATCAAGGCCCACAGCAAGGAAGCGCTGACCTACGTCTGCCCCATCAACTGGGAGCCCTGGCGACTGGGGGATGACGGGAAGCAGCACACCTTCAGCGGCGAGACGCTGCAGCACGTGATCGAGCTCAGCCGCCACATCGATGTGTTCATGGATCAGGGCCACCACGGCCGCTTCATCTCCTGGGACGACGTGCCGCGACTGCACTGCGACTACGGCACCTCCGGCGGCCTGTGGCTGTACCACGGTTGCCGCCAGGATAGGCTCTCCTATCTCGTGCCCTACGTGCGCCGTCTGGCGGGACATATCAGGGACCACCACGAGCACGGCGCGCGGGCGGCCCTGCTGTACCAGGGGCCGATGGCCAACCCCGGGGTGCGCGTGAACAGCGCCTGCGGCGGCCGCCTGCTGCAGGACCCCGCCCGCGACCCCGCAGACGTCCTCGCCGAGGTGATTCAGGACGCCTGGAAGCCCCGCAGCGACGAGGCCCTGCGCCGCCTGACGCAGCTCTTCCTCGACGTGGAGGAGGGCTACTTCGGCGCCTGGGACACCTCGCGCATCCAGGGGATCGAGCCGCCGGGCGAGCTGATGCTGGGCAGCCTGTTCAACACCAGCCCCGACGCGGCCACCCATCTGATGGAGCCGTATCTCGATGCCGAGGGGCGGGCGGCCTGCCACGCCGCCTGGCGAGGGGCTCTTGGCGAGGCCCTCGAGCTGCGCGAGCAGTTCGAGGACCGGGCGGCTCTAGAGGGGATCATCCGGACGCTGAACGTGTCCCTGCAGCTCCTGGCCACGATCCGGATGGCAAAGGGCGAGAAATGGCTGGACTGAGGGGATAACGGGGACGGCCGTGGTGCGTGGCGCGTGGTTCGTGGCGCGTAACGGCGGGAAGGCCGTGGCGCGTGGCGGGTGGTTCGTGGCGCGTAACGGCGCGAGCCACCCCCTGGCAGTCCGTCCGTGCCCGCGGGTGTCCAGGCCCGCAGGGTGAGTCACCCGTCGCATATCGGGAGGCACTTACGGATAGTCCACCCGTACCCGCGGGTCTCCAGGCCCGCAAGGTGAGTCTCCCGGCGGACATCGGGAGGCACTCACGGATAGTTCATCCGTGCCCACGGGTCGGGCCGCAGCAAACCTTCGGAGGTCCACTTGATGAGCACCGTGCAGGTTCGCCCCTGTGATAGCTATGATCTCCCCGGCCTGCGCCCGGTCGTCCGCGAATGCCTGGAGCGTCTGGAGCCGGCCCGAGAGGGCCTCGTGGCGGGTCGGCGGGTGCTGCTCAAGCCCAACATCATCAGTGCCCGCGGGGCCGAGGCGGCCGTGTGCACGCATCCGCAGGTGCTTAGGGCCGTGGCCGAGATCGCCTGCGAGGCCGGGTGCGAGGTGGTCATCGCCGATGAGCCGGGCTACGCCCGCACCGCCTCCCCGGAGCAGATCCATGCCGCCGCCGGGTACGCCGAGGCCTGCCGCGACCTGCCCGTGACCTTCGATCTGCTCAAACGCGGCGGCTTCCGCACGGTACAGGTGCCCTCGCCCCTGCGGCTGCAGGAGGTCTTGATCTCCAATCTCGTCCTGGACGCCGATCTGGTCATCAACCTGTGCAAGTGCAAGACCCACCAGCAGATGCTGTTCACCGGAGCGGTCAAGAACATGTTCGGTGCCGTGGCGCCCCGCGACCGCATCCGCATCCACCTGCTGGCCACCTTCGACGCCGTCAGCCAGGCCATCGCCGACGTCTTCTCCGCCTGTCCGACCCGGGTCAATCTCATGGACGGCGTGATCGGGATGGAGGGCAAGGGGCCCAGCTCGGGCACGCCCCGGAAGCTGGGAGTGGTCCTGGCGGCGGAGGACGCCGTGGCACTGGACGCCGTGGCCGAAAGCCTCATCGGCTATGCTCCGGGGGAGGTGCACGTGACCACCGCCGCGGCCCACAAGGGCCTGGGCGTGGCCGAGCTTGCGAGGATCGAGGTGGAAGGCGCCGACCTGCAGGGGCTCAGGACGCGGTTCAAGCGCCCGCCGGGAGGGGTGAACCGGGGCTTCCCCGCCTGGCTGGGCCGCCTGATGGAGGGGAAGCTGTGGGTCCGGCCGCTGGTGGTCCGGGACAAGTGCACCGCCTGTGGCGCCTGCGCCGCGGTGTGTCCGGCACAGGCGATCACCATAGGCAACTGCGCGGTCATCGACAGCGCGGCGTGTATCGAGTGTTTCTGCTGCCAGGAGGTGTGTCCCCAGAACGCCATCGACACCCGGCGGAGCCTCCTGGCCCGCGGGATCCTCGGCAGTGGGGGGCATTCCTGACGCGGACGTGAGCACCGAAGGGGACGGTGGCGAGACGAACTGTCGTGATGCAAAGCACGGGGTCTGGTGCTCATCCCCCCACCTCACGAGGGCGGTGAACGGCCGCCAATGCCGTAGCCGCCGTAGACGCCGTAGCCGGTGACGCCGTAGCCGTCGACGCCGTGGCCGGTGATGCCGTAGCCGGTGACGCCGTAGCCGTCGACGCCGTGGCCGGTGATGCCGTAGCCGGTGACGCCGTAGCCGTCGACGCCGTGGCCGTCGACGCCGTGGCCGTCCGCCGTAGACTCGCGACCCGCGACTCGCCCACTCAGACAGGACATCCCCCCTGCCGCGGGGAACTTCGCCTTCTCCGCCAGTCTCCAGTAACCTACGGAGGTCATCGTATGACGTTTTCGCCATCACATGCAGTCATCGGTGTATTCGCGCTCCTGGCCGCTGCCATGGCCACGGAGGGCTGCTGCGCCACCGTGCGCACGGCCGACGCCTTGTCGGCGGAGGCGCGGGGGGTGTCGCTGTCGGGTCTCACCGTGGACGGCCGGGCGCTTCCCGGCGTATCGCTGGAGGCGGTCCTGCTCGACCCGGAGACGGGTGAGGCCGCTGCGGCGGGTATCGCCCTGGAGGCCCGGTGGAGCGCGGAGGAGGGCTACCTGCGCTGCACGGGGACGGTGCGGGCCGAGGGGGACGAGGATCGCGTGGCCGATCTGTGCATCCGTGTGCATGGGGTCACGGTGCCGCTGAGCACGATGGACAACGACCCGCTGCTACTGCCGGCCAAGCTGCTGGGGAAGCTGCCGGTCGTGGGATTGCGTGTGGGCGAGGAAGACTCCCTGGCCCTGGCCATCCCGCCCGATGACCTGGCCGTGTACCGGTTCTCAGCGATCGCCGACGGCTTTGAGCTGCGCTATCCTCTGGGCCTGACGGCGGACGCCAGGCCGGAGCTGAGGATGCAGGCCCCGTTCTCCTTCGTTCTGTACCGCACCGAGCCACGCTGGCACTTCCGCTCGGCCCTCGAGGGCTACTACCGGCTGTTCCCGGAGAGCTTCGAGCCCTTCATCCGCGAGCAGGGCGGCTGGTTCTTCGCCGCCCCCACCGCCGATCTGCCCAATCCTCAGCACTTCCACTACCACGAGGGCGGTCCCGGCGGCTGGGATGCCGATCAAGAGCGCGGTATGGGCACGTACCCGTACCGCGAATCATCGTCCTACACGGTCTCACTGTCCGGCAGCGAGCTTCCCAAGGGCTATGAGGAGGCCATGGAGCGTTTCGCCGCCCTCGAGGCCGTGGAGACGCCGAAGGCCTGGGACCCAAATGCCGACTCCGGGCCGGTGAACGACGTGGCCCACAGCGGCGAGCGCTCACTATTGGCGGACAACTCCGGCGGCGGCTGGAGCGGCGCCCGCCAGACCGTGACCCTGCCGGAGCCGGTGGAGGAACCCATCTTGGTGGAGGGATCCAGCCGCGCCGAGGGTGTCTCCGGCTCACCGGACCACGACTACTCCATCTACGTGGATGTGGTCTACGCCGATGGCGACTACCTCTTCGGCCAGTGTGCGGTCTTCACTCCGGGCACCCATGACTGGGAGCGGGCGACACACCGCTTCGTACCCGTCAAGCCCGTTACCGAGCTGCGGGTCTACTGCATCCTCCGCACCCACACGGGGAGGGCCTGGTTCGACGACGTGCGCATCGGGCCCGAGGGGGAGCCGGAGGTGAACTGGATTGAGAACCCGGGCTTTGAGGAGCTCAGCCGTCGCACGGACCTGCAGTACATCCACGACAACGTCTGTTTCAACGCCGAGGGGCGCTATGTGTTCTCCATCACCGACAATCTCAGCGCCGACGTGGGCCCCGGCACGCCGCTGAACCTGCTGCGCTTCACGCTCAATGTGGACCCGGAGATACCGTCGAGTGAAGACAAGCCCGCGGTGGCGGCCCGGGAGTTCGAGTATTACGACAAGGTGTTCGCCGATCTGCCCGAGGTGGACGGCTGCTACATCGACTCGGTCTCGGCCTGGTGCTACGGAGTGCTCAACGGTCGGCGCGAGCACTGGCCCTCCAACGCGCGGCCGTTCACATACGCCCCGGGAAGCTTCAAGGTAGTGGCCGCCGGACGCTTCGCGATGACCAAATACCTCCGCGCCCTGCAGGAGCGCTACCACCCGCTGGGCAAGCCGATCTTCACCAATATCCACGTGAACCTCGAGGCCTTCCCGCTGTACCTGGTGTCCGATGTGCCGGGGATCGAGAGCAGCCAGTACCGGGACGAGGACAGCATGTTCTTCTACCGCGCCTCCTCGTACCAAAAGCCCCTGCTACTGCTGAATTTCGTGAACCTCCATGGCCTGGATCAGCGCGACTTAGCGGAGCTTTACCACCTCAATGCCGCCCAGTGGGGCGAGTTTCCCTCCACCGGCCGCTTCGTGCAGCAGGCGTACAACGACTACGGCGATGTGACGCACGCCTACATGGAGAGCATCAAGGAGATCTCGCTCGCCGGCTGGGAGCCCTGTCCGCTGGCCGAGGGGGCGCGGATCGAGCGCTTCGGCACCGGGGAGGCGGTGTACTTCACACTCCGGGCGCCTCAGGAGGCCGCACAGGAGACCGTACGTATCGACGCGGCGGCGGTCCGCTCGCCGGGCGAGGACCTCGTGGCCTACGACGCCGTGCGTCTCAGTCCGGTGCCGATCACCCGGGAGGCCGACGGCGGCTGCAGTCTGACGGTGACACACGGGGAGGGTCTGCTGACGATCCTGCGCCTGAGCGGCCGGTCGCAGGTGGCGCCGTGGCTGCTCGATCGCGCGCGGCGGCACGTGCTGTACGCCGGAAGGGTACAGGGGAAGGCCAGCCAGACGCCGCAGATACTGGCGCTGCAGGAGACGCTTGCCCGCGAGGCGCCCGCCGACGAAGCCGGCTGGAGCCGGCTGCTGTCCGTCGCCCACGGCCAACTGGAGCCCGCTCTGGCCAGCATCACCGGCCCGGAGGAGGACCTCTTTGCCCGCAGTCAGCGGACGGAGATCAAGCAGGCCCGTCACGCTCTGAGCGAGCTGGCGGCGCTGCTCTCCGGAGCGGAGCTGTCGCTGGATGCGCCGCGGATCGGTTATCCGGGCGAAGAAGCTGCCTTTGCCGCCGCGGCCGGGGCCGACAACGCCTCCGCGCGGCTGGTAGGTCTGGCGGCCCTGCCGGGCCGCAGCATCGTCCCCTCCCTGGAACTGCAGGAGCAGCGGCAGGAGCAGGCGCCGGCCTTCTTCAGCCTGACGCCGGAGCGCGTGGGAGCCACGGCGGTGAGCGCCGTGTTCGCTGTGCGGTGGCCCGCCGACTGCGACTGGCTGGTGCAGCGCCTCAGCCACGCCTTCGCCGTTCCTCCGGCGACCGTGGAGGTCAGGCCGACCGCGGCCGATCAGGTCAAGCGCAGCTTCACCGCCACGGTGCGACGCAAGCCCGGTGTGGGAGCCCTGCGCCTGCGGGCCGCCGTGGAACCGGAAGCCGACCTGGAGCCGCGCAGCGTCGAGCTGGCCGCCGAGCGGACGGAAGCCGTCTTCAGCGTGGCGGTGGTAGACGATTCCCAGACCCGAGCGCTGCAGGTGAGCATCGTGGATGACGGCGGCAATGTGCTGTCCGAGGCGACCTCGCCGGCCTACTGGGACGAGGCCCCGCTGCCGGAGCACAACGTCGCCCTGGCCGCCGCCGGCAGTCGCTGCACCACAGACTCCAGCTACAGCGGCTATGACCCCTCGCCACTGACCGACGGCATGCCCGGCGGCGAGGGCCTCCATTGGACGAAGCAGGCGTGGGCGTCGCAGGACAGCGGCAAGCCGCACTTCGTCGAGGTGGTGTTCGACGCATCGCGCGAGGTATCGGCGGTGTGGATCTACTGGTCCACCGACGGCGGCAAGCCACAGACCTCGCAGCACTACGAGATCCTCGGCCTGACCGACGGGGACCCGGTGTCGCTGGCGAAGGTGGACGGACAGCCGGAAGCCAGCGTCTCGAAGCACGAGTTCGCGCCGGCCCTTGTCCGGGGCGTCCGTATCGAGCAGGCGGAGCAGGGCGGCCCCACGTCGCGGCCGGGGATCATGTGGATCCGGGAGGTCGCGGCGGTGGGGCAGTAGACGAGCGTCGCCGTCTCACCTCTGCTGGCCCGCCTAGATGCCTGCATGCACCGACTTGTGCACAGATGAATCAAGTTCTGGGGTCGCGATCACGCCGTTCGTGAACGCGTAGGTCGGGCTTTCCACTCAGATTATGCATGAACGCATTGATGCCACATCC
>CAZXDD010000179.1:0-12962 GCA_964639415.1 uncultured Armatimonadia bacterium
ACACCCTATCCTACACTCTTTCCCTACACGACGCTCTTCCGATCTAGCTCTCCCCGGCTGACCGAGGACAGGGCGCCGGCCACCTCACGGATGTAGTCGATCAGGTCGCGGAAGGCCTGAGCCAGCACCCCCGTCTCATCTCCCGACCGGTGGGCGACCTGCTGCTCGATATCGCCCTTGGACACCCGGGCAGCCACCTGAGCCATCAGTCCCATGGGCACGGTGATTCCGCGGGCCAGGACGAGACCCAGGGCGATGGCGGCCAGGAGGCCGAAGAGTGTTGCAGTGAGCATGACCATCATCGAGCGGCGGCCCTCGGCGCGGGCGGCGGCCCCGCGGGCGGCGGCGTACTTGACCTTGGCATCCACCAGCTTGGTCATGGCATCATTGCACTTGACGTAGTCGTCGCGGGCGGCCAATGAGGCCGCCACGGACTTTGACACCAGCGCCTCATAGCGCCGGTCTGTAAACGGTACACCCGAGGCGGCCAGTTGGTCCCTGCGCCGCTCCAGCTCGATCACCCCCGACTGCGCGGCCTGCCAGTCCTCCCACACGCCCAGGAACTCGTCCCACTGCTTCTGCTCGTCGGGGCCCTTCTCGGTCTCTTCGTAGGCCTCGAAGTGCTCCGCGGCTTCCGCCAGCGCCGAGGTGACCACGCCGTGCAGGTCGCTGCGGAGCTTGGGGTCCGTCACTCCGGGGTTCACCAAAGTCCGCTCGCCCGCCACCGACCAGTACAGGCACGCGCGCACCGCCTGCAGACGGTTCACGGAGGGCAACTGGTTCTCGGCGATGTCGGCCATCTCTGCCTGCAGCCCGGCAACGCTCTTGTACCCAACGATCCCCGTCGCCGCCCCGATGAGGGCGACTACCACGAAGCCACCGATGAGCTTGGGGCCTAGCCTGAGGTTCCTGAGCATGGTGCTTTCCACTCCGATCCTCGACGTATTAGGGCAGTCGATACTGCCGTCGTCACTTGCGGGCTCCGGGTGAAGGCGGGCGGACAGGGATGGTGGCTATCGGGCCACCGGAGGGTTCCCACCTGCCCCGGGCTCCAACGGAGCATGTTACCGTCAGGCAGAACCTGAACGCGTCAGTCTACGGCCTACGCCAGGATAGATCGGCCACGGTCACGAGGACCCAAAGGCATTGTTACCATGTTTTGGTAACAAAACCGAGGTTTGATTGCGCAGCTTCAACTACTGGGGGTGATGCATGGGGTGGGACTTGCGGCGCGGGTCGCGCGCGCGGGTACAAGAGGTTCGGGGTGCAGAGGTGTTCGCCGTGTCCGAGACTACCGCTCACCCCTCTCCCGCAGTCCCGCAGGGCGGGACGGGAAAAGGGCCGGGGGTGAGGACGCTCCCGCCTTGCGGGGCCATCGTCGTTCTCCCCTCTCCGAGCGCCCGCCGTGTGGGCGCGTGAAGGGGCCGGGGGTGAGGAGCTCGTTCGCCGTTGCCGCCCCCCACGCCCCATATCCATATGAGAGGCCGAAGGTGAGAACGCCGTTCGTCGTCACCGGCGCGGGCCGCCCGTCACTTTCCGCCCTTGGCGCCTTTGGGAGGATCGCAGGGCACCCCGTCATCCAGGGTGATGACCTGCGTATGCGGCCCCGGCTCGTCACTGCTCTTGCCCATGGTCGCCGAGAATCCGGAGCCTCCGGATGCCAGCTCGATGTAGTATTCCAGCCGGTCGGAGAGCCTGAGCTCCACCTGACCATCCACGTAGACGGTGAAGTCTCTGGCCACCCAGCCGCCTCCGCTCCCGACCCATGTCACGCGCACATCAATGGGTTGGTTGCCGTCATTGGAGAAGAACAGCGAGGCCGGGCCGTAGCCGATGACCTCATCCTGCTGGGCGCAGCCGGCCAACAGAACCAGCAGCGGTAGGACTGCCAGGGTGAAGGGGGTGAGACGCTTCATGGTCAGTATGCCTCCTGAGGCGAGCCGGCGGCCTGTGCGAGCCGGCGGCGGGAGTGCAGCACGTTGGGCGGTCAGGTACTACCAATTATAGTAGACGCCTGAACCACCGGAAGGATCACTTGTGACGGACACTTTTCCCCCACATGGAGAGTGTTGCGGGCAACCCTGTGTACAGTGTCGGCATTGGCGCCGCCACCTGTATTCAGATTGGGCTCGTACCGCGGGCTGTTGCTACTGGAAATGGCGATACGGATGCGATGGCCCTTGTTGAAGACGATGCTCGTGCTCCACAGGTCAACCGCAATGGCATACGCCTGCTGCGGCTCCATCGCTTCCTCGGCCTGGAACCCGTCGCGGAACCGCATGCGCAGGATGCCGTCGGTCAGCAGCATGGAGCGGCCGTCGGGGTACACGTCGCTGATCTTGGCGGTGAAGTCGGTGTCGGGGCAGTCGCTGTGCACGAACAGCCGCACCACGATCCTGCCGGTCACCTCCAGCGGCTCTGCCAACGGCTCGGTGGTGAACAAGAGCACATCGGGACGTTCCTCCACCGGCCTTTGGTCCCTGGGGCCGCTATCGAGCACGAGGTTGCTGCCCCCCAGCGTGGGAACGGGATCCTGCGGGTCGTATGAGTAGCTCAAGCCGGCGTCTTCTTCCTGCGGAGGCGCAAAGGACGCGTTACCGGACTTGTGCAGGTACAGCGGGGTCGGCTGCGAGGGGACCGGCCAGTCCGCGGCGGTGCGCCACTCATTGCCGGGGGCGCCGGGCTCGTCGCAGGCGCCCATCACATAGTAGTGCACCGGCGGGCCGCTCAGCGCGGGGTCCTCCCTTTCCAGCAGCCACTTGAGAAACCACGGGCCCAACAGGCGGCCCGAGGGGTTCTCGCGAGCGCTTGGGGGGTAGTTCAGGCCGTCGCCCGGCTTGGTGCCGTGCACCCACGGGCCCATGACCAGCATCTGCTTGCCCGCGGCGCCGGGGCCGCCCTGGTGCTGCAGGGCCATGTAGGCATCCAGCGTGCCCTGCGAGAACAGGTCATACCATCCGCCCACATGCAGCATGGGGACATTGACCTGCGGTGCCCGGGCCGGCAGATCCAGGGTGCGCCACAGGCCATCATACAGCGGATGATCGCGCACCGTCTGCAGGGCCTCGGGCCGGAACCCGCTGCCCCTGGTCCAGCCCTCCACGTCGGCCTTCCGGAACACCCCGCCGGGGAAGGCGGCGTGGTGGTACAGACTGGAGGCGGCCACCGTAGGCAGGCAGCACTTGAGCGCCGGCGGATTGGTCCCGGCGGCCATGTACTGGGTGATCCCCACCGCCGACCCGCCGATCATCCCCACCTTCCCATCGCACCACGGCTGCTTGGCCAGCCACTGGATGGTGTCGTAGCCGTCCTGCTGCTCGCCCCAGCCGTCGGAGAGGAAGATGCCGTCGAGGCCTTCGGAGTCGAAGCGCCCGCGCAGGTCCTGCACCACGCGGACCACCCCGTGCCGAGTGAAGGCGGGGGCATCCTTGGCCTGCGCCTCCTTGCCGTAGGGTGTGCGGGAGAGGACTACCGGCCAGGGGCCGTCGCCGGGCGGGAAGGCGATGGCGGTGGCCAGAAGTGTGCCGTCGCGCATGGGCACCATCTCGCGCTTGACAAGCGGCTCCTGGGCGCGGCAGCCGATCAGGACGGAGCAGACCAGCAGGATGGCAAGCGGACTCCAGGTGGAGCGCATGGAAGACCTCCCGGCACAGCCGATGAGTTTGCGGGCCAATGACTGTTTCGCCGGGACGGCGGGCGCTCCTTCAGCGCGGCAGCCGCTCGCGGAGCCCGCGGCGCGGAAGGACGCGGGCCTTCTGTAGCGAACAGAAACCTGTCCTTCCTATTCTCCCCCGGCGGAGGAGCTGCCATGCAGTGCGTACTGCTCTGCCTGTCATTGTTCTGCGGCCTGTGCGCTGCGTGCCGGGCCGATGACGTGCAGATCGCCATGGAGAAGCTGTCGCAGATCACCAGCACCGATGCGGGGGAGTGGAGGTTCCAGCACCCCGCGCAGCCGGGAGGGGAACGGCCCGATCTGGACGACAGCGCATGGGCCAAAGTGCGCCCGGAGCATCAGTGGGAGGGCGAAAACACCGAGGCCTGGTACCGCAAGACCATCGTCATTCCGCGGCAGGTCGCCGGCGTCGACGTGGCCGGACAGCGGCTCATCTTGCGCTGTGCGGTGGATGACGACGGGGAGCTGTTCGTCAACGGACAGTCGCGGGGCGGGTTCCACTGGGACCAGGGCGAGGCCGTCTTGACCGAGCACGCGCGGCCCGGCGAGGTGATCGTCGTCGCCGTGCGGGCCATCAATGGACCCGTTCACGGACGGCTCATGTGGGCCACCTTGACCTACGATCTGTTCGGCGAGGTGCGGCGGGAGGCCGACGTCCACAGACGCCGCCTGGCCTTCTGTGGCCGTCTGCTGGACAGCCCGCGGGTAGGCGATCGCCGCGGGCAGTACGAAGACGCCCTCAACCGTGCGGCCCTGGAGATTGACTTCAGCTCCGCCGCCCTCGCGGACCGACGGAGGTTCCGGGCCTCCTTGGAGCGCTCCCTGGAGGCTTTGCGACCGTTTTGGGCCCTCGCCGAGCAATACTCCCTGTACCTGGTGGGCCATGCCCACATCGACATGAACTGGCTGTGGCTGTGGCCGGAGACCAAGGAGGTCTGTCGTCTCACCTGGGATCAGGCCCTCAAGTTCATGGATGAGTACCCCCAGTTCCGCTTCACCCAGAGTCAGCCGGGCGCCTACATCGCCATCGAGGAGGAGCAACCGGAGCTGTTCGCGCGCATTCAGGCCGCGGCGAGGGCGGGCCAGTGGGAGCCGGCGGGGGCAAGCTGGGTGGAGGGGGACACGAACATGGCCTCCGGCGAGATCCTCGCCCGCCACTGTCTGCTCACCGATGCCTACTATCGCGAGAAGCTGGGGCGCCGGTCGGAGGTGGCCTGGCTGCCCGACAACTTCGGCCACGCCTGGACGGTGCCCAGCATCTTCTCCGATGCGGGCTACAGGTACTTCTACTTCTGTCGGGCGGGGAAAGGGACGCCGCTCTTTTGGTGGGAGGGCCCCGACGGCGCCCGTCTCCTGGCCTATCAGGAGGGCTGGTACAATTCCAAGATCACCGACGAGCTGGCCACCTTGCCGCTGGGGATCGAGACCCGCGTGGGCCTGCCGGCGGCCATGGTGGTCTACGGCGTGGGCGACCACGGAGGCGGGCCCACGAGGCAGGACATCGAAACCGCCCTGGCCCTGCAGGACGATCCGCTCTTCCCGCGGGTACACTTCGCCACCGCCGCCGACTTCTTCTCCGCGGCCGAGGCACAGGCCGGTGAGTCCTTGCCCGCGATCCAGGACGAGCTGAACTTCACCTTCGAGGGCTGCTACACCACCCACTCGGACATCAAGAGGTGGAACCGCACCTGCGAGGACCTGCTTCCCACCGCGGAGACGCTGGCGCTGGTGGGTGCGCACTACGGCGTGCCGTACCCGGCCGAGGGCTTCCGACAGGCCTGGCGCAACGCCTGCTTCAATCAGTTCCACGACATCCTCCCGGGCACCGCGATCCACGACTCGTACGACTACTCCCGAGAGCTGTTCGAGCAGGCGAAGGCCGTGGCGGACACCGCCATCGAGCAGAGCCTGGACGCCCTGGCGGCGCAGGTGAGCACCGAGGGTGAGGGGCAGGCCGTGTTGGTCTGGAACCCCGTGGCCTGGGAGCGCACGGACTACTGCCGGGCTCGGGTCGCGACGGACACGGCCTGGGAGGGCGCCGAGGTGATAGACTCCGAGGGGAAGGCCCACACCGCGGAGATCGTGGCCGTCGAGGAGCAGGCCGGGCCGTACATCATGACCGTGGGCTTCGTCGCCACGCTGCCGGCCATGGGCTACGAGGTCTTCCATCTGCGGCCGGCGCCCGCCTCCGAGGGCGCCGCGACCGCCGAGCCACAGGCCGTCACACTCACCGGTGACTGCGTCGCGCACATCGACTCGGCAACAGGTCTGTTCTCTGCCGCGGTTTCCGGCCGGGAGCCCTTCGCCACCGACTGCGGCCTGGATCTGCTCCAGGAGAGCGGCACCGAGATGAGCGCCTGGACCATCGGCAAGATCCTCTCCGACACCACACTGCAAAGGCCGGAGGCCGTGGAGCTGGTGAGAAACGGGCCGGTGAGTCGAACGGCGTCGGTGACGTACAAGGTCCACAGCTCCACACTGAGGCAGCTTATCACCACCTACGCGGGCCTGCCCCGTGTGGACATCGCCCTGCACGCCGACTGGCAGGAGCTGGGCGGCCGCGAGCCGGGCGCGCCCTTCGTCAAGGCCGGGTTCACGCTGCCTGTCGACACACCCGAGGCGACCTTTGAGATCCCCTTCGGGGCCATCACTCGTCCGGCCAACGGCCATGAGGTGCCGGGGCAAAGGTGGATCGATGTCTCGCAGATCCGGCGCACTGCGGTGGGCAGCGACCGGGAAGCGGCCCCCATCGACCTGACGGCCGAGTTCAACGAGGACGTCATCGCCCGCCCCGAGTCGCCCACGGACGGCGACTTCGACGGCGGCAACCGGGCCTACAGCTCCGAGATCCTGGCCGGTGTCCGGGGCGAGACGGCCGAGGTCGATGGCGTCCCCTTCCGGACCCCACCTGTTACCGACGGACGGAACAATTCCGTACGCTGCCTGGGTCAAACGATCCGGTTCGACCCGCAACGCACCGGCGGGCTGGCGGTGTTCGGTGCCTCCTCCAATGGGACCCACGGAGGCACCGCCCGGCTGATCTACGAGACCGGTCCCCCCCAGTCGGTGCCGCTGTCGCTCACCGACTGGTGCCTGCAGCCGGACGCGGGTGAGATCGAGGCCCTGAGCCTGGACTATCGCTTCGTGGAGGGCCGCAGGGGGGAGCCCGCCACCAGGATCTGGATGCGCCGCCTGCCGGTGGACGCAACTCGGCCGCTGTCGGGCATCGTGCTGCCCACTGCCCCGAACCTGCATATCCTGGGGCTCGCCTTCTCGGCGGCGCATGTGAGTAGGCCGCTGTGGGGCGTCTCCCTTATCAATGACTGCAAGTACGGGTTCGATGTGCGGAGAGATGACGACGGCCACCGAACGCGCATGCGCATGTCGCTTCTCCGGGCCTCGTACGACCCGGACCCGATGCCGGACCGTGGAGAGCACGAGGTTGGCTACAGTCTCTACCCACACCAGGGGGGCTGGCGGGAGGTGGGCACGCCGCGACTTGCGCTGGAGTTCAACCGACGGCCGATCTGCCGGCCGGTTGAGGCCCACGGCGGCCCATTGCCGCCACGGTACAGTTTCGTCTCCGTCGAGCCGCCGGAGATGGTGCTTTCCGCCTTCAAGCCTGCCGAAACGGGTAGCGGGTACGTGCTGAGGGTATACAACACCAGCGGGACGGGCGGGCGGGCCACCCTCAGGTGTGCGCTCCCCTTCGATGGGGCGGTGGCGGTCAACATCCTGGAGGAGCCCCGGCCGGAGCAGGACGTAAGCCGGCAGGGCGATGAGGTCGCTCTCGACCTGGCCGGGAGAATCCAGAGTACCGTCAAGCTGGCGCGGTAGACGCCGCTCTGCACTGAGCCACACCCCGGCTCAAGTCGTTGTTGTGTCACAAATGGCACGTGTTTTGCAGGCCTTTTACTTGGCGAGAAGCCACCCGATGGGGGCATCCGCAGGAGGCGGGCCCCCGCGGGCGTACCAAACCGGAGGCGAGCTATGAGTTCAGGCAACGTCCTCGTACTAATCGTACTGCTGGGAGCGCTCACCGCGCTGTCCGCGGCGGCGGACGTCCCGCTCTCGCGGGTGGTGATGTTCACCAGTGGCGTCGGCTACTTCGAGCGAGAGGGCTCCGTGCAGGGCAACACCTCGGTGGAGCTATCGTTCCGCACCAACCAGATCAACGACATTCTCAAGTCCATGGTGCTGCAGGACCTGGGTGGGGGCGCGATTGCGCCCGTCACCTACGCCCCCCAGGACCCTCTGGAGAGGACACTGAGTTCCTTCGCCGTGGACATCTCTGACAACCCGTCGGTAGTCAAGGTCTGGGACCGCCTGCGCGGCACCAGGGTGAAGCTCGACGCCGAGAGCACCGTGGAGGGCGTGGTCTTCGGCTCCGAGGAGCAGGAGAAGTCGGTGGGCGACAACATCCTCAAGTTCCAGGTGCTCAATGTCCTGACCGACGCGGGCCTCGTGGCGGTTCCGCTGTGGCAGGTGAGGACCCTGACCCTGCTGGACCCGGCTATCGACAGCGACCTGCGCAAGGCTCTCCAGGCCATCGACCAGGCGCGCGACACCGACAAGCGCCCCGTGACCATCACCTTCAGAGGCGACGGCAACCGCAACGTGGTCATCGGCTACCTGCTGGAGACGCCGGTTTGGAAGACCAGCTATCGGCTGGTCTCCGACAAGGAGGGGCTCTTCCTGCAAGGCTGGGCGATTGTGGAGAACACTTCGGATGATGACTGGGAGAACGTAACGCTGTCGCTGGTCTCCGGCCGGCCGGTGAGCTTCATCCAGGACCTGTACCGGCCGCTGTATGTGAAGCGGCCGGTGGTCGCGCCGTCGGTGGCGGCGGCCGCCGCCCCCAGGATCTGGGAGGGCGACATGGAGGCCGACGAGATGGCCCCGGCCGAGGACACGGTCGAAGGGCTGGCCAAGGCCGCGCCGGCTCCCTCGGTGGCAATGGGCGCCGGCATGGCCGCCCCGGCGGCCCCGCGCCGCGAGCGCCGAGCCATGGACCTGGCAACGACAGGGGCGCAGAGCATCGCCGAGGGCGGCAAGGTCGGCACCCTGTTTCAGTATGCCATCAACCAGCCGGTGAGTGTCCCCCGCCAGCGCTCGGCGATGATCCCCATCATCAACGGCAGGGTCGAGGGCGAGAAAGTCTCCGTCTATAACGCCCAGGTCGACCCCAAGTACCCGATGAACGGGATCAAGCTCAAGAACACCACCGGCCTGCATCTGATGGGCGGCCCGATCACCGTGTTCGATAGCGACGTCTACGGCGGCGACGCCCTGATCGAGGACATCGTCCCCGGCGACGACCGCCTCCTCACCTACGCCGTCGACCTGGCCGTCGAGGTCGACCCTCGCGGCAAGTACACGCCCGACACCTTCATCAGCGCCAAGATCGTCAACGGCGTCATGACCATGCAGTACAAGCGCCAGTCCACCCTGACCTATGTGGCCAAAAACAACGGTGAGGAGCCGCGCAGGCTCCTGGTGGAGCACCCCGTGCGCGACGACTGGAAGCTCGTCACCCCTGAGACACCCGAGGAGCGCACCCGCAGCGCCTACCGCTTCGCCATCGCCCTGGAGCCGGGCAAGACCGCGGAGCTGCCCGTGGTTGAGGAATCCGTGCGGGCCGAGATCGTCGCCCTCGCCAACCAGGACTCCGACAACATCGGCCTGATCATCGGACGCACCACGCTCTCGGAGCAGATGAAGGCCGCGTTGCAGAGGATTGTCGAGCTGCGCGCCGAGCTGGCGCAGGTCGCCGCCAAGCGGCAGGAAGCCGAGACCCAGGTGGAGGAGATCACCCAGGAGCAGGACCGCATCCGCCAGAACATGCGCGAACTCGACCGGCAAAGCGAGCTGTACCGCAAGTACGTGGATAAGCTCACCGAGCAGGAGACCCAACTGGAGAAGCTCAGCGAGGAGCTAAGGGCCCTGCGCGCCGAAGAGCAGGACAAGGAGAAAGCCCTCGCCGACTACGTGGCGGGCCTCAATATCGAGGGGTAGCTCCTCCCCCCGTTGCCACACCACGCACGACGCCCTCCCGACCGGAGGGCGTCGTGCATCCGCAGCCGTAGCCGTCCGCGTGGGTCGGGCTCCGCGGCCCGACCCTGCCGTCGGCACGACGCAGGCGCAACCTCCGCGCCGTGCCTGCCGGTGTGAGACGAAGTTTCGTTAGGAGGACGAACATGAACGCCATGCGCTCTGTGGTGTGCCTGCTGCTCTTGGCTGGACTGATCCCCTGCGCCCTGAGTGCCGATCTGCCGCTGACGCGGGTGGTGCTGTTCAGCAGCGGAGTGGGGTACTTCGAGCGGCTGGGAGAGGTGGAGGGCAATGCCGGCCTCCAGCTCTCGTTTCGCGTGGAGCAGATCAACGATATTCTCAAGTCCCTGGTGCTGCAGGACCTGGGCGGCGGATCGGTGGCCCCGGTCACCTACGCCCCCCTGGACCCGCTGGAGAAGACACTGAGCTCTTTCGCCGTGGACATCTCCGACAATCCCAATGTGGCCGAGCTGTGGGACCGCCTGCGCGGCGCGAGGGTCGAGATCACCGCCGACAAGCCCGTCACCGGCGTGGTCTTCGGTGCCGAGAAGCAGCAGAAGTCGGTGGATGACCGCATCCTCACCTTCGATGTGCTGAACCTGCTCACCGACGAGGGCCTGGTGGCGGTTCCGCTGTGGCAGGCACGGCGCATCCGCATTCTCGACGAGAAGATCGACTCCGACCTGCGCAAGGCCCTCTCTGCCATCGACAGCGCCCGCGACACCGGCAAGAGGCCGGTGAACCTGACCTTCAACGGAGAAGGCAAGCGCGAGGTTGTCGTGGGCTACCTGCTGGAGACCCCGGTGTGGAAGACCAGCTATCGGCTGATCTCGGACAAGGAGGGGCTGTTTGTGCAGGGCTGGTCGATCGTGGAAAACACCACGGATGAGGACTGGGACCGGGTGAGCCTGGGCCTGGTCTCCGGCCGGCCGGTGAGCTTCATCCAGGACCTCTACCGGCCGCTGTACGTGAGCCGCCCCGTGGTTGCTCCTTCCGTAGCGGCCGCGGCCGCGCCCCGTATCTGGGAGGGCGACATGGGCGCCCCGGAACCCGAGATGGAGCCGGCCCCAGCCCCCGCGGCACGACGCAGCCGCAACGGCGGTGAGAAAGGTGACAAGGGCGACCGTGGCGAAGCGGAGACCGCTCTGGCCGACGGGTTCGGGGGCTACGGTGGAATGGGTGGGCCCGGAGGCCCGCCCGCGGCCGCCATCGGTCGGGCAACCACCGCCATGGCCGCCGGAGGCAAGGTCGGCACCCTGTTTGAGTACGCCATCAACCAGCCCGTCTCCGTCCCCCGCCAGCAGTCGGCGATGATCCCCATCATCAGCTCGCCCATCGAGGGCGAGAAGCTCTCGATCTTCAACGCCGCCGTGGACCCCAAGTACCCCATGAACGCCATCGCGCTTCGGAACACCACCGGCCTGCACCTGATGGGCGGCGCGATCACCGTCTTCGATGGCGGCGTCTACGCGGGCGATGCTCTGGTGGAGGATGTCGTTCCCGGAGATGAGCGGCTGGTCAGCTACGCCGTGGATCTCGGCACCGAGGTGGATGTGCGCGAGAAGTCGGAACCGGAGCGCCTCGTGGCGACGAAGGTCGTGGC
Source organism: uncultured Armatimonadia bacterium (assembly GCA_964639415.1). Lineage (GTDB taxonomy): Bacteria > Armatimonadota > Zipacnadia > Zipacnadales > JABUFB01 > CAYRFY01. The sequence goes on from CAZXDD010000179.1 coordinate 11,328, forward strand.
CGGCGTCATGACGGTCCGGCAGAGGATGCGGCAGGTCACCACCTATGTGGTCAAGAACTCGACTACCGAAGCCAAGACCGTCGTCATCGAGCACCCGGCCAATGATGACTGGACGCTGGTGGAACCCGAGCAGGCCGACGAGCGCACCCGCAGCCACTATCGGTTCAAGCTCGCCATCGATCCCGACAGGACGGCGGAGATGAAGGTCGCCGTCGAGCGGGTGCTCTCCGAAGAGGTAGAGCTCGCGGACCTGGATGAGGACGATCTCGTCGAGTTCCTCGCCATGGATGCCGAGGCCGGCGACGCCATCCGGGCCGCCGCGCAGAGGTTGCTGGTCCTGCGCACGGAGCTGGCGGCTCTCGTGGCTCAGCGCGAGGAGAAGGAGACACAGATTGAGGAGATCGGACAGGAGCAGGAGCGCATCCGCCAGAACATGAAGGAACTGGACCGCCAGAGTGACCTGTACCGCAAGTACGTGGACAAGCTCACCGTACAGGAGAATGAGCTGGACAAGCTCCGCGAGGAGGTCAAGACCCTCAGGGGCCAGGAACAGGACAAGGAGCGGGCCATCGCCACCTACATCGCGGAGCTGAACGTTGAGTAGGCGGGCCGGCTCGACCACCCGGCATGGCCGGGAGAGGGGACATCGCCATGTCCCCGGATCAGGAGGCCGTTTGATGAAGCACAGGACGTGTTGGTTCGCCGCCGTGCTGCTTACCCTCGGAGTCTGCGTCGCGGCGCAGGCCCAGACCTATGACCTGCGCGAGATGTACCGAGACAACCAGCTTCTGCAGGTCGGAACGGAAATGGAACTCGAGGTCACCTTCACTCCGGCCGCGCAGGAGGGCGAGCAGGCCGCGGCGCCCATGGCCTTCAGCGGCCAGACGAAGACCGTCCTGCGGGCCCGGATGCTGGCCACGGAGAACGGTGACCCTCGAGCCTTGCGTGTTGTCGTCCAAAGTGGCGAGGACATCACCTCGGCCACCGGCGCTGAGCCTCAGACAAAGCAGTGCCCGTACATCGGCAAGGTCGTCAACATCACCCGCACCCCGGGCGAGCCGGACGCCTACAGCGACGCCGGCGATGCCGCGATTGAGGACCCCGAGGTCGCCCAGTGGGTGAGCGGTCTGCCGTCACAGCTCTTCCCGCCGAACCTCGAGAAGCTGGCGGCGGTATCCGTCGGCGACCGCTGGGAGGTTCCCGCCAAGAACGAAGACGAACCCCCGGCCAAGGGCTGCCTGGTCGGCATCACCGAGGAGGACGGCCGCCGCCTGGCCACGGTCGAGCTGGAGATTCCGGCCGGTGGCCCCGATACCGAGCCCCTCAAGGGTGTCTGCCTGTTCGACCTGGATGCCCACTTCCCGGCTACCACCGAGATCGGCGGCGAGAACGAGGGCCAGATCGAGGCCGAGGGCACTGTGGTGGGCCGGCAGGCCATGAAGATGCGCATGAAGCTGACGGTGCAGGAAGTCGCCGAATAGCAGAGTCGACGGCACTGTGTGAAACGAAGCGGCCGGGCGGGGGGAGACCCCGTCCGGCCGCTTGGCAATCCGAACGGCGCAGCACTACGTGCAAGGGCACGTGAGCACGGCCTACGCACATCGGGCTCTGGGATCCCGCGCCCGCCCCCAGCTA
>CAZXDD010000180.1:0-12957 GCA_964639415.1 uncultured Armatimonadia bacterium
TACGCCCGCAAACACCGCGGGCGACGGGAGGAGGGGGGTGAACGGCGACGGCGGGAACAGCCGTGGCAGGTGGCGCGAAAAGCCGACGACAACGGCACTGATGACGCCTCACCCCCTGCCCCTCTCCTTCGCGATGCGGCCGCTCAGGCGAGGGGAGAACGGCGACGGCGGGAACGGCCGTGGCGCGTGGTTCGGGGCGCGTGGCGCACAACGGCCAACAGCAATGACGGCGTCCTCACCCCCGGCCCGAAGCGACGTTGGCCGCGGGCACGATACTCGGCGCGCCCCAGGCGCCACCGACCTACGGGCGCGGACCGAAGCAGTAGATAAGGCTCGCGTCGGTGCTGACGAAGATCCGCCCGGCGGCGGCGGCGAGCCCCTTGGCGGTGCCGTCGACCTCGGCGCTCCACACGCGGCGGCCGTCCTGTGCGCGATAGGCCGCCACCAGCCCGACACCACCGGTGACCAGGTACTCGCCGGCCATGATCATGGCTCCGGCCTCCGGGGATTCGGCCTGCCATCTGAGGCACTCCTCGCGCTCCGCCTGCAGGTCGGCGATCTCCCCCGAGAGCTCGCTGTGCTCTTCGGTGCCGGCTTTGAGCTTCCTGATCTGCTCGGACTTGGCCACGATCTGCCGGGAAAGCTCCAGGTGTCTGGCCCTGTCGAGGCAAAGCAGTGTGCCGCGAGTATTGACGTAGGCCGTTCCACCGGCGATGATGATCTGCTTGCCGCCGGGGAAGGTCGCCAGCCGATCGCGCTTGTCGCCCCCGAACTCCTCGAGCACCGCGCTGGTCTTCCCCGGCCCGTAGATCACCGATTCATCACCGGTCACCACGGCGTATGTCCCCCCTCCCCCACCGATCTGCCCGAACCGCTCGCCGCTGAGGCGCGAGAACACCCATGGCCCGGAGCGACCGCCGGGGAAGTAGACGTTCCTGTCCGAGGCCAGCACATAGCCCTGCAGCGACATGTCGGCATGCCGCTGTCTGTAGCGCCCCTCACCGGTATCGGCTCCCGTGGCGGCGTCGAGGGCGCAGACCACGGCCCCCTCGGCGGGGAAGACACCCGCGCCGCTGTAGACGGTACCCTCGTGCACCACCACCCCGGACCGATTTGGCCACAGCGAGACCATCTTCCCATCGCTGGGAACCTGGTAGTCGCTGAGTGCGGCCCGGTAGTCCCACAGGAGGCCTCCGTCGACGGTGGAGACGCAGTAGACGTGCCCGTCATCGGAGCCGAAGTAAGCCCTGTCGTCCACTACATGGGGAGCAAAGCGCACAGGGCCATCTGCTGTGAAGACCCAGCGGCTCGAGCCATCGCTGATGTCGAGGCACTTGAGACTGTCCTCAACGGAACTGCCGAAGAGGACGCTTTGGCCCACGACGGCCACCTGCATGACCGAATCGATGTCCAGACGGTCCTCGTTGTCCACGGTGGGGCTGTTGTACATGTCTCGGGGCGCCGGGCCGGGCCAGGCGGGTCGCAGAGGCGCCGGAGATCTGTAGCACCACAGGGGCTCCATGCCCGCGGGCTCAATGGCCGCGGACGAGATGCCGGTGCGGCGGGCGTCGTGAAGATAGGTAGGCCAGTCGGCAGCGCTCTGTGCCAGGGCAGCGGCCGTCGCCCCAAGGAGTAGCGCGACGCAGAGCCAGTGCCGACGCAAGATGCCATTTGTGTTCATCGGTCAATGCCTCCGAGTGACTCGTGCCACCGAACCCGGGCCGTCAGGCCGTGGGGCCGTCGGCGTTCCCATGTGCCACGGTGCCCCGCCGACTTCGGGAAGCAGGGGGTCCGGGGGAACAGGTTCCCCCGGCGGGGTGCAGGGCCCGAGCCCCGCGCCGTTTGGCCTTTTCGCCGTCAGGCCTGTCAATAGTCATCCTTCGTGCGGTACGCCAGTGATGTGTAGACGGGCCAACTGCAACTGCAGCCACCGCCGGATTCCGGAGATAGGAGCAGGCCGCTGCCGGAGATCATGCCGATCCAGCAGTTGGAGCGTAGCCGGTTGAACTCGCTCTGGGTGTTGGTGGCCAGGTCCCACACCTCGTCATTGTAGTCCCTGTAGTGCAGGAGGTTGGCGGCCGCCGAGAGGGTGCCGCACTTATTGCGCCCCGGGAACTCGATCTCCACGGCGGCACCGGTCTGCCATTGGTAGACGGCGGGCTCGAGGAAGAGCTTGCCCTGGGCGATGACGGGGTGCTGGATGTGGTGGCCGTGGTTGTCGGAGCGCCAGGGGTGCTCGACTTGCCAGCGGTCTTCCCCCGTGGCGTCGGAGAAGGCCCGGACGTGGTACTTGCCGGCGAAGGAGGTGCTGATCGCCACCTGCTCGCCGTGGTGGACCAGGTATACGACGATGGGCTGCTGGGGATGCTCGAAGGGCCTCTCCCAGCACTTGTCGCCGGTACTGAGGTCCAGGGCGACCAGCCAGACATCCTCCCACAGGTCGGCGCCGATCTGGCGCTCCTCCAGCTCGATGGCGTCCTTGCTGCGGCTCTCGAGGAAGTAGACCCGGTCATTGCCGATAGATATGGTGGGGTTGATGACCAGAGCGCCGGTGTGGGTCCAGATGCGGGCGCCGTCCTCGATACGGAGGCAGAAGAGCGCATCGCTGCAGACGTTGTAGGTGTCCTTGCCGGAGAGGCCATCGAACCAGAACTGGGGTCCGATCCAGCCGGTCTCGGTATTGCCGACCCGCACCGCGGAGCCAAGGAGCTTGTCGGCCACGGTTCCCACGTATCCCCACTGGTAAGGGTCCTGTGCATCGCCGAAGCCGACGGGATAGCAGTGGCTGCGGCGGCCGGTCGCGGCGTCGAGGCGCCAGCAGTGGTCGCGCAGGGCGGCGAAGAGGTAGTCATCATTGGCGCAGGTGTTCCCGGCATTGCGCGGGATGTTGCTGCGGCGCAGCCCGGGGATTTCCAGGGACCACAGGATGGCGCCGTTGTAGGCGTCGAGGGTGATGATGCGTTCATTGCCCTGGGCGAAGAGCCTGCCGTTGGTGGAGAGCGAGGAGGTGCCTCTTGTCTGGCGGTCGATCATGGCGTTGGGGCCCGGGAGGCCGAACCACTGCACCTCGAGGGTCTCGCCCGCGGTGCCGGTGACCAGCTCGTCCCAGCTATTGCCCGACTGCCCGGGATCGCCGTAGGCGTGGGTCCACTCGCCGGCGCCGGGGAGCTTGTCGGGCTTGCCGAGCAGGAGCATGGCGCCGCTAGGGTCGTCTTCCCAGCGTACCGCGGGTCGCTGGTGGAAACCCGAGAGGCCTTCGTCCGGCACCGGGGTGGCCGCCAGCCAGTCCTGCAGCTCGGCCCGCCGGCCGTAGAGGCACGCGACGCCGCCGGCGGGCCTCAGCATGCTGATGGCCTCCGCCGCGGCGCCGGGAGCCCGGCCGGTGTCCAGGGCCTCGGCCGAGACGATGAGGTTGGCGGTGAGGTCGGCCAGAGGGAGATCGGCCAGAGACTTGACGTGTCTGAGCGTGATGCGGGAGCCGTATAGCCCGGCGGTGACCAGCGTCTGTCTGCCGCGGCGGACGGCCTGCTCATCCTCCGAAACGCCGATCACCTGCAGGCGCGAGCGCCGCGCCAGCTCCAGTGCGAGACGACCGTCGCCGCAGCCGTAGTCCAGGCAGTACCCGCGGTCGATCCCGGTTGCCTCGAGTATCCTCCGAGCGGCGTCGGCATACAGATCGCCGCGGCCATCGGCGGGGTAGGGATCCGGGGCGTCCGGCAGCGGGCGGATGGTGAAGTCGAACTCGGTGTCGAGGATGAAGCTCTCGGTGGCCTCGTCCCCATCGGGGCCGGGGATGATGACGCGATAGGTGTACTCGGTGTTGCGCTGCAAGTCACCCAGCGTGACGGCGTGGGTGGTCGTCGGCGCCGCATGCTCGATCCGACGCGGCTCTTCGCCCGGCCTGCCGAAGTCCAGCACCGTTGGCGCGGGCCGCGGCGTGTCCCAGCGCACGGTGGCCGAGCCTTGGTCGGCGAAGCTCACCCACGGGCCGTCGATGAGCGGCCGCGCCTGAGGCGCACTTGTCCGAGATAGGCGACGGCCCGCGAAGACGTCCCTGGTGGCGTCATAGCGCGCCTTCACCTGCTCGGCGGTGAGCGCCACATCGTAGATGCGCACGGAGTGGATGGCGCCATCCATGGGAAACATCTCATTGTCGTCAAGGTAGACGCCGATGGCCAGCGGCGCCTCGGCGTAGGCGATGTCACCGGACTGGGCCTCGGAAGAGGCCGCCGGGGAGCCGTCTACGTAGAGGCGGAGGGCCCTGCCGTCGTAGGTGCCGGTCACGTGTGTCCATTTGCGCAGATCGATGGGGCGGTCGGCGGGGAGGTAGGTGAGCAGGCCGTCACCGTCATCGGCGCCGACGCTGGAGACGGCGAAGCAGAACCTGTCCCCGTTGTTGCCCAGTATCCAGCCCTTCTCGAAGGTGCCGTTGTCCTGGAAGTAGCCCACATATCCGCCCCACTGGGGAGTGTTTCGCAGGCTCACCCAGGCCTCAACGGTGATATCGCGCGCGGGAAGGTGGACGAGCGTCCCCTTCGGAGCCAGCTCGACGTAGCCGGTTCCGGCGAAGTCGAGGCAGTCGGGCTCGCGGCCGAGCTGTGGTGAGTTGACCAGACGGCCGGGGAGATTCCCCAGTTGCGCCCTGAGCACATCGCCGGAGACCGTGCGCGGAGCAAACTCCCATTCGTAGAGGGGCTCGGGAGCGGCGAAGGCCGAGTGCGTGGCGATGGCGAGCAGCAGAGCAAGGGTTTGCATGGACATGACCTCTACATGAGTTGGGCGGGTGGTTCACCTCCGCCGGCCCCGTCCCGGACGTGCGGGAGAGCCGGGCGGTCCTGCCGACCGCTTGCGGGTCAGAGACTGCGGCGAAGAGAACCACCGCACGCCCGGCGACACCAGAGCGCCGTGCGGACCGTAGCCCCCCCGCACCTGGATGGTGTGGGGCGGCGACGACAAGGGCCCCAGAAGGCCGGCGAGTGACAAGGCGGGCGTTGGCTCACAGCAGGGCGGGCCCTCACCCGCCCCGTCCGGCCTGCAGCGCAGGTAGGACGGCCGACTGTCCCGGGCGGCCCTTCGGGCCTGGGAGAGCCGGCTTGGCGCCGCGTTCCCCCGCAGGGTCCTGTTCGCTACCCAAACCACACCTGATACGAGCGGAAGGCCTCGCCGCCGAAGGAGCCGATGACGCTCCATACGCCGCCGGCCATGACGTAGTGGCCGATGACGATGCCCAGGGCCGCCGGGATCAGCCGGCGATACAGCCCCACCCCGCCCAGTTTCAACGCCAGGGCCTTGGCGATCGCCGCCAGGGCCAGGGAGGCCCACGTCCGATAGCCCCGCACCGTCCCCAGGACGAACCCCAGGGGGTGGATGGGGAAGCGGAGGAAGGTGTGCCTCAGGAACAGGAGCGCCACTGTGGCCACGAGACCCCACACCGTGGCACCGGTCTCCACAAGGTTGGGGGCCTCGTGGCTCTTGGCGAACCCCTCCAGCATGCGAAAGGCATAGGCCGCGGAGCCGGCCCGCATGCCCCCGCTGTGTACTCCGCCCTCGAGGAAGTTCAGCCCGTAGCCGTAGTAGCTGTGCAACTGGGCATAGAAGGACACCAGAGCCCCGATCCCCACAGCGAGGAATAGTGTGGTCACCATCTCCCGGCGCGAGACCTCGCCCCGGCGGCTCAGGTCGATAGCCTCGAACTGATAGGCTCCGAGCCCGGTGAGGTAGCCTCTGGAAAGGAACCAGCCCACCGCCATGACGGTGAGATTACGGAAGCTGCCGTTTGTCACGAAGGGCTCCGAGCCCAGGAGGGCGTACAAGACCCTGTGCTGCTCGGTGACCGGATAGGCCCACATGATGGGGACGCCGGTCTCGGCCCTGAGACGACTATAGCTCAGGGCGAAGGCGAATACCAGCCCAAAGAGACCGAGAGCGGGAAGAAGCGACATGCCGGCGGCCCACCACCAGCAGATGACGCCCGCGATTCCGGCTACGAGCCCCCACAAGATGCCGGGCCGGCGGCGGGCCTGCTCCCCGATATGCCCTCTGGCGGACCACACCAGGATCGCGGCCAGGGCAATGAAGCCGCCGGCGGACTGGGCCTCCTGATGCGGGAAGCGGGGGATGTCGAAGCCCAGGGCCGAGGCCCCCACGGACTCAACCAGGAGGAGCCCGTAGGCCAGCAGCGCCGAGTTCACCACCTCCAGAGGCATCAGGTACCCGAACCCCAGGACCTCCAGGCCCCAGTAGGCGACCAGCGGGCGCACGGCCGACAGCGGGCGGTCGTGGAACAGGGCTCCCACGTCGTAGCTGAACCCGAGGGCCGGAACCGAGGGACTGAAGGCGTGCAGGATGCTCAGACCGTTGTGGATGAGGGCGATTAGGAAGCCCACCCACATGACCGGGTCTTTCCACAGCGCCATTGTGCCCCGCTCCTGCCCCGGATCGGTGAGCAGAAGCGGTAGCTCGTTGAGGGCAAAGGAGAGCCTCTCGCGGTGGATCCAGTGGTCCGAAAACAGCTCGGCCATGAAATGCAGGGCCGAGAACAGAAGCAGGACGAACAGCATCCAGGCGGCCAGCGGCACCAGCCAGGCTCCCCAGGGGACGCCGGCCTCCGAGGCCTCGAAGAACCCGCGTACCACCTCCTCGTCCGCGGGAGCAAGCCAGGGCGGCAGGTAGTCCACGAACCGGGCCCAGCCGTTCTCCGGGGTGGCGAAATACTGCAGGGCAACGACGTTGGGGAGAAGCTGACGGAGGGCGCCGCCGGAGCCCAGAGCGAGGCTGAGACAGAGGAAGACGTAGATCACCAGCAGCTCGCCGCGCTGCAGGCGCAGCGGCCCGGCCAGCCGCCCCAGGAGAGCGCGCAGGATGAGCAGAAGCACCAGCCCGGTCAGCGCCGGTACCGGGGGCACGCTCATACTCACCTGACAAGTCAGAGTGAGCAGCTCGGCCTGGGTGATCCACAGGTGCCCGATCGCCAGAAACAAGAGCGCAACGCAAAGGGCGCGCCAGGTCAGGGCACGTGGCGGGGTCGAGGGGCCGTCATCCGCGGGGCCGACGGGCAGAGGGTCTCCACTCCATGCGGCAGGTTACCGGTGGCAGACCGGGGAGCGGCATTTCGTCGGAGGGGGCGCATAGTCCTGCAGGGCCCGGGGAGGAGTGAGGCCGCGCCGCGGCGAAGTATTACCAGGTTACCAAGCGACCAGGAGCCGACCCTACCGCCCGCGGGAGGAACCCACGCAATGGCCGACACGATCGACGTAGGGCTCACGCTGCAGGACGCCGCCGGCATGGCTTTCGACGCCGAGCTACCCACCGGACATCACGTCCTGCTGGATGCCGGTGAGGATCACGGGGGGCAGGACCTGGGCCCCCGACCGATGCACATGATGCTCGTCTCGCTGGCGGGCTGCACCGCGATGGATGTGATCTCGTTTCTGCGCAAGATGCGCCAGCCGGTGGAGGGCTACCGCGTCGAGGTCAGCGGCGTTCGGGCGGAAGAGGACCCCAAGGTCTACACCCACATCACCATCAAGCATATCGCGATCGGGGATGTGGAGGAGGGACGCCTCGCCAGGGCCGTGGAGCTGTCGGCGACCAAATACTGCTCCGCCCAGGCGATGCTCAGGCAGGCGGCTGAGATTGAGGTGAGCTTCGAGGTGCGAGCGGCGGGCGAGTAACGGCCGTGGCGCGTGGTTCGGGGCGCGCAACGTCCAACGCTCAGCGTCCAACGACTATGGGCAACGCCAACGGCCGTGGCGCGTGGTTCGGGGCGCGCAGCGGAAGACGGCGCACGGCCGGCCCCCGCCTGGATATCTCCCGCCCGTCGATCCTGCGGATCGGTTCGGGCACGACGGCAACGGCCTTCGGCTCACGGCACTCATGACGCCTCGCCCCCGCCCCGTCTCTCCTTCATCACGCCCTGTGGGAGCCGTTCACAGGAGAGGCGTGAACGGCGACGGCAAGGGCACGGAGTCGGGCTACGGCTACGGCTCCACCACCATCGGTCGACCGTTGACCCTCACCGTCCCCTCGCCCGCCACCAGCAGCTTCTCCAGCTTATTGCCGCGGTAGCGCAGAAGCGCCGCGTGACCGTCCAGCTCGTAGTCCCCGGCCCTCATGGCGCCCCCGGAGGGGTTCACCAGCAACACGTCCACGATACCGTCGCCCCGCACCTCCACACCCGCAGCCTGGCCCGCCTCCCCCTCGACTGCCAGGGGCCGGACCTCAAGCTCCGGCACCTCGTCGCCCTCGTGGACGTGGATTGCGCTGCAGTACAGTGCCCGCGTCCCCTGCACGCGGGAGATGACCAGAGGCACCTTGATCCGCGTGGGGTTCCCCATGCCGATGGCGGTGAGGATACTGCCCGTACCCTCCCGGGCCTGGGCGAATGCCACCCCGGGGCCGTCCTCCAGCTTCCAGGTCGCCTCCCAGGTCTCCGGAGCCTCTCCCTGCCGCCACTCCTTGGCCCACTCGTAGCCCTGCCCCTCGGGAGCCTGAGTCAGGGGTGTCACCGGCACGCCGAGCTCTAGCGCTCCGCGGTTGTGGTAGACCCAGTCAAAGGTCCGCTCCTCCTCGGATTGGCACAGGAAGACGTCGATGAGCCGGTCGCCGGCCAGAGCCATCGTGCGGCGCAGGCTCACGCCGGGGTACGCGGAGCCTGCGGTGGCGCCGGCCAGACCAAAGCCCTCGGCGAAGGCGCTGAACTGCAGCTCGCCGGTGCACTCATGCTGGCTCTTCCCGTCCACCACCACGGTGCTGTGGCTCACGGTCTGGCGGAACCAGCCGCTGTGAGCGGGATTGCCGTAGGCGATGCAGCCGGGGTCTTCCGCCAGGAGCTTGCCCCTGCCGTAGAAGACGAAGCCCAGCTTGTCCGGGTGCCCGTGGCCGCCGCCGTGGGGGCCGTAGTCCAAAGCGACGTAGTTCTGCGGCACATGCCGGTCGGCGTCGCCGCTGCCGGGGGGGCCGCTGCGGAGGATGACGTAACCGGCCGCCGGAAACAGCGTGGAGCCCAGTGTGAAGTCCTCGATCTGCCCCGGCTCGGCACCGAAGAGCAGGGCCTCGATGCTCTTTTGGCCACTGCGGCGGATGGGCAGCAGGTACCTCGGGTCCCCCCAGCGGGCGTAGGCCACCTGGTACATGCTGCCCTGGCCCAGGACGTTGGCCGTGCCGCTGTCGTTGAAGGCGGGCAGCTCCCCGCCGGGGGCCATAAACCGCAAGGGGGCGTCATACATGCCTTTGTAGCGCTCGGAGTACAGGTCGATGCCCACATTGCCGGCGGCAATGGCCAGGGGCTGCAGCGCCATCATGGTGTAAAAGTGATAGCCCCAGGCGCTCTCGTACCAAAAGCCGTCATCGGTGACACCCTTGGCGATCTGCTCCCTGAATCCCTTGGGTCCGTTGATGGCTTCTCCGGCCAGTTGGGCATCGCCCAGCACGAGCCCCACGAGGCCGTAGGCCGAGCCGTGCCAGCAGCAGATGTTGTGGATGCCCCACTGGTGGTCGCGGCACAGCTCCGCGGCCGGCAGAAGCATCCTCTCGGCGATGAAGTCGATGTCCTGCTCGCTGAGGGTGTCGTGGATGCAGTCAAAGCCCTGCACCACCGGGATCAGCCACACCGCCTCATCCAGCGTCTGAGGCCCCACGTGCGCGCCGCCCCTCTCCGGCTTGTCGTGGATGTTGTGCAGCGGGTACTGCAGGTACCGCTCGGCGTACCCCAGCAGGATCTCCCGGGCCTTGTGGGCATAGGGCTCCTCACCGGTCAAGACGTACATGAGGCCCAGGTCGCGGATCGCCCTGGCCAGAGCGCTGTGCTTGCGATCCAGCACAACATCGTCATACGGCCAGCCGGCATAGACGGCGCCACAGTCGGCGCAGACGTGCTCGGTATCGGACTTGGTGTTCAGGCGGCCGCCACAGGCCTTGCAGGTGTACCAGTGCCACCACTGCGAGCCGCGATCGGGAAACTCGGGCGTCTGCTCCAGCCAGGCGTCGGCGCCGGCCTTGAGCCCGTAGTAGATCGCCTTCGCCGTCTCGTTCGCGGCCACGCGCCCCATGATCGCTTCCGCCTGCTCCGCGGTGATGAGCAGGCTGGGATGGGGCAGGGCCCCCAGAGGTGTATTGAGTGAGAGGGTGGTGCTCTGATCCATGTTCTCCATTCCCTGTGGCCTGATGGTGAGCTCGGTCGAGAGCCGCGAGAGCGGCGGGAGGGCGCCGGGGCCCGCCACGGCGGCGGAAAGGCCAATCTCGAGGGTCGCGGTGTCGGCGGCGGGCACGATCCACGGCTCCGGAGGCAGATGCACCCGCAGCCCGGCGGAGACCTCCCCCGGCCGCAGGGACAGGGCCACCGGAGCCGCGGTGCGGTTTGCGACCGTGAGGCGGTGCACGCAGGCAGCCTCGCTCTCGCCGGCCGCGGCAGGAGCACTCTGTACGGACTGCAGGCGTACCGGGTCGCTCTCCAGGCGGATGTTGTCCAGGAGGATGACGTACGGCTTGTTCTGTGGCCCCTGGGCGCGGAAGTAGATGACCTGAGAGGTCTCATCGGGCCTTTCGCCCCATAGCCACATGGGGCTATGCAGGTCCACGGAGGCCGTGGCCCACTGTCCCACCGTGAGCGGCGTATCACGGTTCACCTGCCAGGTAGCCTGCATCCCGTCTCCCAGGGGGAAGTCGATGACTTTCACGCCCCACCACCCACAATCTGGGCTGTCGACCTTGTAGTCGAACAAGAGACGGTCCCAATCGCTCATCTCCACCGCGCGGGAGGCGATATTGAACGCGATCGCCTGGGGCCCGCCGGCGGCCGACGGCGCCCATCTCAGGGCCTGCCGGCCCTCGGAGGCATCGTCGGTGAGGCGGGCATCCTGCGGCCACCCCGCGAGCGGGCCTTCGAAGTCCTCCAGGACGCGGACGACGGGCTGAGCAGGGGCCGAGACGACCGCCACAGCCAGCGACACGATGGTGAACCAGGGAACACAGACACGGGTCATGGTGTTGACCTAGCTTTCGGCTGGATTGCGTGCACCGGTTTTCAGTTCGCCGCATGACACCGGTCGGCCTGCCCGAACGCCGGACGGCTGAGGCGGCGAGCGGCCGCCGACTGGAGGGAGGTCTGGTCTCCTCCGGCGAGGAATAGGTTCGCTGCTGAGGTGTAGTGCCTATGAACTCAAGAGCAGTTCTCTGCGCCCTGGCCTGTCTCGTTGTGGTGGCCGGGGCGGTATTCGTGCGCGGGCGCGCGGCGCCCGTTTCGTCTCTGAGCGAAAGCCCCCGGCAGATCGTGGCCGGACCGCATGGTCTGTTCTGGATCGAGCCCCCGCCCAGCGAACCTCCCGGCCCCGCTCGGCTACAGTACCTGCCTCCCGGAGCGAAGAAGCCCACCTGTCTTCTGCAGGCCCACGACGTGCGCTCCATCGCCGTCGGTGACGGCACGCTCTACGTGCTGGCCGAGACCGGCCCGCAGGAGGACGCCGGCGTCATGGTGGCCGTGGACCTGTCCAGCGGTGAGCGGCGTTTCTCGGCGGCGGGCCTGTATCGGCCCCAGAGCCTCGAGGTGGATGGCGGCACTCTCTACTGGACAGAGTCCAGAAGCGCCCGTGCCGAGGGCATCGTACATGTGCCGATCATCAAGCCGGTCAACGCCATCCGCGCCGGAGCGCAACCCTCGGAGCCCACGCTGATCGGCCTGACCGAAGGGTCTGAGCCGCACTTCACCGGCGCCCTGCTGGGCGCGCGTGAGGGCAAGCTCTACTGGACCGAGCGACTGGGCTGGGAGTACGTGGGCGGCGCGACACTCATCAAGCGTGGCGGTGGGGATGGCTCCGACCCGGAACTGCTGGCACGCACCAATGGGCACAACGTGGCGGCCCTGGAGGGCGACGCCCTGTACTTCACCGCGTACTCCCGGGAGCTGGCCAGCCCGTCGGCCGGACGCCTCGTCAACCGCATGGACCTGTCCGCCTCGCACACCGAGATGCTCACCGACTGGCTGGATACCAACGGGGCACTTCTCGTGGCACGCGGCACGCCGCTGTATGTGGACGCGTCATACCTGTGGCGCATCCCGTCGCGCCTGGACCCGCCCATCCCCGTGAAGCGGCTGGGGGCCATGTCCCCGCCCGTGGTGGCTGCCTACCGCGGCAACCTCTACACCTCCCGGCGCATGGACGAGCGCGTCGAACTGGTGCGGGTGCCGCTGGGGCTACGGGGGTATCTCAACGCGGCTCTACCCCTGGGAAGGTTGCGGGCGAAGGTGGGCCAGATCAGCCTGACCCCGCTCTCGGCGGGCATCGTGCCCATGCCGGAACGACTCTCTTGGGCCGGGGAGCCCGGCTCATCCGGTGCCACAACCGTGCTTGCTCGCCGGCCGGGGCCTCGACCGTCTTCGGTCTGGCAAAGGGCCCGTCCGAGGGGTGACGTGGATCCTGCAGGTCGAATCGGCGGGCTGGAAAGCCCGCCCCACCGGCGGCCGCCGGGGCCGCCCAGAGCCACCTACGGTTGCGCCGCCCGAGAGACGATGCACCTGGCGAGCGCAGCGGGTGGGGGTGAGGCGCGGTGAAGAAGCAAGTGTCTCCCGTGGTGGCCGTGCTGGCGGTGGTGCTGGCCTTCGGTGCGGTGATGGGCGTCTACTGGAAGGGCCTGCTTGGCGATAAGGGCGGCGACGGGGAACCCATGGGCGGCGGCGGGGGCGGCATGCCTCCGCCTCCCCTGGTGGGGATGCCCACGGTAACCGTCACCACTCTCAGCGGCCCGGCTCCCAACTCGCTCACCGAGGCCGAGGGGGGGCTGCAGGATGGGCCGGCGCGCGAGGCCCGCTTCGACGGCCCCTCGGCGGTGGCGGTGGACGCCGCCGGGGTGGTGTATGTAACGGATGGGCGCAGCCATCGTATCCGGGCGATCTCCCCGGACGGCGCGGTGCGCACCGTGGCCGGCAGCGGGCCCGGGGGCTCCGTGCGGGGCGGGCGCTCC
>CAZXDD010000181.1:0-12920 GCA_964639415.1 uncultured Armatimonadia bacterium
TCTCCTCGAGGGCCTGCACGGCGTCCTTCTTGATGCCGATGTGGCCCAGGGAGAGGGCCGCGTGAAGTCGGACACTCCACTCGTCATCGCGTAGCGCCCTGGCGAGGTGGGGGATACAGGTGCGGCTGCCGACGCGGCCGAGGCCCTTGGCGGCGGTGAGCCGGGTGACCCAGTCCTCATCGTCGAGCATGGCGGCGAGATGGGGCACCACCTTGGGGGAGCCGATGGCGGCAAGGCCCTGCACCGAGGCGCAGCGCACCGAGGCCTGAGCGTGCCGAAGCAGCTTGGCCAGATGGGGGATGACGGACTCCTTGCCCACCTCGCCCAGGGCGATGGCGGCGTAGTGCACGACACGGTCGTTCTCGTCGCCGAGGGACTTGAGCAGGGGCTGTCTGGCCCTCTCGTCCCCGATCTGGCCGAGGATCTCGGCCGCGTAACGACGCACCATGTAGTTGGGGCTCTGGAGGGCCTCGAGCAAGGGCGGCACAGCTCGGGTGCCCATCTGAGCCAGGGACTGCGCCGCGGCCCGGCGCACGTCGTCACTGGGCGACTGTAGGGTGTCGATCAGCGGCTCCACCGCCACGCTGCCGCGGATCTTCCCCAGGGCCTCGGCCGCCGCCCGCGCCAGCTCCACATTGTCGGAGCTGAGCACCCCGATCAGCGGCTGGATGGCCTTCTTGCTCTTCAGGGCTCCCAGCGCCGTGACCACCGCGCGCTGGACCTCGATGTTGGCGTCCGACAGCCGGGCCACCAGCTCATGGGCCACGGACTCGTCGCCGATGCTGCCCAGGGCCTCGGCGGCCCACTTGCGTGCGGACTGATCCTTGCCGATGAGGGCATCCAGGAGGGCACTTACCGCGGGCGGTCCGATCTTGGTGAGCGCGTCCGCGGCCGCCTCCTGGGCGTTCTTGCTGGAGTCGCTGAGGGTCTCGATCAGAGCCGAGATGGCTTCCTTATTGCGGATGCGCCCCAGAGCCTGGGCCGCTGCCATGCGGACCTTGTAGTCCTTGTGCCTGAGCGCCTTGATAAGCGGCGGCACGGCGGCGGCCCCGAGTTGGATCAGTTCGTCAATCACCTCGTCGCGCGAGGTGGCGCTCTTGGCTTTGAGCTTGGCCACCAGGTCGGAGGCTTGCTTGTTGGCTGACGCCATCTTGTGTCCTCCCGGCTCACAGAGCCAACACCGGCCGAGATCCTCTCGCCCGGAGCGCCTGTGGAGCTGAAGCGCCGATCAACTGGGACTCAAGCGGTCGGCAATGGTACGGCGGATACCCATGTGGTCTGGTTACGGAGCGCCTGTGGCCTGCGCGGCGGCCCCGAAGGCTCGGCGAGCGTCCGCGTCGACGACCGCCGATGGTGGCCCCACGTGCTCCCCACTGTAGCATTCGGTGGCGGGCAACATAGGGTCTGGACGCCTATCTGAGCGCACTTCCTGACGCGTGGAGCAAGTCCCGGGGCTCGTCTCCGCCGTTCGCGGCCGCGCCGTTCGTCGGCCCGCAGGTCGGACTGTGCAGCCCGATTCGGCGATTCCGACCAGCGGGATCGCCGCCCGGCCGTGGCACCGGCCCGAGACGCACCTCCGCGCCCTGCTCATCGGTCTTCGGCGGAGCTTCGCTGGGGACGGAATGGAAAACAACATGCACGTGCGCCCCGCACGGGGCGGGGCGCAAAGGCGTGAGGTGGCTCACGTCGTGTGGTTTGTCGGCAACAGAAGGGGACGGCGGGTGTGCGCCCTCAACCCGACCCCTCGCCCCGAGACCGGTCCAAAGCGGCCTCGTCGGACCGAGGCTATCCCGTAGGCGCCTGAGCCCCGCCCGATGCTGCTGTGGGGGCAGCAGGGTCCGCGGGTTGGTTCGCGGACGGCTCCGGCGCAGCAGCGGCATTGCTCACAGCCGACGCCGGCTCTGCCGCAGCACCATCGTCCTGAGACGCCGCCTCGTCCGCGGTCTCATTGGCTGCCGAGTCCGAAACGTCACCCTCGGCCGGGGCCTCCGTCGCGGCGGGCTGCATCTCGCCGGCCGCCTCCGCGATCTTCCTGCCGATCTTCGCCTGCAGTTCGGCGCGCTTGGCCTTCGCGTCCTCGATCTGCGCCTCGAGGTCCTTGATGGTCGCGTCGCATTCGGCGACCTCGGCCCGGGTGCCCTCAACCGTCTTGATGATCCCGTCCAGCAGCCGCTGCCGGGCCAGGAGCACTCCCGCCCGCTCCTCGTGTCCCGAGAACCGGCTATCGTTCGCCGCCCGGGCGGCGGTGCCGACCTTGTCACGGGCCGCTCCCAGTGCGGTGAAGGCCTGCTCGATCTGACCCTTCTTGACAAGATCGGCCGCCTGCTTGAGGGAGGCGTCCACGTTCTCCTGGGCTGCAGCGAAGGCGCGCTCCTCGTTGGCCTGGAGCTCCTTTTGCTTCTTGTCCCACTCACTCTTGCCCCACAGCGCAGCGGCTACCAACACCGCGATCACAAACACGATCAACAGGGGCGCACCGCAACTGCGGCGCCGCGGCGCCACCTCGGCGATCTCAACGTCCAGTTCCTCGTCGTCCTCCAACGCGATGTCCTCGCTATCCGTCTCCGGCTCCTGGACGACCTCTGCGGCTTGTGCCCGGTCGCCCTCTTCCTGCACTTGCCCGTGCTCCTCCCCAGTCTCCGTCTCCTGGCCGTCTTCGATCGGTTCCTGGTTGTCGGTAGGCATGTGGCGAAAGGCCCCTTACGGACGCTCAACGCGTCGAGTGCGGGAATAGTTACTTTTGGACACATTATACGGCACCGGAGCGCTCAGGTCAAGCACGCCAAAACGGGATCAAGCGGAAATATCGTGGTTTTTCAGCGTAGAGAGTAGACGTGGGATGCATACGGTGGTAGATGGACGCTGAATTCCCCCGGCTTCGATGACTCCACCGCCTTCTCCTCAAACAGTCGGTTCAGCGTGGTCGCCGTGCAGTCGGGGATGGTAACCGTGGTGATCGTCGCCGCGTCGGAGGTGTTCACCGCCAGCAGCAGGTCCGCCTCGTGGGTTCGCCACCGCGCCAGACGGACGAGCCCGTCGGCCGCGGGCGGTAGGGCGATGCGCTCGAAAGTCGGGTCGCAGGCCAGGGCCGTGACCTCTTGCAGCTCCTGGTTGAGGCTCTGTACCCCCGCCCACAGCTTCGGCGCATCGTCGGCAATGCGGTAGCTGCGCTCGTTAGGGCCCTGGGCGAGGTTGTAGGCATGGAAAAGCAGCCCATCGGCGCCGTGGACCAGGGCCAGATAGGCCAAGGCCCGCATCTCATCTACCGTGGGAAGCCTGCCCTCCGCCGTATCGTCCATGGTCTTGTCCACAGCCCAGGCCTGACCTGTGGCCTGCACCACGGCCCAGACCGGCTTGCGGCCATTCACCGCCGCCTTGGCCGCGTCGATGAGGTCGGCCAGATGGGTGATGGGCAGTTGGGGCACCGGCAGGTCCCAGACGGTGATGATGTCGGTGGCTCGGGCGTAGGTGGCCATCGTATCGGGATAGCGCAGACTCGTGAGCACCGGGTGGTTTGGCGAGACATCCGCCAGCATATGGTACAGACCCAGCATGATGTCGGGGAGGACGATCTTGGCGTCCGGACGTTGGAGCGTCTCCCAGCCGATCAGGGCCGGATGGTCCCCGAGTTTGTCCTGCTTCAGGCTCCAGAAGTCCCGCCGGGCCTCGGAGCTGGAAACCACGATTCCCATGCCCTTGGCGGCGGCCGCCTCGGCCAACACCCAATAGGCCTTGCCCGCCGGTACCATGGCCGTGTTGAAGCCGGCGGCCTGCACCTTGTCCAGGTCCTGAGTGCCCAGGACCCAGTAGGTCCCGATGGGGAACACGCGACGGCCGTTCATGATCAGCCGGCCGCTGGGATCATAGGTCACCTCACCACGCGAGGGTTGCGCCCGCTTGAGCGGCAACGACGTCTCCGCCAAGATCTTGTCGCCTTCCAGTGCCTGCAGTTGCACCTCGTGGTCGCGGATCAGCATCCCCTCCGACGGCAACTCCACCGAGAAGCGCCCGTCGGGCAGGCGGGAGATCCCCGAACCCTCCGCGGCCGTGGCGCCGGTACCCACCAGGCGCGCCTGCAGTCTCACACGGTCGGCGATGCCGGGCACCGCGAAGAGCCGCCCCTCCACCCGCACCAGAGGGACATCGAAGCTGGTCATGATCGTCCCCCGGAAGGCCGGAGACACAATCGCGGCGTCCAGCATGGGCGGCACCGCGAACTCGCGGTACAGCAGTACCTCCTGACTATCCCGGTCTGTGAGCGTCATCTGCGCCGTGTGGGCCCGAGAGCCCTCGAAGTCGTACCGGATGTCCAGCTCGTCACTTTGGCCACCCGCCAACTGCAGGTCCTGCTCGTGGGGTCCTCGTCTGTCGCCCTCCTCCGTCACCAAACGCAGCGACAGCCGCCCCTTCAGCGGCGCTTTGGCCCCATTGGCGATCTTCAGCAGCGCTCTGCGGGTGGACGGCGGCGAGGCCAGACGTCCCACGTCCGCGGACTGCAGGGTCACATCGCCCGGATGGACCCTGACCGACACGTTGTCCACGAACAGGGTGCCGCCGGTGAGCAACTGGAAGACCACCACGATCTGATTGGCGCCGGGCAAAAGCTCCGCGTGCCAGGCCGAGGTGGTCCAGCGGCTGAACGCCCGCAGCGGCCGGGCCTCGGCATCCATCGGGCGCGTCTGCCACTGGTGCTTCATGAAGTCGTCTTTGTATGACACGAGCATCATCTGCGCCACCGGGCTGCCCTCCGAGCGGTACGAGCAGGACACCAGCAGTGACCTGGCCTTCAGACCGGAGACGTCGATGGCCCGCGAGAAGGCGCCGTAGACGGTCTTGCCGGGACCGGCGTGAATCGACAGGCACCTGCCCTGCACGCCGCCGGACACCGTGGTCACCTCTCCGGTGACATTCACCGACCACGCCCTCCCGGCCCAGTTCTCCGGCATGCCCGTAGCGTCGGTGTCCTCGAACCCGCCGTTCATCACCAGATTCCCTCCCACAGCGGGAGGCCCGGCCATCAGGGTCGCGGCCGCGAGTAGCAATACCGGTGTCAGCCTCATGGTCTCATGCCCACCTGTTCGTGCGTTCTGCTCGTCCCGCGGGCGGTCTCCGGGGATCGGGGTGCGCGCCTTGGCGCTGCGCCGAGTGCCGCGGCTCCGGGACGGCGCAGCTATCGTGTCTGGCCGCCGTCGACGGCGCTCAGAATGTAGAAATGCCGGGCCAGCCGGTGCTTGCTCACCACCGCACGGCGCAGAACGGCAAGGCCCAGGCCCTCAAACAGCCGCTCCGCCGGGCGCGAGACGATCACAGCGATTCTCAACGCCTGGGGCGCCAGATTGTTCAGAGCTTCGGCGTACAGACCCTCTTCCACATGACTGGCATGGCCGTAGGGGAAGTCCAGCACCATGGCGTCCACGCGCCGCCCGAGCGACACTTGCCGTGCATCGGCGTGCATCACCCGGGGCTCGAAGCCGAAGTGGGCCAGATTCTCCTTGGCATACTGCACGTGGCGCCCGTTGCTGTCGCTGCCGATGGGCCGCACTCCCATTGACGCTGCCTGGATCAGTACGGTTCCCACCCCACACAGGGGGTCCCATAGCAGATCACCCGGCGCCGCCACCAGGTTCACCAGCGCCCGGGAGTGCTGCGCGGAGAGCGCGATGGAGAGATTCCGGGGCCGCTTTGAGTGCTGCAGCCAATCGCGCCGGATCGTCGAGACCAGCCGCAGCAGGCGCCAGTGCCCCTGACTGCCGAGGGCCAGGAACCGCACCCTGGGCCGGTCCAGGTTCGGATAGCCCTCGATGGCATCGGCGATCGACCGGGCCACATCCTTCTGGGGAATCCCGCTCCGGGGCGGCAGGTCCCTGACCTCCACGCGGAACTGGTCCTCCTCCAGTCCGAGGCGGGCCGTGGCCCGACAAAGCTCATCAAGACCGTCGGCCTCGGCCAGCAGCTCTCCACAGGCGGCGGTGTAGGCGGCGCGAGAGATGTCGCACGCGGTACGAGACACGCCGACGAGGCCCTCCGCCTCGCAGCCGGTCATCGCCCACAGCTCGGCCCGGGCCAACTCCAGGTCCCTGTCCTCGGCGGACAGCAGGTAGACGAAGGCCACTAGACGCCCCCCGCGGCGAGATAGGCCGTCCACTTGCGGCCGATACGCTTGACCGCGGACCTGAAGTCCGCATAGGAGCGGCCGGCGAGCGAGGCCCGCACCAGGGCCTCGCCCAGCTCCGGCCCGCCGCGGCCCAGAACCGCCTGGGCCTCGGCCCAGCGCGCCGAGCCCAGGGTCACGTCCGTCACCCCTTGCCGCCGCAGGTCGTCGCCCAAATGTGCCATACGCCGACGCACCTCGGCCTGGGGCAGCACGGCCACATCGGCGAGGGGAGTGTGCGGCCGGGGCACGAAGGGACTCACGGATAGGCTGAAAGTGGCACCGGGGGCCGCGGCACGCAGCCTGGCCACCAACTCCGGGATCAGCGCCGCCTCCTCGGCGGTCTCCCCCGGTAGGCCGACCATGAAGTACAGCCGGAACCGCGTGATCCCGTGGGCCAGGGCAAGCTCCACCGCGCGGAACAGGTGTTCGTCGAGCATGGCCTTTCCCACCCGGGCCCGGGCCTCCTCGGTGGCCGCCTCCGGGGCCAAAGTCAGCGTGCCCTGCCCCGAAGCGGCCAGGAGACGCAGCAGACTGTCGGAGACGCTCTCGGCCCGCACCGAGGACACCGAGACCCGCGCCCGCATCTCTTCCAGCGCCGGGAACAACTCCCCTGCCCAGGGATAGTCGGAGACCGCCGCCGCCACCAGACCCACCTGGGGCGTGTGCTCCATGGCCCGGCGGATGCGGGGCAAGAGCAGCTCCGGCCGGCGCGCCCGGAAGGGGTGGTAGATCTGCCGGGCCAGACAGAAGGCGCAAGAGCGCCCGCAGCCCCGGCTGATCTCGATCAGGAACCGATTCCCGAACTCCGTGTCGGGCGTCAGTATCGCCGTCTCGGTGGAGAAGTCCTGCAGGTCGGCAGCCACCAGTCGGCCCACCGGCCCCTGCGCCACACCCGACAGCACCACCCCGGGCAGGGCGGCGAGGCCTTCGAACACGAACTGCCGGCTGTCGGCCTCCAGCAGCAGGGCCGCCAGGCGGTCGGCGATGGGCTCCACCTCTCCCAGCACGCAGCCGTCCACGATGGGCAGAAGCGGCAGGGGATTGCAGGTTACCGCCGGACCGCCGGCGAGCAGAATCGGGTGGTGGTCCTCGCGGTCCTCCCGCAGCGGCGGGATGCCGCCGGCGGACAGCATCGCGGGCACATTGAGCCAGTCAAGCTCGAACGAGCTGGTGAGCAGGACGTAGTCGAAGCCCGCCAGCGGTGTCTGGCTCTCCAGTGAACGCAGGTCGGTGGGCCACGGACCGTCGGGAGCGAAGGCCCGCTCGCAGGCGAGGCCGCGCTCATTGAGCGCCGCGTACAGGGCGTGCACCGACAGGGCCGACATGCCGATGTGGTAGGTATTGGGGAACACCAACACGCAGCGGGCCCGGTCCCGAACCGGGGCCAGGGCAAGATGCGTCTCGGTCTGGAGGCGATGGGCTCTGTCCGCAGCGGTCAAGGCACGCGGGCTCCCCACAGCGCACGGCGGACGGGTTCGTCGGAGGAAGAGTAGCTACTCACAAAGCACCCTTCCGCGCGAGACGCCGGCTCACCTTTGTGAGGGCACGGAAGATGAACAGGATGCTGCCTGACCGCGTTCCGTGCCGTTCCCGGGCTTGTCGGTCCTGGCCGCATCTTCGCGGCCCGACGTGGCCCGCACCTTGCGGACACAAAAAAGGCCGCGACGGAGGGGCCTGTGGCCCACCTCCGTCGCGGCCTGAGGTTCCCGGCACCTATCGCTGGCGATGCCGGTATTGTCGGGCGTCCCGGGCCTGAGCAACCCGCCGATGGGTGCCGGTGGTGACAGGCCGGCACGGCGAGTCCCAAGGGCTCCGACCACGATGGACGCCACGTCGACAGATGGGGGTGCGACACCGGGCGCGGTCGCGGCGCCGGTCGCAGGGCATTTGGGGCCGGGCCGACAGCGACCGGACGGCTCCTGAAGTGTCTCTTCGGTGGGGGGCCTTCCCGCCGGCGCCTCCGCTGTTACCCGCTAAGAGAGTATCGGCTACCGCGGCATGTGGGTTGAGGGGATTGTCCGGGGCGGCCGCCGGGAGTTGACGGGTCATCCGGTGGGCGACTTTGCTCCAAGCGCGACCGAAGAGCCCAGATTCGCATGGGACTGTCATCCCAAGGGCGGACGCTCCCGGGAAAAGCAGCCCGAGGGATCGCCCGGCATTCAGGGATGTTCCTGGCTATCTCGCTGCCCGAGACTGGCGCTCAGAATGACATGAGCCGGTCCAGGTGGGCTCTTTGGCCGGACTTCCAGAGCGGCACCCGGGCCGGGCAGGAACCCCGGTGCCAGGGGGAGCGTTTTGCATGTGGCGGTCGGCGTCATCTTGCGGTAGGATGGACCGGAACTTCGCCGGTCGACCGGAGGGCTGTCCAATGTCACTGCAGGCCGGAGCCGCCAGGGCCGTCATCACCCCCCACATCGGCTGCTGGATGGACGGTAATGTGCGGGAGGAAGGAAGCAGGGGGGTGCACGACGAGCTGTACGCCCGGGCGCTGCTCTTACAGGACGATGGCGGCGAGGCCGTGGGGATCGTGGTGCTGGACCTCTGCGGGTTCTACAAACCTGTGGCCGATAGGGTGCGGGCCGAGGTGGCCGAGAGCATCGGCCTGCCTCCGGAGCGCCTCCTGGTCGCCGCCACCCACACCCACGCCGGCCCGGCCTTCCTGGGCATCCTCGGCGAGCCGGGTGACGAGCAGTTGCACGCCCTGACCGCCCGCATCGCCGCGGGCGCCGTGAAGATGGCCCACGACAGCCTGCGTCCGGCAAGACTCGCCTGGGGAGCCGCGACGGCGCAGGCACCGGTCAACAATCGCCGCCTGCGCACCCAAGACGGCGTGACCCACATGAACTGGGAGGGCCTTGACCCGGCGCGAGTGGCCGAGGTCCTGGGGCCGACGGACCCGGAGGTGCTGGTGCTCCGTGTCGATGATGCCGAGGGCAATGCCATTGCCGCCTTGGTGAACTACGCTCTACATCCCGCGATCCTGGCCGGCGACAACTGGCTGCTGAGTGCCGACTGGCCCGGCTATGCACTGGGCCTGGTCGAGCGCGAGCGCGGGGGCGTGGGGCTCTTGCTCAACGGTGCCACCGGGAACATCAACCATATTGACTATCGTCGCCCGCAGCAGAAGCGGGGTTTCCACGAGGCCCACCGGCTGGGAACGATCGTCGGCGCCGCCGCTCTCATGGGCCTGCTGGAGGCCGAGGACACCACGGACCAGGTCTCTTTGGGATGTGCCTTGGAGATGGTCTGCATCCCCGGGCGCAGATTCACAGAAGAGCAGGTGCAGCGGGCGCGGCGCATCGTCGCCGCGAGCGTTGGACCGATCAAGGCCCAGGTGGACGGGGTGCCGGAGGCGCTATTCGCCGCGGAGCTTCTCAAGCTCGCCGACCGCGGCGACTACTGCGAGAGCGTGGAAGTCCAGGCCCTGCGTCTCGGTGACGGGGCCCTGGTGGCGGCGCCTTTGGAGCTCTTCGTCGAGTACCAGCTCGATCTCAAGGCCCGCTCCCCGCTGCCCCATACCGGCTTCGTCGGCTACGCCAATGACTATCAGGGCTATGTCCCGACGCCGCAGGCCTTCGAGCAGGGCGGGTACGAGCCCACGCCCTCGGGCTGGAGCAAGCTGTGCCCGGAGGCGGGGCAGATGGCCATCGATGCCGGGCTGAAGCTCCTGGCGGCTCTGTAGCGGCCCGGTACAACCTACCCTCGCGCGAGGCGCGCCGAGCGCCTCGCCATCCTATCGCTGCGGGCGGGCCCTCCGCCCGCCTCGCGGACACCACGAATATGACTGCACGCACGAGGTCAAGCAGACGGGAGTCCTCCGGCGGCCTCAACCGCCCGGTGGCGGGCTGGATCAGCGCTCTGCTGCTGATCGCCATCGCGCTGGGAGTGGTGTGGCTCTACCGCAGCGTGCGCTTCGGCGCCATCGTCAGCGAATCGATGGAGCCCACACTGCAGGCGGGCGATTACTACATGATCCGCATCGACGCGTACCGGCGTGAGGGGCCCCAGCACGGCGACGTGGTGGTCACCAAGAACCCGGATGCGGATGAGGAGCGAGAGCTCCTGGTGAAGCGGGTGGTCGCCGTGGGTGGCGACTCGGTGGCTGTGATGGAAGGCCGCGTTTGGCTCAACGGGCACCTTGTGGATGAGCCTTACCTCCGGGACCAGCAGGGCGTCCGGGAGAGGCCGGTCTATGGCGTGGTTCCCGAAGCGCATGTGATCTTGCTGGGCGACAACCGTAACGCCAGTGAGGACAGCCGCGACTTCGGAGCCGTCCCTGCCGACAAGATCATCGGCCGCGTCACCGCGGTCCTGCTGCCCTGGAAGCACCGGCGCTCCCTGGATGCGCCGGCGCCGCCGGAGTAGGGTGCGGCCTAACCGTTGCCGCCGTCATCCGTTGACTCGCGACTCGCCGACCCGCGACTCGCCGACTCCCCCCCGGATAGCGGAGACTTCTCATGGAACCGATGGAACCTCGTATCGAGACCAGGCCCGCGATCAAGCTGGTCGGCGTCGCGTTCAACCCCGAGCAGCATGGCTGGCATCTGGTGCCGAGCCTGTGGTACCGGCTTTGCTGGGAGGTCCCCGCCATCCCCAACCACGCCCGTCCGGGCGTCTCTTTCGGCTACGCCTACGCGCAGGATTGCCCGACGCCGGGCATCGACACGTACCTGGCCGGGATCGAGGTGACCTGCTTCGACGACGTGCCGGAGCGGCTGGCAAAAGTCACCGTCCCCGCCGGTCAGTACGCGGCGTTCACGGTGAAAGGCGGATTGGGGGCCATTCCGGAGGCCTACGGGTTCATCAACGAGACATGGCTGCCGCAGTCGGGCTTCCGTGAGGCCCGCTGCGGCGCGGTGGAGGTCTACGACGAGCGCTTCGTGCCCTCGGGGCTGTCGGAGTTCGAGATCCGGGTGGCGGTGGAGAGGGTGTAGGGCTGCGTAACGACGGTGGAAACGGTACCGGTCGCGCAACTCCGCAGCCACAGGAGAAGGCCCGATGACTCGCTTCTCGCCGCGTCGTGTGTCTGCACTGGCCGCCTGTGCCCTCGGCGTCGCCCTCAGCCCCGCGTATGCCGACTCCCGCGTGTCGCCGCTGGGTCTCCGGCGAGCAGGCGCTGAGGCGACCTCCGCGGCGGCGGGGCTCAGAGGTGGGTGGACGTGTTCCCCGGCCTGGGGGGGCTTTCCGCAGAGGCCGCCGACGGCACCCGCTTCCCGATCGGCCTTCACGCTCCCTTGTTCACATGGGGGTCTGCGCAGACCTTCCTCCTCCCGGGCGACCAGGTCGTCACCAACCTTCTGTTCCAACATCGTCCTGATCGACCTCAACACGAAACAGATGGCCACGCTCGCCAAGGGCGAGTTCGTCCACGCGGTGTCTCTGTCAACTCTGCCGAGTGCGGATGAGCCCGACACAGTCTCGGCCGACGCCGCCCCGTACCCCACTCTAACCGCACCGGGAGCCCTGTGATCCATGTATCCCTCTCTTGTCTCGCTGCTCGCCTTTGCGACCATTGCCTCCGCCCAGCCTGCGGTGGAGCTGCCGCTGATTCTGCAGATCACCTGGCACAAGGGCCCGAACCTGCCTCAGGGCTTCCAGGACAGCGATGGCGGCATGGTGGGCGGGCACCTCGTGACGGTGGGGGGCTTCTGCCAGGGGCGCAGGGACGTCCCCGGCAAGGAGCATGTCTACCCCCGCGGCTTCCTGAAGAAGGCGTGGGGGCTGGACCTGTCCAGTCCGGAGGCCGGCTGGGGGGAGCTGCCGGACCTGCCCGGGCCCGCGCGGCAGGAGCTGTGTGCCATTGCCGTGGATGACAGGCTCTATTGCTGCGGCGGCTTCAGCTACGACGCTCCCTATTGCTATCGGGATGGGTACCGCCTGTACAGCGGCGCCGAAGGCTGGAGCTGGGAGGCCCTGCCGGAGCTGCCGTGGCCGGTGGGAGGGGCGGGCATCTGCGCCATCGGCTCGCGAGTCTACGTCATGGGCGGGGCGGACTATGACCTGGAAGGGTTCCACACTGACTCTGACCGCGCGGGCGGCACGCCGGGCCTCGGCGCGCGCCTGCTGTGGCTGGATACCGAGGACCTGCAGGCCGGCTGGCGGGAGCTCGCCCAGTGTCCGGGCACGCCGCGCTGGGTGCACGCCTGCGCCGCCGTGGGGGGGAAGGTCTACGTAATCGGCGGGGCCACCGGCGATGACAACGCAGCCGGGACCTATTGCACCGTGGTGGACAACTGGTGCTACGACCCGGCCACGGACACCTGGGAGCGCCTGGCAGACACGCCGATCTCCAGCGGCAACTTCCCCGCCGGGCAGATCGTGTTCCGGGACCGGTACATCATCTTAATCGGCGGCTGCCAGTACCCACTGGTGATGCGCCTCGACGGCACGACGACGCCGGCGTACGGGGAGACCACCCGTCACTACCCGGACAATCCCTACTTCAGCGATGTCTTCGTCTACGACGTACAGGAGCAGGCCTTCGGCCGGGCGACGCCGCTGCCGCTGAACAACAACCTGCCCATGGCGGTGGTCTCCGGCGACACGCTGCATCTGATAGGAGGCGAGACGGGCGGGGCCCAGATCGAGGGAGAGGCCTTCGGGCACCATCCGGAGTTGTACCTGGTGGGGGATATGGAGGCCAGGCAGCCTGGAGGGCGCACGCCGTAGGACACATCGTTGCGGCTCGTGACGAGGGTGGTCCGCGGGCTTACGCCCACGGCTATCTCTGTGTCGCCCTATGGGGCTGATGGCGTCTTCGGTTCGT
>CAZXDD010000182.1:0-12883 GCA_964639415.1 uncultured Armatimonadia bacterium
TCCTCCCGTCTCCGCCGGCCGTTTGGCGGAGTAAGGGAGAGGGGGGCCGGGGGGGGTGAGGTGACGTGAATCGGCGCCTGCCCGGAACCTGCATAATCTGAGCTCCAAGCCCGCAGCCGTTCGCCGTGGCCGTAGCCATGGCCGTAGCCGTTCCTGGGACCGCGGGCGTCTCGCCCGCAGCCGTCCGCCGTACTCCGCCGTACTCCGCCGTACTCCGCCGTACTCCGCCGTACTCCGCCGTTCTCCGCCGTTCTCCGTGTCTCCGTGTTCATCCGTCCCTCCCGCGCTCTGCCCCTCGGCCCGAAGGCCTCCCCATCGCCCGCGTCGAACTTCTTCCCGCCTGCCCGCCTACCAACACGCCCTATAGCCCGAGGTACCCCATGCCCTCCCGCCACGCACTCCCTCTCTGCGCCGCTGTCCTCTGCGCGGCCCTATGCACCGCCATCCCTGCCACAGGAGATGAGGCTCCCATGAAGACCGTTACCTTCCGCGGCATCCGCCCCACCGATCCCGGCGGGCGCCTGGGTCTGCGCAATCCCGAGCGCGGCTGGCGCATCGAGACGCTCATCGCCGCCGAGCCCGGCAAGCCCGAGTGGGGCCCCGCCGCCCTCGTGCAGGGCAAAGTCCCCCCAGGCTTCTCCGACGAGTGGTGGCTCTCGGAAGCCGCCGCCTACGAGCCCTTCGGCCTCACACTGGCCCAGACGTATGTCTACCTGGACCCATACGTCGATGGGCCGATACCGGCGGAGAAGCTCCAATGGCTCCAGGACAGCCTCGATGCCCTGCGGCGCAATGGCCTCAAAGCCGTCCTGCGTTTCGCCTACGAGCGCGACATGGGCGGCCCCGTGGGCCCCACGCCGGAGCGCGTCCTGCAGCACATCGATCAACTGGCGCCGATCATCCAAAGCAACGTGGATGTCATCTTCGTCATGCAGGCCGGCTTCGTGGGCGCCTGGGGCGAGTGGCACAGCTCCAAGCACAACATCGAGCAGGACCACGCCGCCCTGGCCAGGATCGTCGCCAAAGTGCTGGAGGTGCTCCCCTCTGACCGCATGACCCAGGTCCGTGTGCCCAAGTACAAGCGCTGGGTGCTGGACGATCCACTCTTCGGGGGCTTTGCCGAGGTGGACGCCGACAGTGCCCACAAGACCAGCCCTACGGCCCGCATCGGGTTCAACAATGACGGGTTCCTCGCCGGCGAGACCTGCGGCGGCACCTGGACCGAGCCACCGCTGTACTCCAATCCCGGCAACCCCGAGTTCGACACCATGACCCGCCAGAGCGCCTATGTCGCCGTGGATGGCGAGCTGTTCTGGAACGATCAGGGCGGCAAGCTGGACGGCCTCCGCGCCGCTGAGCGCCTCCGCCTGCACCACTACAGCAGCTTCAGCCTCGCCCACAGTTACTCCGGCCGCGAGGGCAAGCCCTATACCATCGACGATTGGCTCGCCACGCCCATCACCAGGGAGCAGGTGGAGCAGGCCGGGCTGCCGCTGTCGGACGGGTACTTCGAGGACCATCTGGGCCGTCCGGTGATCCGCACCCAGTTCGAGTATATCACCGACCATCTCGGCTATCGTCTGGAGCTGCAGGACGCCGGCTTCCCTGCCAGACTCAGTCCCGGCGACCGCCTCCAGGCTCGAGTCAGCCTCATCAACCGGGGCTTTTGCACCCTCCACAACCCGCGCCCGGTGCTCATCACTCTCATCGCCGCCGACGGTACCGTCTACCCGTTTGAGACGGAAGCCGATCCGCGCACCTGGCAGCCCTTCGACCCGGTCGACCCCGAGTACAGGCCGCTGGTCCACGAGATCGCCCTGGACGCCCTGCTCCCGGCCGACTTGCCCGCCGGCAGCTACCGCCTCGGCCTCTGGCTGCCCGACGCCGCCGAGACCCTGAGAACCGACCCGCGCTATGCCGTGAGGGTGGCCAATGCCGACGTGCTGTGGTGGCAGGACAGGGAGGGCCGATACGGGGTGAATGTGCTGGGCGTGCTTGAGGTGGAGTAGGGGAGAGGAACGCCAGGCGGACTTCAGGCCGGGCCAGGCTCGAGGCGACCGGAAGACGACCGGAAACGGCGACCGGCGAGTTCTACCGCACGTTGATCGCGGTCAACCAGAGGGCTGTTGACCGCCACCGATATCGGCTTCATACTATCACCATTCATCGTCCGCCCCGCACAACGGAGCATGTCCTCCCAATCTGCCCATGGCGGACGCCGTGACCCTGTAACGTTCAGGGACGATGGATCTGCCCGAGACAACTGAATACCCAGCGCCAGTGAGGTAGCGCCGGAGCCCAATCGGGCTCCCCGGCAATCGGAAGACGGTGCAAATCCGTCGCTGCCCCGCAACTGTAACCGGAGACGAAACCTGCCATCAGCCACTGTCTCGCGCGCGAGATGGGAAGGCGGCAGGGAGTAGGCAGACCCGGAAGCCAGGAGACGGCCTTGCCGGCGTGTACCGACAGCCCCTCGAGGGAGGGAGTGCGTTATCACTGCCACTGTGACCACTCAACCGCGCCTCCTAGGAGGCGCGGTTTGTCCGTTCTCGCTCCCAGGGCCCGGAGCCTGGGGCGGAGCGGGAAGCCGGCGCGCCTGAGGTGATGCAACCCGTTTCCGGAGGATACCGGGGCCACTCACCGGCTCAGACACCGGCCCCACAGGGGTCCGGGGCAGACGCGGCGGACCCCACCAAGCATCACCCTGCGCCCGGGGTCCACGGCGGCGGTGGTGGGGACGCTGCGGACAGGGCCGGCGGGTGACGCCGCAACTGCCGTACACGGGAAACACAGTCTGGAAGGGACGAAGGTCCATGAGAGCAGTAACACCACGTGTGGAGCTTGTCCGGTACACCCCGGACGCGGAGGAGGTCGTGGCTGCGGCGGCGAGGCTGTGCTACGCCGCCGACACTTCCGATCTCCTACAGCAGGACCCATCGTCGGCCAAGAGCTTCGTCGCCCGCCTCAGGCGCATGGGACACATGAGCCCCATCGAGCACATCGCGTTTACCTTCTTTGTGGAGGGCGTCTCCCGCGCGATGAGCCACCAGCTCGTCAGGCATCGCATCGCCAGCTACTCCCAGCGTAGCCAGCGCTATGTGGACCACGACGGTTTCGACTACGTAATCCCTCCCCAGTTGGCCGGGCACATGGTGGAGACGCCCGATGGCTGCATGGATGCGGCGGAGTTCTTCGCCCAGACCATGGGGATCATCGCCCAGCGCTATGCGCAGATCAACGACGCATTGGGCCGTCGCGGCGAGCGGAGCAATGAGGATGCCCGCTACGTCCTGCCCAATGCCTGCGAGACCAAGCTCTTCGTGACGATGAACGCCCGAGAGCTGCTCCACTTAACCGAAGAGCGTCTCTGCCGGCGGGCGCAATGGGAGATCCGAGAGGTGGCGGAGCAGATGCTCACCATCGCCAGGGATGTCTGCCCGGCGGTGTTCCGGGGAGCGGGCCCCAAGTGCATTCGCCATGGGTCCTGTCCGGAGGGCAAGATGGGCTGTGGTATGTACGCACAGATGGTGAAGCTCTACGTCGGTGAGACTGATGGAAGGCAGGCGAATATAGAATGATGACGCTCAACGGGCTGCTCTCACGTCACACACACATCATCGCAGACGGAGCCTGGGGGACGGAGCTGGCCAGGTTGGGGCTGGGTGTCGGCGAGATTCCGGAAACCTGGAACACACTGCGGCCCGACGCCGTGGCGGGCATCGGGATGGAGTACGTGAAGGCGGGGGCGCAGATCATCCTGACAAATACCTTCGGCGGCAACCGCCTGAAACTCGCGAAGGCCGGCCTGGAAGATGCGGCCTCGAGCCTCACCCAATCGGGCGCGGCTCTGTCGAGGCTGGGGGCAGGCCATGAGGCGCTTGTGATGGGCTCAATCGGCCCAACGGGCGAGTTCATGCGACCGCTCGGGCTCGTCTCTGAGCAAGAGATGATCGCGTGCTTCGCCCAGCAGGTGACGGCACTCGTTGCAGGCGGGGTCGACGGCTTCGTGATTGAGACCATGTCCGATCTAGCGGAGGCCAGGGCCGCGCTCGAGGCCGTGCACGATAACTCCTCGCTCCCGGCGGTGGTATCAATGACCTTCGAGCCGGGGCCAAGGGGGGCTGCGACC
Organism: uncultured Armatimonadia bacterium; assembly: GCA_964639415.1. Classification (GTDB taxonomy): domain Bacteria; phylum Armatimonadota; class Zipacnadia; order Zipacnadales; family JABUFB01; genus CAYRFY01. The sequence continues at coordinate 4,130 of CAZXDD010000182.1, forward strand.
ATCATGGGCGTCAAGCCAGAGCAGGCGGCGGAGGAGCTCGCCGCCGCCGGGGCCCAGGTCATCGGTGCCAACTGCGGCTCGGGTCCGGAGAGCATGGTTGAGGTCATCGCTCAGATGGCACAGGTCAGCTCGCTACCGCTCTGGGCAAAACCCAATGCCGGTCTGCCTGAGCTTATCCAGGGGAAGACCGTGTTTCGCAAGACGCCCGAGGAGATGGCGGCAGACCTGCCCGCACTGCTCGACGCCGGGGCACGAATCGTGGGTGGCTGCTGCGGTACCACCCCCGCCCATATCAGGGCTATGGCCAGGGCGCTGCGCAATGGCGGGTGACAGGCATCTCGCTCCTCCCTGCCCTCCCCAGCAGTCCCGCACCGGCGCGAAAGGAGACCTATCAATGAAGATCATTGGCGAGTTGATTAACGGAACGCGAGCAAAGCCCAAGGAGGCCATCGCCCAGAGAAACGCCGACTACATCGCGGACCTGGCCCGGCGGCAGGATGAGGCCGGGGCCCACTTCATCGACGCCAATCCCGGCACCTCCGGCGAAGCCGAGATCACGGACATGCTGTGGCTCGCCGAGACCATTCAGGCGGTCACCGACAAGCCGCTGAGCTTTGACAGCCCCAGTGTGCGCGCCATCGAAGCCGCCCTGGACGCGTACACCGGTTCCGCGCTGCCGCTGATCAACTCCATCACGTACGAGAGGGAGAAGCTCGATGCCCTGATCGGACTCGTTGCCGAGACGGGAGCCAACGTGGTGGCACTCGCGATGGGGGACGACGGCATGCCCTCCGATAGCCTGCAGCGAGAGGAGACGGCCCTCCGGCTCATTGATACCCTGACCGCTCGAGGCATCGACCCGGAGCGCATCTATCTCGACCCGGTCATCGTCCCACTGGGAACCTGCCACGAGACCGGCACTCACGTGCTATCGGCGGTAAGGGCCATTCGGAGGCAGCGTCCGGAGTGTCACATCACCTGTGGCCTGAGCAATATCTCCTACGGCCTGCCGCATCGCAAGCTGGTCAACCGCGTGTTCTTGGTGCAGTGCATGGTTGCCGGTCTTGACTCGGCGATCATCGACCCCCTGGAGCCGGGCATCATGGCCGAGCTGGCCGCGGCCGAGGCGCTTCTGGGCAATGACGAGTGGTGCATGAACTACATCACACTGAGCCGGTCCGGCGCCCTGGACTGACATAGAGAACACGGAGTTCCACGGAGACCCGCCGACCACAGAGACGCAGAGACACGGAGAACGGAAGGAGAACGGAAGGAGAACGGCTGGGAACGGTGGGGGAAAGGTCCAAGCCAGGCGAGGGGGACGACGCCGAGCGCCACCCGCACTTCGCCGATAGCCCCAGCCCCTATCGCCGGCCACCGTGCCCGCGGTCTTCCAGGACCGCACGCCGTTGGTCGTCGCCGTGCGTCGTTGGCGATGCTTTCGCGCAACGTCCGGAATCACAGACCGATGGGTCCCCGTGCCCGCGGGCCTCCAGGCCCGCAGCCGTTGGCCGTACTCCACTGCTGGGAGCGCAGGCATCCTGCCCGCCGTTCGCCGTACTCCGCCGTTCTCTGTGTCTCTGAGTCTCTGAGTCTCTGTGGTGAGACGTGTCCCCACCGTTCCCCCTGCCCCCCTCACCAGTCCGCCAATGACCCGTCCTCGTGCCAGAGCCTCGGATTGTCCCACGCGCCGTCGTAGAGCTTGTCTCCGATGGCCTCCTCATCTACCTCGATTCCCAGGCCGGGGCCGGTGGGAACGTCGATGTAGCCATCCCTCAGCTCGAAGGGCTGCTTGAGGTAGCCCTCGCCCATGTTCACCTGCTCTTGGCACAGGAAGTTCGGGGTACAGGCATCCACCTGCAGACAGGCGGCGAGAGCGATCGGGCCCAATGGGCAATGGGGGGCTATCGCCGCGTAATAGGCCTCGGCCATGGCGGCGATCTTGCGCACCTCGAAGATCCCCCCGGCGTGGGACAGGTCCGGCTGCAGGATCACCGCCGCGCCCTTCTCCAGCACCTCGCGGAAGCCCCATCTGGTGAACAGCCGCTCGCCCGTGGCGATGGGGACGGTGGTGCTGCGGGCGACGGTCACGAGCGTGTCCACGTTCTCGGGCAGGCACGGCTCCTCGATGAACATGGGGTTGTACGGCTCCAGGGCCTTGCACAGCTTCACCGCCATGGCCGGGCTCACGCGGCCGTGGAAGTCCACGCCGATGTCCACGCTCTCGCCCACGCCCCGGCGCAGGGCGGCCATCTTCTCGGCCGCCTCGGCGACGAAGCGCGGGCTATCGACGAATTCCACCGCCCCGAACATGCCGGTCTTGACCGCGGTGAAGCCCTTCTCCACACTGGCCTGGCCCGAGGCGATGTAGGCTTCGGTGCTGTCTCCGCCCACGTGGCCGTAGACGCGAATCTTGTCCCTGACGGCGCCGCCCAGAAGCTGGTAGACGGGCACCCCCAGCCACTTGCCGGTGATGTCCCACATCGCCTGCTCGACGCCCGACAGGGCGCTGGTGAGCACGGGGCCGCCGCGGTAGAAGCCCCCGCGGTAGAGCGCCTGCCAGTGGTGTTCGATGCGTCGCGGGTCCTGACCGATGAGGTACCGGCCCATCTCGTGCACCGCGGCGGCCGTCGTCTGCGACCAGCCCTCCACGATCGGCTCGCCCCAGCCCACGATCCCGGCGTCGGTGTGCATCTTCAGAAACACCCAGCGCGGCTTGACGAACAGCGTTTCCAGCCCGGTGATCTTCATGTCTAGTGGTCCCTCAGTACACAGAGCAGTCCGCCGTCCACCGTGAGGCCGGCGCCGTTGACAAAGGAAGCCTCCTCGGAGGCCAGAAAGCAGATCCCGGCGGCCACCTCAGCCGGTGAGCCGGTTCGTCCCAGCACCTGGACCGGGCTTTGGCGTGGCTCCCAGGTCTCCTGGTCGGGCGCGTCGCCGCGTCGGCTGTATAGCGAGATGTCGATGGTGCCCGGAAGCAGGCAGTTGAAGCGCACCCCCCGGGAGCCGAACTCCAGAGCCAGCGAGCGCGTCATCCCGCACAGCCCGGCCTTCGAGGCCGCATAGGCCGCCGAGCCCGGATAGGTGGCCTCGGCGTGAACCGAGGACACGTTCACCACGGCGCCGCCGCGCCCAAGCATGTGCGGCACCGCACACCGGCTCATCAGGTACGCGCTCTTTAGGTTCGTGTCCAATACGTGGTCCCAGAGGTCCTCATCCAGTTCCGGCAGGGCCTTGAAGCGGGTGATCCCGGCATTGTTGACAAGCACGTCGATGCCTCCGCAGTGTGCCACCGTCTCCTCCACGATCCGGCGGCAGTCCTCGGCGGACGAGACATCGGCCTGGACGAAGAAACCACTGCCACCGGCCTGCCGTATGCCCTCGGCGGTGGCCCGGCCCCCTTCGGCATTGTGCTTGGCCACGATACAGACGGCGGCGCCCTCCTCGGCCAGTCTCCTGGCGGTCGCTTTCCCGATCCCCGACGATGAGCCGGTCACGATGGCAACTTTGCCCTCAAATCTGCGCTGCACGAACGGGCTCCTGATATCCTTTGGCATATCGGTCCACACAGGACCGCGAAACGCGCACAGGATAGACCCCCCGGCGGACCGCGTCAACCGCCGGGGTCAAGGTCACAATACCCGAACTCAAGATCAGCCACTCCAGAAGTCGAATATCTGTTTGACAAACAGATTGCGCCATGCTATGATCCTTGACCGACGCTACCTGCCCACCAAGGGAGGCCTGTCAACCATGGGCGACAAGGGGCTGTCGGCACGCCGCAAGAGCATCCTGGATTTCATCGTCGACGTCATACGGGAGCGGGGCTACCCCCCCACGGTGCGCGAGATCGGCGACGCCGTGGGCCTCAAGTCCAGCTCCACCGTGCATTTCCACCTCAATGTGCTGCAGAAAATGGGCCTAATCGAGCGCGATGGCTCACTGACCCGGGCGATCCGGGCCCGCGATGTGGACGCCGAGACCCCGGCGCTGCCCGTCAAGGGAGTGCGCTACGCCCCGCTTCTGGGACGCGTCGCCGCCGGTGAGCCGATCTTCGCCGCCGAGAACATCGACGACACCCTCACCCTGCCGGCCGAGCTATTCCCAGACGGCGACCTGTTCATGCTGCAGGTCAAGGGCGAGAGCATGATCGAGGCGGGAATCCTGGACGGGGATCTGCTGGTGGTGCAAAGGCAGGCCACCGCCAGAGACGGCGAGATCGTCGTTGCTCTGCTGGAGGACGAGGCCACGGTGAAGCGTTTCTACCGGCGCCAGGGCGAGATCGAGCTGCGCCCCGAGAACTCGACGATGGAGCCCATAGTGGCCCGAGACGTGCAGATCCTAGGGCTGGTGCGCGGCGTGATCCGCACCGTGTAGGGCCACAGCAGGTGCACGGCGGCCTCTACGGCGATGGCCGGTCGTCCGTGAGTGGACGCCAGGGCTTTCCCCCCGGGAAGACCCCGGGCGAGACGGTTCTGCCCCCTCCTCCCGTCTCGTCGGTCCCGCCCTGCGGGACGAGTAAGAGCGGCTCGGAGAGACGCCGAGAGGGGGTCGGCCCGCAGGGCCGGGGGGTGAGGCGCCGTTGAAGTCGGCCGTTGTAGGGCGGCGACCTGTGCGCCGCCGCCGTTGGCCGTCTGCCACAGCCGCTGCTATTCTACCCGCCGGCCGCCGCCTGCAGGGCCCGCAGGCGCAGGGCCTCGGGCTCGGCACCATCGGCGTACGCCTGCAGAATCCGCTCCACCTCGGCGTCCATGCCGCGCTGGCCAAGCAGCGTGAGCAGGCAGTAATCCTCCCACCCCTCCCGCACCGCCTCGGACTGCCGGGTCGCGATCGGGCCGCGCGGCCCGGGATAGACCATCAGATAGTCTGGCCGGTCCTCGAGCCAATCGGCGTCCATGTCATTCCAAGGGTTGCCCCGCGGGGCATAGTATGAGTAAAAGCCCCAGCCGTTCCAGCCCCGCGAGAAAGCGTCCCAGGCCATGCGCCGGTAAGCCTGCACCTGCGGCGCCTGCTCGCTCTTGGCCGACTGAGTGCTCACGGCATAGGATGCCCGCACCGCCCGGGGGGAGTCAAACAACCCGTAGCTCCGCGGACGGTCGCGCAGCAGCAGGTACAGAGGCACCGAGATGTCCACATGCTCCCGGTACCACGGGCGCAGCGCCCTGTAGACCTCGGCGTCGCCCAGCACACCACTGCCCGACCAGAAGCACGGATTGCAGTACACCTGCACTCTGGGGTCCGCCTGCTTCATCATCTTCGCCAGCGCACCATAGAGCGCCGAGTTACCCGGCCCCGGCTCGTCCCAGATCTCACCGTACCAGTCGTCGTAGTCCAGCCCCAGCTCCGTGGCCCGTCTCACCAGCGAGGCCACGTGCTCCGAGATGGCCTGCCGGTCTTCTTCCCCCAGTTCCTCGGGCTCGATGCGCCCCGCGTAGCCGCCGTGGACGTACTTGTCGGGCACTCCATAGAGGTGGAACACCGCCCGGCCGCTGCGCCGGGCGATCTCGGCATCTGTCTCCGGCTCCGGAAAGCCGTTCCATACCGAGATGCCCAGAGACTGCTTGTAGGCAACCTCCCTACGCGCCCGGTCGGCGTAGACGAACGGGAACATCGACGTCGTGCCGCTCCAGGTGTTGAGCCACACAGGCGGGGCCGGCAAAGTCACGTCCAGCACGTGGACTCGCACGATCAGCGCCGGGCCACTGCCACAAGAAAGGCGGGCCAGATACCGCCCCGGCGGCGTACCATCGGACGTCACCGAAAGCCACAGAACCGCGGAGCCGGCCCGGGACAGCGTCACTCGGGGGAACGCGGAGATCCCCGCACCGTTGGTGAGGTACCGGCGCAGGAGGCTCTCGCCCGGCATGTTGTCGGCCGTCAGCAGTGGACCGAGGTTGACCCCGTAGTGCCGGGAGCCGATGGCGCCGGCCACGCACAGCCCGCCGCCCAGGGTGTCCTGCCCGGCCCCGCCCTCAGCGCGGAACTCGCTGAGTCTGAGGGCAACCTCGCGCGGCGCCTCGCACGAAGTGTTGGTCAGCGCCAGGGCCACGCACTCGGTCTCATTGCGCGCCATCGTGATCTGCACGCTGTCGGTGATGCTCGCGGCCTCCGGCAGGAGGGGCGTATCGGTGATGCTGCTCCACGTCGGCACCCGCCACCAGACCACCGGCTGCCGCGAGTGGGAGCCGATCTCTCGCTGCCAGTCCCAGAACCGGGCATCGGAGAAAGCGGTCTTCTCGATCCCCGGAATCCCGCTGAAGGCGATCTCAGTGGGCAAAGCCGGTGGTACCACCGGCCGGTAGTCCTCCGGGATATCGGCGTCGGCCGAGGCGTCGCCCCAGACGAGGATCTCGTCCACATACGAGATGCCCCCGCCGTCCACGGACACCCGCAGGTACCGGCCCTCCGCCCCCTTTGTCAGGACGCAGCGGTGAAAGGCCTCGTCCGGCGCCTGCTCCCGCGGGCCAGAGAACGCCGGCCTCCACGGCCCATCGGGGCCGTCGCCACAGGCCACCTCTATGCCGACCTGCCTGCTGCGCGAGCACACGTCCAGTTCCGTGAAGGCGCAGGGCCTCTGGAAGTCGAAGACCACAGTCAGCGGCCGGCCGTTGACCCCCACCGGGACCCACCAGTTCCCGGCAGGGCGCCCGTCCAGGAGCCGCCGGCCGTACCGCGAGGCGTCGTCCCGCCAGATGTCCGCCGGGTTCGTGGGCTCCGTCTCGTAGGAGTACGTTACGCCGGTGAGGACGCAGTCTCCAAAGTAGCCGTCATTGTCGCTCAGCAGCTTCCCGGGCGGCGCATCGGCCGCGTCGCGGCTGCCATCCCACCACAGCATGCCTGCCGGGCAATACCCACAGGCACTCATCAGGACAATGGACAGAAGCATGAACCGGAAAACGAACGCTCTTGTCATCACAGGCACCCCGGTACGCCGTTCTGCGCCGGCTGGATACACGACACTCAGGTGGCATATGTTCCGCGCCCGCAGGCCGGGGGCCTCCGCGGCCAAAGCGGCTTCCCCCCCATTGCAGGTGTTGTCTCGTGGCCTCGCGGCTCTCTCGACGCTCCTGGCGCTGGGCGCCGCCGCGGCCGCCCAGCCCCGACCGTGCCTGGTGGCCTACGAGGTGGCCGTCCCACTGCCCGGCCGCCCCGACAACAGCGACGTGCGGGCGCAGTTGCTCGCCGCGGATGGCTCGCTCCCGTGGGGGCCCGCGGGCATACCGGTAGCGGCCGGCGGCGATTACGAGCGGCGGCCCTGCGTGGTCTCCGACGGCGCAGGCGGAGCGGTGGTCGTCTTGGAGTACAAGCACGGCGACGGCCCGCGCCGCGGCCAGGTGGACCTCTGCGCCCAGCGCGTGAGCGCCGAGGGAAAGAGGCTCTGGAACCTCGGTCGGCCGCTGGCCCTGGCAAGCACCCGGTACCGCGAGCACAGCGCCGTGGCGATAGGTGACGGTGAGGGCGGAGTGGTCGTGGCGTACCTCGTGGACGTGCCCGCCCAAGACGGCCACGTCCATACGGGGGTCTGCGCCCAGCGCATTGACGGCCACGGCCGCCTGCGGTGGCAGGAGGGGCTCCGATCCGTGGTGCTGCAGGAAGGCGACTGCCGCTGCGCGGACCTGAGCATCGCCGCCTCCGGTGACGGCGGAGCGTACGTGGCCTACCGCCGGGTGGGCACCGTTGCGGGCGGACACACGGGCGGACAGATCGTGCTCCGGCGTCTGTCCGCCGCCGGCAACCGGGACTGGGAGGCCGTACACCCTCTGGGCCTGACGGTGAGCGGCGAGCTGGAGACGCCCCGCACCCCTGTGCTGGTTGCCGGCCCGAGCGGGAGCGTCTGGGTGGCGTTCCAGGCCGGTCCGGCCGCCGCCGGCGGCGTCTACGCCTGCAGAGTGAGCCAAGACGGCGTCATCGCCCGGGACGGCCTTCCCCTCCACCTGTCCGCCGGTCTCGTCGGACAGGTGGAGGCGGTGCGCGCCGTGCCCGACGGCGCCGGCGGCCTGCTGTGCGCCTTCGGCCTGCTCGCACCCGGTTCGCCGGCCAAGCTCCACTCCGCCCGCATCGCCGCTGATGGGCACCTCCCCTGGGCCGCCGTCACGCCTCTACTCCCCGGCGCGGGACAGAGCTACAGGGAGCTCTCGGCCCTCCAGGGGCCCCAGGGCTCCGTGACGCTGGCGCTTACCGCACCCGTGCACACCCGGCATGAGGCCGACCAGCACAGGGCCCTGGCCGCACAGAGGGTGGGGCCGGACGGGCGCCCATCGTGGGGATCGTCCCCGGTGGAGGTCACCACTCCCCGGGATGGCTCGGTGCTCACACCGGGCCTGGCCCCCGACGGAACAGGTGGCGTCTATGTGATCTATGTGCTGAAGACCAAGTACGGACGCCTCGCCGGCGATACGGGCATCTTCGGTCTCCGCCTCACGGCGGCGGGAAGGCGCGCCTGGTCCGCTCCGGCACCCGTGGCGACCGGCCACGGACGGGAGACGGCGCCGGCGGTGGTGTCGGGCTGAGACGGCACGCCGCGCAGACCCCCTCTCCAGACCGAGCACCACCACACCCTCCCGCCTGCCGCCGCCTGCGCGGGAAGCCGGGGAAGACTGAGCCGTCCGAGGCGTCCGGTCTTGCCGGGGCGGAAAGTACGTCGGCTGCAGGAACGCCCGGGGATGGGCGGTCCGGCAGCCGAGACGAGGGGACGGGCCGGCCGCGTGGCCGGCCCGCGGGTTTTTCGCTTCACGACGCTCCGTGCAGCGCCTG
>CAZXDD010000183.1:0-2583 GCA_964639415.1 uncultured Armatimonadia bacterium
GCCTTCAGACCAGGGCCGGCCTTGGCGCACCTGACTGCCGAAGTCAGGCGGAAGCCCAGAGCCTCGATCTCCCGGATGGATGACACCTCCGCCCCGGCGTCTCGGAAGGCCTGGATCGTGGTCCGTGCAAAGAGCGGGTCGTCGTCGGCGTCGTACCAGTCGCCCGGGTTCGCCGGGACGCACTCGGAGATCAGGACGGCGCGGACGCCTGCGGGGGAGACGGGCCGATGGGGGCCGAGGCAAGAACCGGGGATCACGTCCGGGCATGCGGCATCGCCATGATACGCGCAGGTAGGCATCGTGAGAGCCTCCGCAAGTGGGGCGGCACACGGCCCGGCGGTGAGCAGCTCCCGTGATGTGGGGCGCGGGCCTGTACGGCGCCATGGCGAAGCGCCAAGGTCGCCGGGACACCTGCCCGCGCCCCACGAGAACGCCCTACTGCCCCTGCAGCCTCGCGGCGTCGATGACGTTCTTGAGCAGCATCGCCGTAGTCACGGTGCCGACACCGCCGGGCACCGGGGTGATCTGGGAAGCGACCTGCACGGCCTCCTCGAACACTACGTCGCCGACGGTCCTGGTCTTCCCATCCTCGGTCTTGATGCGGTTGATGCCCACATCGATGACCACTGCGCCCGGCTTGACGTGCTCGCCCCTGATGAGCCCGGCCTTCCCGACCGCCACGACCAGCACGTCCGCGGCGGTGGTGTGGGCCTTGAGGTCTCGCGTGCCGATGTGGCAGACGGTGGTGGTGCAAAATCTGTCCAGCAAGAGGAGGGCGCTGGGCTTGCCCACGATCTCGCTGTGCCCAACCACGCAGACCTCGGCACCATTCTGGGCAGCGGCGGCGGGGTCGGCAAACAGCGGGACGCCGGCGGCCTGAGCCAGCGCGAACACGGCCTGCGCCGTGCACGGGGCCAGCGTCGAGGAGCCCTGCACCACGGCCCCGAGGTTCGCGGGGTGAACGCCGTCCACGTCTTTCCGGGGGTCGATGCAGCGCTGGGCGGCGCGGGCATCGACCCCCGGCGCCACCGGCATGAGCAGGATGACGCCCGTGGTGCCGGCGTCGGCGTTGAGCTGCGCGATCTTGGCTTCGATGCAGGCCTGATCGGCCTCCGCTCCCAGCTCGCACAGCTCGAAGTCGATCCCCACTTCCTCACATGCCTTGGCCTGGCTGGCGGCATAGAAGGCCGCGCCCTTGTTGTCGGTGGCGAGGATCGCACCCAGCTTCGGAGGACCGGCCATGGCCCCGATGGCGGCGACCACATCGGCCTTGATCTTCTCGGCGATGGGTGCACCCTCAAGCAGTGTCGCGCTCACGGTATCGTCTCCCTTGGCTGAACGTAGGATCGCGGTGTGTTGCGGTGGACGCCGGTGCCGGCAGGTGCGAACCGGTGGAGCATGGGCGCTCCCCACGGCACCTCACCCGGCGGCCTCCCATACGGCCACCGCCGGAGGATCAACGGCAAACGACATGCGGGCCAGACGCCCGCGGTCCCGGGAACGGCAACGGAGACGGCGGCGGCCACGACGGCTCAGAACAGCCCCACCGTGTTGCCGTCTTCGTCGATGTCGACATCAACGGCCGCCGGGCGCGTGGGCAGGCCCGGCATGGTGCGCATCTCGCCACACAGCGGGTACAAGAAGCCCGCCCCCACCGAGGGGCGGATGTCGCGAATCGGCACCACGAACCCCGTCGGCCGTCCCTTTAGGCTGGGGTCGTGGCTCAGCGACAGGTGGGTTTTGGCCATGCAGATCGGCAGGTTGCCGTAGCCCTGCTCGGTGAACTTGGCGATCTTCTTGTCCGCCTCCGGGGCGTAATCCACCCCGGCGGCGCCGTAGATCGTCTTGCTGATGGTCTCGATCTTGTCCTTGATGGGGGCGTCCAGGTCGTACAGGTACTTGAACTCCGAGGGCCTGTCGCAGGCGGCGGCCACGGCCTCGGCCAGCGCCGCGCCCCCCTCGCCTCCTCTGGCATGCACGTGGCTGGGCACCGCGGCGTCCGCGCCGGCCTGCAGCGAGATGCGCTCCATCGCCGCCAGCTCGGCCTCGGTGTCGTACGAGAAGGCGTTGATCGCCACCACCACCGGCAGGCCGAACAGGCGCATGTTCTCGATGTGTTTCACGAGGTTCTGCGCCCCGGCCTCCAGAGCCGGCAGGTTCTCCTTCTCGATCTCCTCCTGCGGCGGCTTGACCCCGGGCGGGAACTTGAAGGCCCCGCCGTGCATCTTCAGCGCCTTGGCAGTGGCGACGATCACCGCGCAGTTGGGCTGCATCTGACCCACGCGACACTTGATGTCCAGGAACTTCTCCGCCCCGCAGTCGGCACCGAAGCCGGCCTCGGTGACCACGTAGTCGGCGCACTTGAGCGCGATCTTGTCGGCCAGGATCGAGTTCGTGCCGATGGCGATATTGGCGAAGGGGCCGGCGTGGACGAAGGCCGGGCCGCCGTCGAGAGCCTGGATGAGATTGGGCTTGATGGCATCGCGCAGGAGCACCGTCATCGCTCCGGCGACACCGAGGTCCTCGGCCGTCACGGCCTCCCCGTCGGCGTTCATGGCCACCTGGATCCGGCCCAGCCGGCGG
>CAZXDD010000183.1:2593-12855 GCA_964639415.1 uncultured Armatimonadia bacterium
GCCGGCGGCGCAGGTCCCTGAGGTCTCCGGCCAGCGCCAGGATTGCCATGACCTCCGAGGCCACGGTGATGTCGAAGCCGGTGCTGCGGGGCCGCCCGTCTCCGCTGCTGCCCAGGCCGCCCACGATGTTGCGCAGGAAGTTGTCGTTCATGTCCACGCCGCGCCGCCACGAGATGCTGTACGGGTCGATCCGCAGCGGATTCCTGTGCCAGATGCTGGCGTCGATAGCGGCGGCCAGCAGGTTGTTGGCCGCGCCCACGGCGTGGATGTCGCCGGTGAAGTGGAGGTTGAGGTCCTCCATGGGCACGACCTGGGCGTAACCGCCTCCGGCCGCCCCTCCCTTGATCCCGAACACCGGCCCCATGCTGGGCTCGCGGGTCGTGGTCACCGCCCTCTTGCCGATGTACCGCAGAGCCTGGCCCAGCCCCAGTGTGGTGACCGTCTTGCCCTCCCCCAGCGGAGTGGGAGTGATGGCCGTAACCAGGACCAGCTTGCCATCGGGCCTGTCTCCGAGCCGCTCGAGGATCGATAGGTCCACCTTGGCCTTGTAGCGCCCGTACAGGTCCAGCTCATCTTCCAGGATGCCGGCGTCGGCGGCAACATCGGCGATCGGTCGCATCTTCGCAGCCTGTGCAATCTCAAGGTCGCTGAGCATGCCTTACACCAGCCTGTCCCTTGTAGGTTGGTCCGTGTCTCGCGATGTGAGGTCGTCAGAACGTGGGCGAGCTTTCCCACTTCCCCGCGCGATTATAGACGTCGGCGGTACGGGCCGCAAGCGGTCCATGCCCTCGGCGGGCGTTTGGGCTCCGTCTCCAGAGGTGCGGCCGACAACCCCGCCTTCGCCGCGAATGTCATTCCGAGAGCATGCGCTCCCGGCAAGAGCGGCTCGAAGGATCTCCTGGCATTAGATGAGATCCTTCGCACAACCGGCGCAAGCCTGAGCTTGCGCCGCCGGCGCTCCAGGATGACGTTTCCACGGCAGGCCCCGCTTTCTGGCCGGGCCTCTTGACCGGAGCTCCCGAGCATGCCCGGCCCCCGCTGGCCGGGCGCCCTCGGCCCCACATCCCCTACTGCCCCACGGGCCACACCAGCGCAGTTGTGTCGGCGCCGGCCGACACCAGCCCGCCGTGGGGCGAGAGTGCGATGGCCAACACGTCGCCCTCATGCCCGGACAGAACGGCACCCTTTCCCATCGTCGCCATCTCGATCCGGGTGATGCTCCCGTCGGTGCCGCCGGCGTACAAGTGCCGACCTTCGGCATCGACGGCCAGCGCCGCCGCCCGTCCGCCCAGGTGCGTCTCGCCCGCGAGGGTGCCCTGCGCCAGGTCCCACTTCAGGACCCTGCCGTCGCGGGCGCCGGACAGGGCGTGGGCGCCGTCCGGGCTCAAGGCCAAACTGTGCACCCAGCCGCGATGCCCGGTGAGCGTGGAGACAAGGCTCCCGTCCCTAAGGTCCCACAGACGCACCGTGCCGTCCCGGCCGCCGCTGACCAGTCGGCCGCCGTCACGGCTCACCGCTATCGCCAACACCCCTCCCCGGTGGCCCCGCAACACCTGCCGCGGCTCTGTGCCTTCCGGACCCCAGACCCGGATCGTGCCGTCTCCGGCGGCGGACAGCAGATCGCCGTTGGGGGCATACCGCACGGCGCGCACATAGCCCAGATGCCCGCTGAGCTCGCGGAGCTGCTCCCGCGTGGCAATGCGGTATTCCCTGATGACGCCGTCCTTGCATCCCGCGGCCATCCGCCCGCCGTCCGGAGACGCGTCCAGTGCATAGGCGCCGAGGCCGAGCCCCTCGATGAGCCCCTCCGGCTCCCCGGACTGAACGTTCCACAGCCGCAGCGTAGCGTCCGACGAGGCCGTGACGGCCGTCGACGTCCCCGGTACCACTGCCACGGCGTTGACGGCGCCCCGGTGCCGCGCCCAGTCCACCCGTGCCGCCCCGGTCTCGATGTCGCTTTCGGCCACGGTATTGGCGCCGTACGAGAGGACCCACCTGCCCTCGGGCGACACCCGGATGCGGGTGACATGGCCCTGATGTGGGCACCAGCGCAGGAGCACCCTGACCTGTCCGCGATCCCAGCGGCGGATGGAGCCGTCACGAGAGCCGGTGAGGAGCTGCTTCGGGTCTGCGCAATACGCCACCGAGGTCACGGCGTGCCCGCTGTGGCCGCTGAACTTGCCCAGTTCCTTGTAGCCGTCAAGGAGCCACTCGGTGGCGCTGTGACGGCTGCCGATGAGCACCCGGGTCTGGTCGGCCGACAAGACCAGGCTGCGGGCGTGGGCATAGTAGTCGTTGACCCAGGCGTTCAGCAGCTCCCCGGTCCGCAGGTCATAGTGGGCCAGCACGGGGCCGGAGCCGTTCTCGCCGTCCACCAGCGCCGTGAGCCCATCGGGGCCGTAGATGGCTTCCGAAAACGAGTGCATCTGGCCACGGATGGAGATAAGCTCCTCTGCCGTCTCCAGTGAGAATTCCTTGACCACCGGCGGGCTGCCGCCGGTGGTGAGCACCCGCGTCTCGTCCGGTGAGTAGTGAGCGGCACGGAAGCTCCCGTGGCCGACCTTCACGGCCGGAGCGGCCTTGTTCCCCAAGAGGTCCCATTCATAAAACGTGCCATTGCTGTCGGCGATGAGCACCCGCTTGCCGTCGGCGCTGGGCTGCAGGCCGACGATGGATCCCTGCGCGATCTGCCGGGCCTCAACCAGAAGACCCTTCTCCAGGTCCCACACCTCAACGCTCTTGCCCACCGCGATCAGGCCGCGGCCATCGGGGGTGTAGCACAGATCACCGATCCCCGAGGGATAGCGGAAACGGGCGGTACCCAGGCGCTGCACGGCGCCCTCGGGCAGGGAGTCGCCGAGGCGATCCTGCGCGCCCGGGGCCGCCGTGCCGGCCAGGAAGAGCAGCGCCAGACTGAGCCTGACTACCGGCATAGAATCACTCCTCCGGCGTCTTGTCCGGGCCGTACGCATTGCGGTACACCCGGGTATTGCCGCCGCTGACCACCTGCTTCTCGGCAGGTCCCGCGAACCAGTTGTGGTGCACCTCGGCGCCGCAGGACGGGACGCCGCGAATCACCACATGGCGCTGTGTGCTGCGGAAGGTATTGTGGTGGACGTGTAGCCAGTCGCCGGCGATGTCCGTGCCGTCCCCGCGGTCGCGACCGCCGTGCATGTCGAAATGGTGGCTGGTGGCATGCTCCAGCACGAGGTTCCACGCCGCCTCATAGCCCGCTCCCGGCGAACCGCTGGAAGCGATGTGGTGCCGGCAGTAGTCGAAGACATTGGCGATGATCTGCACGTCAGAGGAGTTCGTGGACACGCCGTAGCCCAGACCGCCCTTCTGGCAGTGGTGGATGAAGTTGTGGTGGATGTACACACCCATCGCGGCATCGCTCACCCCGATACCGCTGACGTTGAAGTCGAAGATCTCGCAGTTGTCCACCTCGGTCCCGTAGTGACCGATGGAGAAGAAGCTGCAGGCCGCCGCGACCCTCTCGGCGCCTCCCTCAGCGCCCTGGAAGCGCAGGCCGGTCAGACGCACGTCATCGCCGCCGGTGGCCAGCATCGTGCCGCTCGGGTCCCTGCGTACCACCAGGGCTCCCGGTGAGCCCTGCTGGCCACGGGTGCCGGCGAGCGTGACGCCGGCCGGAATGCGCAGAGTGGGGCGGCCCGTGAGCTCGATGCTCGTCCCGTCGGGGATGAAGAGAACCTGGCCCCGCTGCGCCCCGGTCAGTGCATGGACCAACTCCTCGGCCGAGGTGACGGTGATGTCGCCGTCGCTGCGGATGTCGCGGTAACCCTCCCCGCCGCCGATGGGGTCGCCGGTGGGATTGGCCTCGCAGCCGAAGGTCTCGGCGGCTGTCTCGGGGACCTGAGGAACACTGCAGGCCTGGAGCAAAACGATGAGCACGGGGCACAGCAGGGGCGCGAGCGGCCTTCGCAATGCCATCACCAGCCTTGGCCCGGAGGTAGTTGCACGTCCCGCAGGCATGTTGGGGTTCGCCCGCCAGGCGGGCAAGACCTTCGCGGCGTGGGGTCTGCCGGCAGGTTCCGCCCACAGCCAAGACGATGCCGGGCAGAGCACCGGCACGCACCTGTGGGCAGTTCCTCACCCGGCGGGACCCGCACGGTAGGGCGCGTTGCCGACGCCGGGGACCGCAGCCCTGCTCGGGCCGCCCCGTGCCCGCGTCCTCCAAGACCGCAAGGTTCGCCACACCCGCGTCGCCGGTAGGCACTCACCGACGGGTCCTCCGTGCCCGGCCAACGGCCATCATCCAACGACTGACGGCCGACAACAACGACTTGCGGGCCCGGAGCCCCGCCGGCACGGTGGTTGTCGAGACTGTCTACCGGCGACCAGGATAGGTGCCCGACCCACGACCAACCTGGCAAGGCCGGTCGCGAACCCATCCGCACATTGACAGGTGCGGGCCTTCGTCCCTATGATCTCAGCACGTACGCCACCGCGGTCGACAGGAGGAACCCAAGCCATGACCTGCCCGGCAACCCCCGAGGATCCCATGCGCTGCGAGGTCTGCGGGCGCGCTTCCGCCCCCCGGGCCATCTGTCAGGCCTCCGAGGCCCTCAGCGACCTGTTCGCCCAGGTCGAGGCCGACGTGCCCGACGGTTGCTCCCGAACACTGCCCGACACCCAGTCCGTCGTGCAGGCCCTGGACTGCCTGCGCCAGTGCATGTTCCCCGCCCGCTGGCTGTCGGAGGTCACCGAATGCGACTTGCTGTCCATGTTCATCCAGGAGCGCCTGAGTCTGGCGTACCCGCGGCTGCTGGCCGCGGTCAAGCGCGCCTTGCGGTACCGCTGGATGAGCGAGTTTGCCAAGACCTCGGGCAGGGGCGCCGTGCTGGACGACGTCGACAACGAGGCACAGAGCATCCTCGGTCAGTTCCTGGCTCGTCTGCCCGTCGTGCGCGAGCTGCTGATCGAGGATGTCAAAGCCGCCTACCGCGGCGACCCGGCCGCACATTCCTACGCCGAAGTCATGGTCAGCTACCCGTGCATCTCGGCCATCACTACCCACCGCATCGCCCATGAGCTGTACCGGCTCGATGTCCCCATTGTCCCCCGCATCATGAGCGAAGTCGCCCATGCCGAGACCGGGATCGATATCCATCCCGGCGCACAGATCGGCGCCAGCTTCTTCGTCGACCACGGGACGGGTGTGGTGGTCGGTGAGACCACCACCATCGGCGACAACGTCAAACTCTACCAGGGCGTGACCCTGGGGGCCAAGAGCTTTCCGGTGGACGAGAACGGCTTCCCCGTCAAGGACATCAAGCGCCATCCCACGCTGGAGGACGATGTGGTGGTCTACGCCGGGGCCACGATCCTGGGCGGCGACACGGTGATCGGCAAAGGCTCGGTCATCGGCGCCAATGTGTTCCTCGCCGAGTCCGTGCCCCCGGGCTCCACGGTGACCCAGAAGCACCCCGAGTTGAGGGTGCGCTGACCCGCGAGTCCCGCAGGCTCCAAGCCCGACGGTGTGCAGGCAGGCCGGGCCCACTGAGCAGGCCCGGCCTGTAGTGCTGCGGGCAGGAATTGCGCGCCCCGCTATCGAAGCCTCCTCCGCCACGCAGCGTGCACCGCTATCCGGAGGTCTTGGCATGAGCAGCCACAAGGTCCGCACGGCCGTGATCGGGGTTGGCTCCTGGGCCAACCGCGTCCATATCCCGCAGATACTCTCCCACCCCGGCGCAGAGCTGGTGGGGCTGTGCGCCCGCACCGAGGAGAAGCTTCAAGCCGCCGGCGAGCAGTTCGGCATCTCGGCGCTCTACACCGATTACCGGCAGTTGCTGGCCCGGGACGACCTGGACGCCGTCACCATCAGCACCACCCACAGCGCCCACTTCGAGATCGCCCGGGCGGCGCTGCAAAGCGGACGCCATGTGTTTTCAGAAAAGCCCCTGGCCGTGGACTCCAAACAGAGCGGCGAGCTGGCCGCTCTCGCCCGGCAGACGGGTCTCAAGACCATGGTCGCCTTCACCAACCGCTGGGTCCCCGAGGCCATGCACGCCAGACAACTCCTGGAGCAGGGCTTCTGCGGCGAGACCTTCCATTACAACGTCTGCCAGCTCGCCAGTTACGGCCGTCCCGGAGGCAACTGGATGTGGCGGGCCGACCCCTCCCTGGCCGGCGGCGGCGTCCTGTACGACCTGGGCTGCCACAACATCGACCTGGCCATGTGGCTCAATGGGCCCATCCAGTCCGTGTGCGCCACCCTCAAAAACGTCTCCCCACAGCGGCCGAAGGGCGACGATCTGCTCCCTACCACCGCCGACGACACCGACGCCTTCATCGCCCAGTACGCCGACGGCTCCCAGGGCATCTTCCACATAAGTTGGACCTCCACCGGCGACCGCATCATGCGCCACGAGATCGCCGGCCGCGAAGGCCTGCTGATCCTGAACCTGTACCACGATGTGTGGCAAAACCGCCTGGCCGGGTGCCGGGCAGGGGAGACCGACGCCACGCCGCTGACCCCACCCGACGAACTACAGGGACGGATCCCCCGGGACGTGGAAACTGAGGAGCAGCGCCGCGTGGCGCACGAGGCCTTCCTGCTCAAGGCACCCAGTCTTGTGCGCGCCTTCATCGACTGCATCGCCAACGACACCGAGCCAACGCCCGGCTTCGCCGACGGCCATGCAACGCAACAGGTGATGGATGCCATCGTGCGCAGCGATCGTGAACGACGATGGGTTGAGGTGGGGGAGGAGTAGCGCGCGGGGGACAGCCCTCTGGCCGTTGCCCATCCTCCCGTCCCCCCCGGACGTACCGCTGAACACCGGCGGCGCCGAGACACGCCCAGAGGCGGGACGGCCCGGAGTGCCGGGGGGCGGCCGTTCGGTCTAGCCGCTCGGAGGCCGCCCGTCGCCAGATCCCTGTATGACCCGAGGCAGATGGCCGACCATGGGAACCGACGCCGGCGATAGACTGTTTGCCGATGACGTCCTCACCCGGCGCGAACGGGTGGAGCGGACACTGCTGCACCGGCCCGTGGATAGGGTGGCGCTGCACGACCAGGTCAGCTACAATCCCGGTGTGGTGGCCCGCTACACCGGGCGGCGGGTCAGGGGCTTTGACTACACTCTGGAGGACGTCTGCACCGTCATCCGCAGCACACTGGACGCCTGCTTCCCGCCCGTCGCGCCCCGGGGGACGGGGCGGATCACCACCCCCGACGGCTTCGTCATCCAGCATGACAACTGGACGAGCTGGACGGTGAGCCGTCCTTTCTCCGACGTCGCCGGAGCCCGGGAGTGGGTCCTGCGGGCCACCGAGAGCATGCGTCGTCGCAGCCGCGATGCCGAGGCAGCCCGGCTGGCCTTCCGCGAGCAGATGCAGGCCCTGCAAAGCAAAGTCGGGGGAACGGTGATCATCGACACCGGCAGCCAGGTGGGGCTCTGCTCCTGCTGGTCGCAAGTGGGCCTGGCGCTATTCGCGTACCTGTACGACGACGACCCGGCCTGCGTGTCGGAGTTCATCGAGGCTGAGACGGAGTTCCAGGTCTGGCGCGCCGGAGCCATCGGCGACCCCGAGCTTTCGCCGGTGATCCTCATCGCCGACGATTTCGCCACCAAGCAGGGGCCCATCTTCAGCCCGGGCTTCCTGCAGGCCGAGCACTTCCCGCGGCTCAAGCGAGTGGTCGAGGCGTGGCACGGCGCGGGGCTGCAGGTGCTCTACCACAGCGACGGCAACTGGAAGGCCGTGATCCCCCAACTGGTGGAATGTGGGGTCGACGGCTTCTACTGTCTCGAGCCGGCCGTCGGAATGGACATCGTGCGGCTCGCCCGTGAATGGCCCGATCGCGTGTGGGCGGGAGGGGTGGATGGGGTCGACCTGATGGAGCGCGGCGAGCCTGAGCAGGTGCGGGCCGAGGTCGCGCGTCAGGTCCGTCAGACGGACGCTCTGCACGGTGGCGGAGTGTTCATCGGCACCTCCAGCGAGATCAACCCGCAGGTGAAGGCCGACAACTACGTTGCCATGGTGGAGGCCGTGGGCGAGCTGCGGAACACGAGACTGCGCTAGGTGCACCGCCATCCGGCCTATCGGTGGGCGGTCGTGGCGGGGCCTCTGAGCCCGGCGGCGAGGTGCCGTTCGCCGCCGCCTCCCGGCCCGCGGCGTGCCAACCATGAGCGGGAGACCCAACCCATGCTGACTCACACCTTCGTGCATGTGCCCAAGGTCGGCTATGTTACCGAGCAGCGCCTGTGGGGGGCCGGAGCGGAGACCTGGATGGATGCCCTGGCGCTTCCGGGGCCGCCGGGCGGCTTCTCCGCCGGACGCTGGGAGCTGCTGTGTGATACGCTGCAAAGCTCCCTGCTCAGCCTTCAGTCCGGAGACCACCGCTACTTCTGTGGCTGCCTGCACCCGCGCGACCACTGGCGGGCCTACCCGGAGTTTCGCTCCCGCGTAGCATACCTGGACATCGAGACGGACGGCCTGGACAGCCGAAACCAGGTGACGGTGGTGGGCGTCTATGATGGCCGGCGCACGCGGTCATATGTGGCGGGTGAGAACCTGGATCAGTTCGCCGAGGACATCGCCCGGTTCGCGGTGCTGGTCACCTTCAATGGGGCCACCTTCGATCTTCCCTTCCTGCGCCGCAGGTTCGGGAACATCTTCGATCAGCTCCATGTGGACCTGCGGTTCGGCCTCGCCAGGCTGGGCCTGCATGGCGGCCTGAAGATCATCGAGCGGCGTCTGGGCCTACAACGAGGCGACGAGATCGCCGATATCAGCGGCGAGGACGCCGTGCGACTGTGGCACGAGTATCGCCGCGGCAGCGGCGAGGCCCTGCAGTTACTGCTTCAGTACAACCGGGCGGATGTGGAGAATCTGGAGCCCTTGATGGAGATCGCCTATCGTCGGCTATGGGAGCACGCCGGCGGCAAGGTGATGGGAGACGAGGACTGAAGTGTCACTGCGCAACCGCCTGCTTTCCCCGACGCGGCGCCTGATCGGCGCCGCGTTTGTGATGGACTTCGGCGCCGCCATGACGGGGCTGGGCCTACAGAACCTCGGGGTCTATGTGCTCGATGCCCCCAATAGCGTTCTTGGCCTGCTGCCCGCGATGTCGTCGCTGGCCTACATGCTAAGCTGCATGGTCTCGGGCCTGGTATCGGACCGCTTCGGCCGGCGCCGCTGTGCCGTGGCGGGTTGCCTGGGCATGGCGCTGACCTGGGCTCTGACCCCCAATGTGGGCCCGTGGCGGAACGTCCTGTGGGTCGTGCCCTTCTCGGGAGTTGCCCTGTCTCTGTTTTGGCCCTCCATCCTGGCCTGGATGGCGGAGTATACCACCGGTGGCCGCAAGGAGCTCACCCGCAACATCGGCCTGTTCAACATCATGTGGTGCAGCGGCTTCATGGTCGGCCCGGTGGTCACGGGCTACTTGTGGCCGGTCAGCCACGCGCTTGCGTTCTACGTGCCGGCGGCCGTCGTGCTCGGACTGGTCGCGGTGATCGTGACGCTGCCCCGGGCCGAGACCGCAAGCAGCGATGTGGGACAGGCCGCCGAGGACGGCAGCGAGAACACCGGGCTGTTCCTGGCCATGGCCCGCATCGGTGGCTTCGCCATCTGGTTTGCCACCAGCGCCGTGAGCGCGCTCTTCCCCAAGATCGGCGAGATGCTCTCCCTGCCCACCGAGGTCGTTGGGTGGCTGCTCTTCGTCTTCCGCGCCGGGCAGGTGGCGGTGTTCGTCTACGCCAGATACTGCCAGCGCTGGCAGTACAGGCTGTGGCCCCTGCTGCTGGTGCAGACCGGGGCAATGGCCGCATCCCTGGCGGTAGCCTGGACCTCGGATGTCAGGGTGTTCGGCGCGGCCTTCGTCATGCTGGGAGTCAACGCCGGCCTGGCATACGTCAGCGCGCTGTTCTACGCCCTCCACGGGCGGCAGGAGGGCAAGGGACGCTCCAGCGGGTTCCACGAGGCGGTGGTGGGTAGCGGCATCTTCCTGGGCCCCCTGGTGAGCGGTCTGGTCGCCGAGCACGTCAACGTGCGGGCGCCGTTCGTGGTCTGTGCCGGAGTGCTCCTGCTGGCCACGGCGGTGCAGGTGGTGTTGGCATCCAGGGGCCGCAGAAGGCGCCCGGCAATGCCCGCGCCTGCCGGAGCGCAATCGCGGGGGTTGCCTGCGGGGTGATGGCCTCTGTGGTTGGGGGGGGGCGGAAAACGTGGTTGACAGTGGGGTGTGGGATGGAGATCGGAAGAGCGTCGTGTAGGGAAAGAGTGTAGGATAGGGTGGAGTT